>JAKDNM010000011.1 GCA_030456445.1 Hyphomicrobiales bacterium
GGATCGCCAATCTCGAGCGCGGCAAGTGCGCCGGTCAGCATCTTCGTCACCTTGGGCGCTATGTCGTCCTGGAGATAGAGCACGCGCAGGGCCGAACAGCGCTGGCCGGCGCTCTGGAACGCCGATGCAATCACGTCGCGGACGACCTGTTCCGGCAGTGCCGTCGAATCGACGATCATGGCGTTCAGCCCGCCGGTTTCGGCAATCAGCATGGCGTCCGGCGTGGCGGTCTCGGCAAGCTGGCGTTCGATGCCTTTGGCCACTTCGGTGGAGCCAGTGAAGCAAACGCCGGCGATGCGCGGATCGGCGACAAGCGGCGCGCCGACCGACGGACCTTCGCCCGGCAGAAGCTGGATGATTTCTTCCGGCACGCCCCCCTGCCGCATCAGTTCGACGGCGCGCGCCGCGATCAGCGGTGTCTGTTCGGCGGGCTTGGCGATGACGGCATTACCGGTGACCAGCGCGGCGGCGATCTGTCCGGTGAAGATCGCCAGAGGGAAATTCCAGGGCGAAATGCAGGCGATGACGCCGCGCGCCACGGTGTCGTCTTCGGCCAGTTCGGCCTGACCTGCGTAATAGCGCAGGAAATCGGCCGCCTCGCGCACTTCCGCCACGCCATCCGGCAAGGTTTTCCCGGCTTCGCGTGCGGCGAGCGCGAAGAATTCGACCGAATTCTCCTCATAGAGATCGGCGACCCGAAGCAAGATCGCGGCGCGATCCTCGACGGGACGTTTGGCCCATTGCGGCTGCGCGGTGAGCGCAAGGCCGATGGCCTCGCGCACCTGCCCTTCGTCGGCATTCACGACTTCGCCCACCATTTCGGACGGATCGGCGGGGTTGAGAACCGGTATCGCCTCCCCCTTGCCGTTCGCTCGAATCATCGGCCTTGCTTGCCAGCGATGCGGCGCGGCGAACTTTTTGCGCGCCTTGTCGATGGCGGCTACCGTCACCGGGTCGGTGATGTCCCAGCCTCTCGAATTGCCGCGCACCGGCTCGAAGATCGCCGCTGGCGCAGGGATGGCGGGATTTTCGGCCGGCCCCTGGCTCTCCACGATAGCCAGGGGATCACGCGCGATCTGCTGGGGGCTCACCTCCTGATCGACGATCTGATGGACGAAGGAGGAATTGGCTCCGTTCTCCAGAAGCCGCCGCACCAGATAGGCAAGCAGGTCTTCATGCGCCCCGACCGGCGCATAGATACGGCAGCGCGTTCTTTCCGCCTTGCGCACCGCCTCATGCAGCGCCTCGCCCATGCCGTGCAGACGCTGGAACTCGAAGCGGTCGCGGTCCTCGCCCGCGAGCCCCAGCACGGCCGCCACCGTATGCGCGTTGTGCGTGGCGAATTGCGGGTAGATGCGGTCCGTCATGGAAAGCAGCTTCTTCGCGCAGGCAAGGTACGAAACGTCCGTATTCGCCTTGCGCGTGAAGACGGGGTACCCGGCAAGCCCCATCGTCTGCGCGCGCTTGATCTCGGTGTCCCAATAGGCGCCCTTCACCAGCCGCACCATGATGCGGCGGTCAAGCTTTTCGGCGAGCGCGTAGAGCCAGTCGAGCACGAAGGAGGCGCGCCGCCCGTAGGCCTGCACGACGACGCCGAACCCGTCCCAGCCGGCAAGCGAAGGGCTGGCCAGCACTTCCTCGATCACGTCGAGCGACAGGTCGAGCCGGTCGGCCTCCTCGGCGTCGACGTTGAGGCCCATTCGGGCATCCTTCGCCGCTTCGGCCAGCGTAAGCAGCCGCGCGGTCATGACCGGCAGCATCTTCTCCTTCTGCGTCGCCTCATAGCGCGGATGGATCGCCGACAGCTTCACCGAGATACCGGGATTGCGGCGAATGTCGTCGCCTGTCGCGGACGGCTTCAGCGAGGCGATCGCGTCGGCATAGGCCTTGTGGTAGCGCAGCGCATCCGCCCCGGTGCGGGCAGCCTCGCCCAGCATGTCGTAGGAATAGCTGTAGCCCTTGGCGATCAGCGGCCGCCCGCGCTTCAGCGCCTCGCCGATGGTGCGGCCGAGGACGAATTGCTCGCCCATCTCGCGCATGGCGGCCGCGACCGCCTTGCGGATCACCGGCTCTCCCAGGCGGCGGACCATGTTGCGCAGCGTGCGCTCGATCGTACCGTCGCCCTCCTCCAGCACGCGGCCGGTCAGCATCAGCGCCCAGGTCGAGGCGTTGACGAAGATCGAGGTCGATTCGCCCGAATGCGCCGACCAGTCATGCGGCGCGATCTTGTCGCGAATCAGATCGTCCATCGTCCCGGCGTCGGGAACGCGAAGCAGCGCTTCCGCCAGGCACATCAGCGCAACGCCCTCCGTCGTCGACAGACCGTATTCGGAAAGGAAAACCTCCATCAACTGCGGATCGGCCGATTCGCGGACTTTCTCGACAAGCCTGACGGCCTTCGCCGATATCGCCCCGCGTTCGTCTTGCGAAAGGCCCGTCGATGCCGCGAGGCGTTTCAACGTCTCCGCCTCGTCGGCAAGGGTGTAGGCGCGCATTTCCGCGCGGATTTCGTCAAGGCCGGCGGCTTTTTGTAGGGGTTGTTCGGCTGGAGAAGGCATGGCACTGCGCTCCGGAGGCGATGGATGGCAACCATATCATGCGAAACAGCCTGCATAGGGGCTGAAAAACGAGACAGGGCATGTCGATTTCGCTATTCGATACCCATCCGACAGCACGTATCGAATGCATTTCCGGCCATGACAGACCATCTGGATCGTATCGACCGAAAGATCCTGTCCTCCCTCCAGGAGGACGGCCGCCTCTCCATGGCCGAACTGGCGAATGCCGTCGGCCTGTCGAAGACGCCGGTCGCCACCCGCGTCCGGAGGCTGGAAAAGGAAGGCTATATCCACGGCTATACAGCGCTTGTCGATCACGACCGTCTCGGCGAAGGGCATATCGCTTTTGTACAGGTAAAACTTTCCGACACGCGCTCCACCGCGCTCGACGCCTTCAACAAGGCCGTGCTCAAGGTACCCGAAATCGAGCAATGCCACATGATCGCGTCGAGCTTCGATTATCTGCTGAAAGTCCGGACCAAGGACATCGCCGCCTATCGGCGCGTGCTCGGCGAACGCATCTCCGCGCTTCCCCATGTCGCGCAGACATCGACCTTCGTGGCGATGGAAACGGTGAAGGATCGGTAGGCGGCTCGATCAGGTGTTGACGCCGAGTTCCGCCAGCCGTTCGACGCAGGATTCTTCCGCATGGTCGAGTTCGGCCAGTGTCTCTTCCAGATCGCGGCGCTTCTGGCGCAGATCCTCACGCTTCTCCTCGATGCGCTTGATCATCAGCTTGAGTTGACCGACCTCGCCCGGCGGCTCCCGGTACATCTGCACGATCTCGCCGATCTCCGCGATCGAGAAGCCGAGCCGCTTGCCGCGCAGGATCTGGCGGACCAGATGGCGGTCGGATTGTCGGAACAGCCGGGTGCGCCCGCGCCGGACCGGATGGATCAGCCCCTCATCCTCGTAGAAGCGGAGCGTGCGCGTGGAGATGCCGAATTCGCGGGTGAGTTCGGTGATCGAATAATATTCCCGCATCGGCTTTCGCGCCTGTCCTTGAATCCTTTGCGGAATCCTCAACAACATTTACGTAAAAGTCAATTACTGGCAGCTTCTTTTCGCTTGTCCGCGACCAAAACTCAATAGACGCCGTACCACCAGGTCGCCAGTCCGAGGAAGGAGAAGAAGCCGGTCACGTCGGTTACCGTGGTGACGAAGATGCCCGACGAGATCGCCGGGTCGGCGCCGATGCGATGCAGGACGAGGGGGATCAGGATGCCCCCGAGAGCCGCCGCCAGCATGTTGATGACCATCGCCGTTCCGATCAGCCCGCCGATATCGTAGCTGCCGAACCAGGCCCAGGCCGTCATGCCGACAAGGATCGCGAAAACCAGTCCGTTGATGGAACCGACCACCAGTTCGCGGCGGATGATGCGGCCGGCATTGTAAATGTCGATATCCCGCGTCGCCAGCGCGCGCACGGTGACGGTCATGGTCTGCGTCGCCGCGTTACCGCCCATTCCCGCCACGATCGGCATCAGGACGGCGAGCGCCACCACCTTCTGGATCGTCTCGTCGAAAAGCCCGATCACCGAAGCCGCCAGATAGGCGGTGATGAGATTGACGGCCAGCCACGGCACGCGCGAGCGCGAGGTACGCAGGATGGTGTCGGAGAGTTCCTCGTCGCCGACGCCGCCCATGCGCATCAGATCTTCCTCGGCCTCCTCCTGGATGACGTCCACCACATCGTCGATAGTCAGCACGCCGACCAGCCGCTCGTTCTCATCGACCACGGCCGCCGAGAGAAGATCGTACTGCTCGAATTCACGCGACGCCTCCTCCTGATCCATCGTCGCGGGAATGGCGTGCCGCGTCTCATGCATCACCTCCTCGATCCTGGTGGTGCGCCCGCTGCGCAAGATGCGGTCGAGATCGACGGCGCCGAGCAGCCGGAAGGTCGGGTCGATGACGAATATCTGCGAGAAGCTGTCCGGCAGGTTCTTGTCGTCGCGCATGTAGTCGATGGTCTGGCCGACCGTCCAGAAGGGCGGCACGGCGACGAATTCGGTCTGCATGCGCCGGCCGGCCGTCTCTTCGGGATAGTCGAGCGCGCGCCTCAGCCTTATGCGCTCGGTAAACGGAAGCTGCGCCAGGATCTCGTCGCGATCCTCCTCGTCGAGGTCTTCCAGGATGTAGACCGCGTCGTCGGAATCCATTTCCTGGACGGCCTGCGCGATCTGCGCATTCGGCATGTTGTCGACGATGTCGGAGCGGATCGCCCCATCGACCTCGGTCAGCGCGGCGAAGTCGAAATCCTCGCCCATCAGCCCGACGAGATGGCGGCGCTGCTCGGGCGGCAGCGCCTCGATCAGGTCGCCGACTTCGGATTCGTGGAGAGAGCCGACCTCGTTCTTCAGGGCGTCCCGGTTGCCGGCGGCAATGGCTCCCTCCACCCGCGAGACGAAGTCGCCACGGATGACGCCTTCGTCGTCGTAGATTTCGGCGGCGAGGTCGGAGGGGGATTCGGACCTGGACGGCGGACGCGCGTGTTCGTCGATTTCGCTCAACGGCGCCTCCATTGTCCGGTGTTGAAGCTTCAGTCCATGGCGGCACGTCTAGCGCGACGAGGCGGCGCAGCACAACAGCAATTCAGCGGCGGATCCGCTGTAGGCCGGCACTCAGGCGGGCAATTATTCTTTCCGGCGCCCGAAGGCTTTGCGCAGTTCGTCCTTGGCCTCCTCCAGAACCTTCTCTTGCTTCTCCGGAAGGTTCTTGCCCGCACGGTTGATATAGAAGGTCAGCATCGACATTGCCGATTGGTAGGGCGCGCCCTTGCGGCGATCGCTCTTTTCCGCCGAATGCTTCAGCGACCGTGCGATCTTCGCCGGGTCGTCGGATTCGAAAATATGTTCTTCCAGGTCGAGCGCATCGCTATGCTCGGTCACATCCGCCGACCATTTTTTCTGACTGCCAGCCATGGCGGCCTCCTTCGCTCTTCTTCCAAGGCTTGAGGCCATTGATGGTTCCCGCCGGAGGCATGAATTGCGCCTATCCTTCCAGTCCGCGGGGGCCTGCCCAAATAACGCCAAACGCGCCCTTGTATGCGCATGGGCTATTTGCTAAATGCGCCGGGCCGGTTCGACCGGCCCTACCATGGCGTGCGGTCGTGGCGGAATTGGTAGACGCGCAGCGTTGAGGTCGCTGTGGGGCAACCCGTGGAAGTTCGAGTCTTCTCGACCGCACCATCACTCGACAAGCGCCGCATACGGCGCTGATTGTCGCCTGAGATTCAACTCACCAGACCTCCCGGCAGGACGCTGGGCCGGCATGGGCAACAGCCCGCCCGGCACATCGGCCTTTCGGCATTGGAAGTCCCCGTCCCATAAGCTACGCAGTAGGCAGCCGGATTCGGGGGACCCTAATGGCCAAGAGCCTCAGCACCTTTATATTCGTTACCGTCCTGACCGCTCTTTTGATGGCGCTATCCATCGCCGTGATGCGGCATGGCGATCCGTTCGGTGCCCTTGGCATGAAACGGTTGGACGGCCTCGCCAGTGCCGCGACCTTCATCCCGCTTGCGGCGCTTTATTTCTTTGGCGTCGCGCTCTTGATGATCCTGCCGCTGCGGGCCGCTTCGTTCGTGCTCGTCAACGGCGTCGAGACGGTCTACCTCGCCGTGGTCGTGCTCTTCGCAACGATCGTGGGCTGCCTCGTCGCCAGGATGGCTTTCGGCCAGTTCACAGCCTATCGCGCGCTCCTCGACTGGCAGTTCGTGTTCGTCCTTGCCGTCCTGGTCTGCCACGCCATCCTCAACGAGTTGCGCCGCAACGTCCTGTTGAGGACCCTTGCGCTTGTCGCAAGCGTCGCGGCGACGCTTGC
Organism: Hyphomicrobiales bacterium; assembly: GCA_030456445.1. GTDB lineage: Bacteria > Pseudomonadota > Alphaproteobacteria > Rhizobiales > Rhizobiaceae > Mesorhizobium_L. Next base: position 6,384 of record JAKDNM010000011.1, read on the forward strand.
CTGCCTGTTTTGGACTTTTCGGTTCTAGGTTGATGCACCGGCAGGTGTGCGGCGTTAAGCGCCGGCCGGGTTTTTGGACTATCCTCCTTTTTCAGCTTATATTTCCTACCTTGTCATTGTCGGCCGGCAGGATGCGCTTTTCATCGCGCGCAACCTGACAATTCGAACGGGTAGGATGTGCCTCTGCGACCGGACAAGCCTGTGAAGCATGACGGGGACGAAGTCCCTTCGCCGCGAAGCGCTGCGAGGCGGTTTGCGCACGGCGTCTGGCTGGTCGTCCTTTGCTTCGCCGTCCTGGCATTATCGTCGCCGCGCATTCCACAACCGGTTCCTTCCGGTTCCCCGGCAATCGGTTCCTCGCCTGCCGACCTGGTGGCGATTACGCGTGCGGCGGCTCTGTACGACCTGTCGCGCAGCCAAAGCGCTATCCATGTATGGCGTTCGGAAAATCAGAAGCACCGGCTTTTGCAGCAAGCGGACGGCACGGTCCCCGCTGCGATTGCGTACGAAACCGTCGGGCAGCGATCCCGCCCCGAAAGCCGGCGGCTTCCGGCAATCGCGGCTGCCCCTCAATTCCGGCCCTTCGACGCCCAGGCGCCTCCTTCCGCCTGCTGACCGCCGTTCGACGGCATCATCATCACAGAATTCAATCGGCACCCAACGATCCGAACGGGCCCGCGGTCCATACGGTCGTCCTTTCGGGGGCGCTGGGATGTAAACAGTCAGGTTCTATTCCATGAATGACGAGAAAGAAGATCAGGAAGATCAGGAAGATCACGTCATGTTCTCCTCCTCGTGGGCGGGGAACATCGCGATAATCGCGGCGGTCGTGCTTATCCTTGCAGCGGCATTTGCCTATAAGGAGTTCTTTTAGCGACCGCTGAACGGGCGCCGGGGGCAACCCCGGCGTCTCCTCAGGTCGGGACAAACGGAGCGGATCACTTTCTGGACCTTGCCGACGCCGCGTCCTATCTTCGGAGAGCCTACAGGACCGCCATGACCGAACGCAGCCAGCTTTCCGCCTCGCTACGCCCCTCCATTCCCTCGCTGCCCGTCGAATGGCGCATCGAGCCGGGATTGACGCGGTATGAAACCGCGCTCGCCTTCATGGAGGAGCGCGCGGGCGCGATCCGCGAGGGCACGGCCGGCGAACTCGTCTGGCTGGTCGAGCACCCGCCGCTCTACACGGCGGGCACCAGCGCCAAGCCGCGCGACCTGATCGAGCCGGACCGTTTTCCGGTCTTCGAAGCCGGGCGCGGCGGCGAATACACCTATCACGGGCCCGGCCAGCGGGTCGCCTATGTCATGCTCGACCTGAAGCGGCGCAAGGAGGACGTGCGCGCCTTCGTGGCCGCGCTGGAGGACTGGATCATGGGCGCGCTCGGCCGTTTCAACGTCAAGGGCGAGCGGCGAGAGGATCGCGTCGGCGTCTGGGTCGCGCGTCCGGATCGTCCGCCCCTGCCTGACGGCCGGACGGCCGAAGACAAGATCGCGGCGATCGGCATCCGCCTGCGCCGCTGGGTCAGCTTCCACGGCATCGCCGTCAATGTGGAGCCCGACCTTTCGCATTTCGGCGGTATCGTGCCCTGCGGCATCTCGGGTTACGGCGTGACCAGCCTCGTCGATCTCGGCCTGCCGGTGACGATGTCGGATTTCGACATCGCTTTGAAAGCTTCCTTCGAGGACGTGTTCGGACCGGCGGAGGCGGCTATTTCTGAAGAACGGCGCAGGAGCGCGTGATGCCCAATTGGACCGGCGAATGTTGAGGTCGTGGGGATCCGCCTTCCCGTCATGCCTCGCGGCGTTCGCGGCTGCTTTCCTCCTTTTCGGCGTTCCTTCCTTCGCCCAGCAGGCATCCGACAGCGTCGCGCCGGAGACGGCCGGCGGGTCAGCCGCAAAGCACCTCGTCGTCGCCCACCGCCATATGGTCGCCGCCGCCAACCCCTTGGCCGCCCAGGCCGGGCTGGACGTGCTGCGCGAGGGTGGCAATGCCGCCGACGCGCTGGTGGCGGTGCAGGCGGTGCTGGGGCTTGTCGAGCCGCAATCCTCCGGCCTTGGCGGCGGCGCTTTCCTTGTCTGGTACGACGCGAAGGCAAAGAAGCTTACTACCTTCGACGGACGCGAGACGGCGCCGGCGGACGTGACGCCGTCGCTCTTCCTCAACGCCGAAGGAAAGCCCCTGCCCTTCTTCGAGGCCGTCGTGGGCGGCCGTTCGGTCGGTACGCCGGGAACCGTGCGGCTGCTCGAAGCCGTGCACAGGAAATATGGCGCGAAGGATTGGAGCGGTCTTTTCGATAGCGCGATCGATCTCGCCGACAGGGGCTTTGCCGTATCCCCGCGCTTGCACAACGAGATCGCCGAGGATATGGGACGCCTCGACAAACAGCCGGCCGCACGTGCCTATTTCTATGATCAGGAGGGCAAGCCGGTCGCCATCGGCGCGACGCTGAAGAACCCTGCCTACGCCGAAACATTGCGGATCATCGCCTCGACCGGCGCCGACGCCTTCTACACCGGCCGCATCGCCGAGGACATCGTCGCGGCTATCCATGCGCATCCCACCAATCCCGGTCATCTGAGCCTCCAGGACCTTGCGACATACAAAGCGAAAGAACGCCCGGCCGTGTGTGCGCCCTATCGCGGCTATGACGTCTGCGGCATGGGGCCGCCATCCTCCGGCGCGCTGACCATCGGCCAGATTCTCGGCATAATCTCCGGCTTCGACATCGCCACGCTCGGCCCCGACGATCCGGAAAGCTGGCGCATCATCGGCGACGCCACAAGGCTCGCCTTCGCCGACCGCGGCCGCTACATGGCCGACAGCGATTTCGTGCCGATGCCGAAGGGCCTGCTCGATCCGGCCTACCTGAAAAGCCGTTCAGCGCTCCTGCGCCGCCCGACCGCGCTCGGCGAGGACGAGGTCAAGCCGGGGGATCCGCCCTGGGACAAGGCCGAGTTGCGTATCGAAGGCCTCACCTATCCCGAACACGGCACTTCGCATTTCGTCATCATCGACGACGAGGGCAACATTGCTTCCATGACCACGACCGTCGAGAGCGCCTTCGGCTCTCGGCAGATGGTCGACGGCTTCCTGCTCAATAACGAATTGACCGATTTCACCTTCGCACCGGAGAAGGACGGCCGCGCCGTCGCCAACCGGGTCGAGCCCGGCAAACGCCCGCGCTCCTCCATGGCGCCGACCATCGTCATGAAGGACGGCCGGCCGGTGATCGCCATCGGCTCGCCCGGCGGCTCCAACATCATCTCCTATGTCGCCGAAGCGCTGATCGCCATGATCGACTGGAAGATGGATGTGCAAGAGGCTGTTTCGCTACCGCATTTCGTCAATCGTTTCGGGGTCTACGATCTCGAGGCGGGCACCAGTGCAGCCGACATGGCGAAGGATCTCGAGGCCCTCGGCTACCGGACGAAAATCGGCGATCAGAATTCGGGCCTTCAAGGCATCGAGGTCACGCCGGCCGGCATCGAAGGCGGCGCCGACCCGCGCCGTGAGGGCGTGGCGGTCGGTGACTGACAAGCAATCGGCCGACACCGAATTTCCTTCCCCTTTCCGTGTCTTGCCGGGCGCGCCTGACGCAGGATCGCTCTTCGAAGGGATTGACGTTTGCAAAAAGCGCGGCAAGCTGTGATTCACCATTAAACCGATCAGGACGAGGCAGCCGGACACCCGCCTACAAATGACCCACCAACCGACCCAGTCGCCGCAATTCTTTTTGACCGCGCCTTCTCCCTGTCCCTATCTCGAAGGAAAATTCGAGCGGAAGGTGTTTACCCATCTGGTCGGCGACCGCGCGCCGGAGATGAACGACCTCCTCACGCAAGGCGGCTTCCGCCGTTCGCAGAACATCGCCTACCGGCCGGCCTGCGACGGGTGCCTCGCCTGCGTGTCGGTCCGCATCCTTGCCGGCGAATTCGAGCCGTCGCGGAACATGAAGCGCGTACTTCACCGCAACGCCGATCTGGTTGGCGCCGTGCATGACGCCGAGCCTTCGACGGAACAATATTCGCTTTTCCGATCCTATCTCGACGCGCGCCATCGCCGCGGCGGCATGTCCGACATGACGGTCCTCGACTACGCCATGATGGTCGAGGACACGCATGTGAACACGAAAATCACCGAATATCGCCTGCGCGGTCCGGATTCCTTCATCACCGGGCACGGCCACGGGCCGCTGCTCGCCGTCGCGCTCACCGACACGATGGCCGACGGGCTGTCTATGGTCTATTCCTACTACGATCCCGCTATCGAAGACCGCTCGCTCGGCACCTTCATGATCCTCGACCACATCCAGCGCGCGCGCGCCGCGGGCCTGCCCCATGTCTATCTCGGCTACTGGGTCAACGGCTCGCCCAAGATGGCTTATAAGGTACGTTTCAAGCCGCAGGAGCATCTTGGCCCCAAAGGTTGGGAACGGATCGCCTGAAAAGCCTTTCGCCGGCGCGACTCTTCCGAATTTCTTCCCCGATGCATCCTGGAGCGCCTTCCGTGTCCGCTGCCGACGATTCTCAACATGCAAGGGGATTGCTGCTTTCCACCATCGGCGGCATGGCGCTGACCATCGATATTCCGTTGATCAGACTTGCCGACGGCGAGCCATGGTCGATCCTGATGATGCGTTGCGGAACCACGCTCATCGCCGCCGCTATTCTCTGGCTTGTCATGCGCAGGACCATGCGCGAGCCGCCGCCTCTCATCCCCGGCCGCAGCGGCGCAGTCGTCGCCTTTCTCTACGCCCTTTCAGCCGTGACCTTCATCGCCGCGGTCTACAATACCGCTACGGCCAACCTCGTCTTCATCCTCGCCTTCAACACGATGTTCGCGGCGCTGCTTTCCTGGCTGTTCCTGAAGGAGCGTCCCGGCCGGGCAACGCTCATCGCCATGGCCGCCATGCTGGCCGGCGTCCTCATCATCGTCGGCGACGGCGTTTCATCCGGTCATTTCTTCGGTGACCTGATGGCCCTTTCCTCCGCCCTCTGCATCGCGCTGGCCATCGTCATCACCCGCGCCAGCGGCAAGAATATGGGCTTCACGCCGCTGGTGGCGGTCGTGCTTCCCTTTGTGGTTGCGGCGGGGATGGTGAGCCAAACCGGCTACCATGTGGCGGTGCCGTGGTGGATCGTCCTCGACGGTTTCATCATCATGCCGCTCTCCTTCTTCTGCCTGGCGAGCGGCCCGCGTTATCTGTCCGCACCGGAAGTGGCGATGTTCTATCTTCTGGAAACGGTGCTCGCGCCGGTCTGGGTATGGTTGATCTTCGCGGAAGTCCCGAGCACCCAGAGCATGATCGGGGGAACCATCCTGATCGTCTCGCTCATCGCGCATTCCCTGTGGCAGCTTCATCAGGGCCGCAGACGCCGCGCAGCCGCTCTCGTCCGCCATCCCGTATAGGCTGGACGGCATAGTACGGGTTGACTGTTGCATTGCAGCAGTAGGCATGGCCGGGCTTTTCATCTAGTAAGCTTTAATCGGAAGTTGTGGAGCCCTGCCGAGTATGATCAAGCGCCTCGTCATCGCCCTGATACTCGTCGTCCTCGTCGTCGGCGGGATCGTCGGCTTCAATATGTTCCGATCCAACGCGATAAAGCAGTACTTCGCCAACATGCCGAAACCGAAGCTCGCCGTCTCCACGACGGTGGCGAAGCCGATGACATGGAAGCCCGAGATCCAGGCAATCGGCACGGTCAGCGCGCGCTCGGGCGTCGATTTGACCGTCGAGGTGGCCGGTGTCGTCCGCGACGTCGCGTTCAAGTCCAACGAGAAGGTCAAGGCCGGCCAACTCCTCGTTCAACTCGACGATGCCGTCGAGCGCGCCAATCTGGAAGCCGAAAAGGCGCAGGCCGCGCTCGACGAGCAGAACCTCGAACGCGCCATCGAATTGCAGAAGCGGCAGGTCGGGCCTCAGTCGAACGTCCAGCAGGCGCAGGCGGCCGCATCGGCCTCCGCCGCGCAGGTCGACAGCCTGCAGGCCGTGCTGGACCAGAAACGGGTTACCGCGCCCTTCAGCGGCACGATCGGCATTCCGCAAATCGACGTCGGCAAATATCTGACGCCGGGCGACGTGGTCGCGACGCTGCAGGACCTGGATACGATGCGCGTCGATTTCACCGTGCCCGAGCAGCAATTGCCGGACCTCAAGATCGGCCAGTCCGTCCGGCTCGGCCTGACCGACGACGATCTCAAATTCGAGGGCAAGGTGATCGGCATCGATCCGAAGGTCGATCCGTCGACCCGGCTGGTTTCGGTTCGCGCGGAGATTTCCAATCCGAATGGCGCGCTGACGCCCGGTCAGTTCGCGCAGGTCCGGGTTGTGCTTCCAGCCGAGGACAATATCATCGCCCTGCCCGAGACGGCCCTTACCACCAGTCTCTATGGCGATTTCATCTATGCGGTCGTGCTGGCGGACAAGGACGGGAAGGCCACGACCGGCAAGGTCGACGCCAACGACAAGAACCAGAATCTCGTCGCCCATCAGGTCTTCGTTAAGACTGGGCGCCAATCCGATGGCCGCATCGAGATCAAGGACGGCGTGAAAGCGGGAGCTGTGGTGGTCAATGCGGGCCAGAACCGGCTGACCAACGGCGCCCCCGTCACGATCGACAATTCTGTGGAGCCGTCGCAGGTCAAGGGGGATCAGGCGGGGAGCGGCCCGCAATGAACTTGTCAGCGCTCTTCATCCGCCGGCCGGTCCTTTCGACCGTCGTCGCCACCCTGATCCTTCTCCTCGGCTTCCAGGGCATCTTCAACCTTTCCATCCGGGAATACCCGGAGGTCGCCGAGACGGCGATCACGGTCACCACAGCCTATCCTGGCGCCAGCCCGGATCTCATCCAGGGCTTTATCACCGCGCCGATCGCCGAAGCCGTCGCGACGACGGAGAACATCGACTACGTAACCTCGCAGAGCAGTCCGTCGGTCAGCGTGGTGACGGTGAACATGAAGCTCGGTTCCGATCCGGATTCAGCGCTCACCGATGTCCTGTCGAAGGTCCAGCAGGTGAAGAGCAAGCTGCCCTCCGCGTCGAAGGACCCTGTGATCGTCAAGGGAACCGGCCAGCAATTCGCAATCATGTATCTGGCCGTGCAGAACCCCAATATGACGCCCGAGCAGATCACCGAATATATCGAGCGGGTGATCCGGCCCCGCCTCTCCACCGTCGAGGGCGTGGCGCAGGTGCAGGTGCTCGGCGCGGCCGACTATTCGATGCGCATCTGGATCGACCCGATACGGCTCGCCGCACGCGGCCTCACCGCTTCCGAGTTGCTGAGCGCAATCAACTCGTCCAACTTCCTGTCGGCGCCCGGCAAGACGCAGAACAACCTTGTCGCGAATGCCATAACCGTCCGCTCGACGCTGCAGACGCCGGAAGCCTTCGGCAACCTGCCGCTCAAGGGCAGCGGCGACAGCGTGGTCCGCCTGCATGATGTCGCCAAGGTGGAACTCGCCGCTGAAAACACCGACACCATCGTCAATTTCAACGGCAAGCCCGGCACCTTCATCGGTATTTTCCCGACGCCCGCCGCCAACCCGCTCGACACGGCCGCGGGCGTGATCAAGGATCTGCCGGCGCTGCGGGGAACGCTGCCTCCCGGCATGACGATCACCATGGTCTATAACGCGACGGAAACCATCAGCGCGTCCATCGGGGAAGTGTTCAAGACGATCGCCGAGGCGGTCGCCATCGTCATTGTCGTCATCCTGCTCTTCCTCGGATCGTTCCGCTCCGTGTTGATGCCGATCGTCACCATTCCGCTCTCGCTGATCGGCGTGTGTTTCCTGCTTTACGCCGTCGGCTTCTCCATCAACCTGCTTTCGCTGCTCGCCATGGTGCTGGCGATCGGCCTTGTCGTGGACGACGCGATCGTGGTCGTGGAAAACATCCACCGCCACATCGCGGAAGGCCTGTCGCCGATGCAGTCGGCGTTCAAGGGCATGGGCGAGATTACCGAACCGGTGATCGCGATGACGATCACGCTCGCCGCCGTCTTCACGCCGCTCGCCTTCACAGGCGGCCTCACCGGCGCGCTCTTCAAGGAATTCGCCTTCACGCTGGCCGGCTCGGTCGTCATCTCCGGCTTCGTCGCGCTCACCATCACGCCAGCCATGTCGGCGCGCATCCTGAAAGCGGGCAGCCACAGCCGCTTCCAGAAATTCGTCGACAACACCTTCGACCGGGTCGCCGACCGCTACGAACGGCTGGTCGGCGGCTCGCTCAACTATCGGCCGGTGACGCTTCTGATCGCCCTGCCGCTGATGGCGCTTACCGTCTTCATCTTCTTCAACACGTCGAGCGAACTGGCGCCGGAAGAAGACCAGGGCGCGCTTTTCTCGCTGGTCACCGCACCGCGCTACGCGACCACCCCTTACACCCAGCTTTATATCGACCAGATCGCGGGCCTTACCGAGGATATTCCAGAGGTGAAGGCGCGCTTTTCGATTGCCGGGCTGAACGGCCAGACCAATACCGCCTTCTCGGTCTGGGCGCTGAAGGACTGGGCCGACCGCTCGCGCTCGCAAAAGGAAATCCAGCAGGAAATCCAGAGCCGGATTTCGAAGGTGGCCGGGGTGCAGGCGCTGGTCTTCGCGCCTTCATCGCTGCCGGGAACCGGCGGCGGGCTGCCGATCTCGATCGTTGTCCAGTCCACCGGCGACGCCAGCCAGGTCTACGAGATCGGCGAGAAGATCAAGAACGCCGCCCAAGCGACCGGACGTTTCATCGTCGTTCAGAACTCGCTCGCCTTCGACGCGCCGCAGGTCACGGTGACGATCGACCGCGACCGGGCGGCCGCGCTCAATCTGCCGATCAGCGACATCGCCACCACGCTCGGCACTTTCGTGGCCGGCGCGGAGGTGGCGCAGTTCGACCGCGATTCGCGCAGCTACGATATCGTACCGCAGGTGCCGCAGAGCTTCCGTGCCGATCCGAACGACCTCGGCCGCTATTACGTGCGCAGCATGACCGGCAAGATGGTGCCGCTGTCAGCCGTCATCCACATCTCCACGAACGCCTCGCCGGCCGCGATCGAGCAGTTCAACCAGTTGAACTCCACCACGATCTCGGCCCTGCCGCTGCCGGGCGTGACCACCGGCGACGGCTTGCAGCAGATCGTCGATATCGCGCGCCCGATGCTGCCGGACGGCTTCTTCATCGACTATTCCGGCCAGTCGCGCGTCGAGATCGAGACCGGCAACACCATCCTGATCGCCTTCGCGCTCGCCATCGTCGTCATCTATCTGGTGCTCTGCGCCCAGTTCGAGAGTTTCCGCGATCCGTTCATCATCATGATGGCGGTGCCGTTGTCGATCTTCGGCGCGATGCTGCCGCTCAACCTCGGCCTCGGCACGCTGAACATCTATACGGAGGTCGGCCTCATCACGCTGATCGGCCTTATCACCAAGCACGGCATCCTGCTCGTCGAATTCGCCAACCAGCAACGGCGCCAGCACGGGCTGTCGCGACACGACGCCATCATCGCCTCGGCCAAGGTGCGCCTGCGCCCGATCCTGATGACGACGGCGGCGATGTCGCTCGGCGTGGTGCCGCTGATCATGGCGGCGGGCGCGGGTGCCGCCTCACGCTATTCGATGGGCCTCGTCATCTTCTCCGGCATCCTGATCGGCACCTGCTTCACGCTCTTCGTCGTGCCGATGTTCTACAGCTTCATTGCTGTAAAGGACCTTCCGGCAGAAGCGGAGATGCCCGACGCGGAGGCGATGCAGCCGACATAAGCGCGGCCTGACAAACTTCAAACGCCGCGCTCTCTCAGGCCTTGCGCTCCCAGCGTCCGTCAGGCGCCTGCTGCCAGTAGGTAACCTCGTGGCCGCCGCCTTTGAGCGCCTTCCAGTGGCCGCGCGCGCCTTCCAGCTGCCCCTCGTCATTGCCGTCGAAGAGAAATACCGCCCGCTCGTAACCGTCGAGCGGCGGGGGCGAGGCGCCGTCGACCAGGAACCTTATCTGCGCGCCGTTTGGATTGGCCGGCCCGGCAGTCAGGATGACCGGCTGTTCGGCGGCATGCGCTTCGTGGTCGGGGCCGTGCGGCAGGAAGGAATCGTCGCGATAAAGCCACAGATGCTGGTCGAGCGCATCGCGCCGCTCCTCGCTGCCGGCCTGCACGACGGCCCGCCAACCCCGCCCGATGCTCTTTTCCAGAAGCGTCGGCAGCGTTTTCTCGAGGGTGGATTCCGTCAGATGGTAGAACAGCACTTCAGCCATGCCGAAACCAAGAGCATGATGCAATTGGATTGAATCGCATCATGCTCTTATCTCTTTGTTTGAGCATGATCTTTTCGGAAAACCGGTTCCCACTTTTCCGGATCATGCTCTAGCCTTCGTAATGGTCGCGCACCAGGCGGTCGAGCAGCCTGACACCGAAGCCGGAAGCCCAGGACTGATTGATCTCGTTGGCGGGTGCTCCGAGCGCCGTGCCGGCTATGTCGAGATGCGCCCAGGGCGTATCCTTGACGAAGCGCTGCAGGAACTGCGCGGCAATGATCGCACCGCCATGGCGGCCGCCGATGTTCTTCATGTCCGCGTTCTTGGACTCAATGAGCTTGTCGAATTCCGGTCCGAGCGGCATGCGCCAGACCCTTTCGGCGGTCTCGGCACCGGCTGCGGCCAGCCGTTCGGCCAGTTCGTCATTGTTGGAGAAGAGACCGGCATAGTGCGGCCCGAGCGCCACGATAATAGCGCCGGTCAAGGTCGCCAGATTGACCATGAACTTCGGCTGGAAACGGTCGGCGCAGTACCAGAGCGCGTCGGCCAGCACCAGCCGCCCCTCGGCATCGGTATTGAGCACCTCGATCGTCTGCCCCGACATGGAGGTGACGATATCGCCCGGACGCTGCGCATGGCCGTCGACGGCGTTCTCGACCAGGCCGACGATGCCGACGGCGTTCACCTTCGCCTTGCGCGTGGCAAGCGCGTAAATCAGCCCGGTCACCGCGGCGGCGCCACCCATATCGCCCTTCATGTCCTCCATGCCGGACGCGGTCTTCATCGAGTTGCCGCCGGTGTCGAAGGTGACCCCCTTGCCGACGAAGGCCACCGGCTTCTCCCTGGCCTTTCCCCCGTCCCATCGCATGACCGCCAGCCGCGCCCCGCGCGGCGAGCCCTGCGCCACGCCGAGCAGCGAGCCCATGCCGAGTTTCCTCATCTCCTTCTCGGTGAGTATCTCGACCTTCACACCAAGCTTGGACAGTTCCTTGACCTTCGCTGCGAATTCAAGCGGGCCAAGCACGTTCGCCGGTTCGTTGACCAAGTCCCGCGCCAGGGTGACACCGCCGACAACGGCTTCGATGTCCTCGAATGCCTTCTTCGCAGCGGTTGCCGCCGGCGTAACGATCGTCACTTTCACCGTCCCGGTGCCGGCGCCGTTATCGTTGTCGTCGCATTGCGTCTTGTAACGGTCGAAGCGATAGGCCCGAAGCAGGATGCCCATGGCCATCTGCGCGGCCTCGGCGCCGCCGATCTCCGTGCCCCGCAGCGAAAGGTGGATCGCTACCTTCGCGGCCTTGCCGAACTTGCCGCAGATCTGCCCGCCAAGACGCGCCCAGTCATTCTCGGTGATGGTGCGGAGATCGCCGACACCGACGATAAGAATACGGTCGGCCGGGGAGTCCGCAGGCGCGACGATATCCAGCGTCGCCATCGATTTTCCCTTGAATTCCGTGACACGCATGGCGCGTTCGACGGCGTCGGCGGCTATCAAGGCAGCCCCGTCGGCAAGCCCGCCATCCTCCGTGGCGAGCAAAACCGTCAGTCCCGCACTTGCCCCTGGTGCCGCCTTCGGCGGGCGTGAGAACGAAATTTCGATCTTGCGTGACATCTGATCTGTAACCCGTGCAATGATTCCGGAGTTGATGCGCCGATCTTGGGGGTTTCAGGCGCAAACGCAAGCCTTTTGCCGCCGGGGTCCTTCTCCGCAAGGGCCGTTCCGGATTCCGGTAAGTAGTTGTGCGCCCTTTGGCTGCAACGTCGATCGATGCCAGTTGCAGCATCTGGCTAACAGCTTCCCGTCATCATCCGAATCGACCCAACGGATTGAAATACAAGATTGAATTTGCGATGGAGCAATCATTATGAAATTTTTAACCGTGCTCGTTCGCCCATTTTTAGCCAATCTCCCGTTCCATGCGCCATCAAGGTGGGTATGGCGGTCGCGTATCGTCGTGGCGGCGCAGGAGCGTGGTCCATTGCGTTCGAGCCGGACGGCGGGTTGGTACATACCGGTATGAAGCTGATAGAGCGCTATATTTTCCGACGCGTCCTGGCGCTCACGCTGACGACGCTTTGCGCGACCACGGCTATCGTGCTGACGACGCAGGTTCTGCTGCGCGTCAACATCCTGACGGAATCGGGCGAGTCGCTCACCACGTTTCTGAAGCTTGCCCTGTTCCTCGTCCCGGCCATGGCAATGCTGGTGATGCCGTTCGCGCTCCTGATCGGCGCGTCGCAGAACCTCAACGCGATGAACGGAGATTCCGAACTGGCGGTGATCGAAGCCTCGGGCGGTTCAAACCTGCTCATCGCCAAGCCGGTCATGCTGATCGCGGTCGCAATGACGCTCATCAGTCTCGGCTCGTCGCTTTTCGTGGAGCCCTGGTCGAACCGTCAGTTGCGCGAGATCGTCAGCGCCGCGAGCGCGGATCTCATGAGCTTCGCGGTGCAGTCGGGCACATTCAAGCGCGTCTCGAAAGACCTTTACATCCAGATCGACCAGCAACTGCCCGGCGGCGATTTCGGCGGTATCTTCATCGTCGATCTGCGCGATCCGCAAATGCAGCTCATCTATTATGCCAAACGCGGCGCGATCCGCTCCGTCGACAGCGACAATTTCCTGCTTATGCAGCAGGGCGAAATTCAGCGTAAGAACCGCAAGACGAAACAGATATCGACGATCACCTTCGCTTCCTATGCGCTCGACTTCGCCACCTTCGACAGCAGCCAGCGCACGACCACCTACTATCCCAAGGAGAGGAGCACAGCCTATCTCTTCTCCCCCGATCCGAACGACCCTGTCGTCAAGAATGTCCCCGACCAGATCCGCGGCGAAATCCACCGACGCTTCTCCGAATGGCTTTATCCGATGCTCTTCGGCCTGATCGCCGTCTATTTCGGCGGAGCCGCCCGCTCGAACAGGGATGAGCGGCTGTGGAGCCTGGGGCTCGCCGTGCTCATCGCGCTCGTCTTCCGCAGCATCGGGTTCCTTGTGGTCGGCAATTCCGGAAAGAGCCTGACCCTCGCCATGCTCTGCTATCTGACGCCGCTTTCGGGGATCGTCATCTTCGGTACGCTCGTCTGCTTCCACAAGGCACCGAGGATCGCGCAGTCATGGGTCGACCGGGCCGGCGATCTTATCGATCATATTCGACGCCTTGCCTCATCCATCGGCCTCGTCTCCAGCCCCGGCGACGGCACGGGGAGCTAACGATGATCGGGCGTACGCTTTTTTGGTATTTTTTCCGCCGCTATCTGGTGTTCACCGTGCAGTTTTTCATAGGCGTGCTGATCATCTCCTATCTGGCCGATTTCACCGAATTCTCGCGGCGAACCTCCAGCCTGCCCAACTATTCGATCGGCCTTGCCATGCTGATTTCAGCTCTCAGGGTACCGCTGATCATCCAGACCGCCATCCCTTTCGTCATCCTGTTCTCCGCCATGGGCACCTTGATGGCGCTCAACCGCAAGCACGAACTGGTCATCGCTCGATCGACCGGCGTATCGGCGTGGCAGTTCCTGGCTCCACTTTGTCTGGCAAGCCTGCTGATTGGCGCTCTGACGGTACTGGTCTTCAATCCGCTGGCGGCGAAAGCGCTTTCACAGGCCGAACTGGTCGATGCCGCGATGCACGGGGTAGACCCCGCCTCCTCGAATGACGGCATCATCCCCTGGCTCAGGCAGCAAACAGACGAAGGCACCACGATCATAGGCGCCACCAAGACGGCCAACAGAGGTCAGTTGCTGAGCGACGCCACGTTTCTGAGGCTGGACAAGAACGGCTCCATCAGCGAGCGGATCGACGCGAAAACGGCAACGCTGGAAAAAGGCGCCTGGAAGCTGGAAGACGTCACGGAATACCGGTCCGGGAAAGAAGTCACCCACAAGGCATCGGCGATGGTGAAGTCCGGACTGACCCCGGAATTCATCGAAGAGACGCTGGCGGACCCCGAGACGATCCCCTTCTACGAACTGGGTCGGAAGGTTCGTGCCGCCCATTCTTTCGGGCTTAACGCGGGTGGATTTGCGATGCAGTACCACTCGCTGGTCGCGCTGCCGTGGCTACTGGTCGCAATGACCCTTATTGCGGCTACCGTGTCCATGCGCTTTGTGCGAATGGGGCAGTCGGCGCCCATGATTCTGGGTGGCATCGTGGCCGGGTTTCTGCTTTATGTCGTTTCGGTACTGGTCAAGGCCTTCGGAAGCGCGGGAATCGTGCCGCCCGTGGCAGCAGCCTGGTTCCCGGTAGTGGTAGCAATGTTTTTCGGGATAACCTTTCTGCTGCACAAGGAAGACGGTTGATGGGGAAAGCGGTGAACGGCAGGCCGGCCCGCCTGACGCGCCTTGTTGGCGCGACAGCGATGGCTTGCGTTCTTGCCGCCGCTCTCCTTCCGGCGGACACGACACGCGCGCAGATGCTCGGATCGAGCGCTGCGATCCCGCAAGGCGAGCAGATGCTGCTCGAGGCCGACAATCTTGTCTTCGACCGCGACAAGAACACCGTCACGGCCGTGGGCAACGTCCAGATCGAATATGGCGGCAACCACCTCGTTGCGCAGCGCGTGGTCTACAACCGGACGACGCGCCGGGTTCTCGCCAACGGTAAAGTCGAAATCGTCGACAGGAAGAAGAACCATATCTTCGCCGACGAGATGGATGTCACCGACGATTTCCGCGATGGCTTCGTCAACGCGCTGCGCGCCGAAACGCCGGAAAAGACCTATATGGGCGCCGACAGCGCCGAGCGCGCCGGCGGGGCGGTGACCATTTTCAACCGCGGCGTCTACACCGCATGCGCACCATGCGAGGACAAGCCGAACAGGCCACCGGTCTGGCGCATCAAGGCCAAGACGATCGTGTGGAACGGCCAGTCCAAGACGATCCGCTTCCTTCATTCGCGCTTCGAATTCTTCGGCCTGCCAATCGCCTATTTCCCGCAGTTCGAGATCCCCGATCCGACGGTCAAGCGGAAGACCGGACTGCTGACGCCGCGATTCTCGTTCAATGACAAGCTTGGCTTCGGCTACAGGCAACCCTTCTACGTAGCGCTGACGCCAACCTCCGATATCACGCTCTACCCGACCTACTATGCGCATCAGGGCTTTTTCGGACAGGCTGAGTTCCGCCAGAAATTCAACAGCGGTTCCTACAGCATCACCGTCGCCGGGATCAATCAGCAGGATCCCGGTGCGTTCGACGACCACAAAAATGGCCGCACATACTATAATCTCGATGGCGGCAAGCCCGGTGACCGGAACCATTGGCGCGGCATGGTCGGGACCAAGGGCAGGTTCGAGATCAACCCGCGTTGGACATTCGGCTGGGACGTGCTTACCCAGACGGACAAGGATTTTTCCCGTATCTACGGCGTCGATGGCTATACCGACTACTATCGGCGCAACGAAGCCTATCTCACCGGCCTGAACGACCGAAACTACTTCGACCTGCGTTTCATGAAGTTCGACGTGCAGGAAAACACGATCGACGACGCCAGCGGTCGCGACAACAAGCAGCCCTGGGTCATGCCGTCGCTGGATTACTCCTATACACCGGACGAGTCCGTGGCGGGTGGGGAACTGACCTTCAACGCGGGTATCCAGTCGCTTTACAGGTCGGAACTGGATGCATCCCCCTCCATCACGGCACCGCAGCGGATTTACGGGATCGACGGCTCGGACACGCGCTTTACGGCGGAAGCGAAATGGCGCCGCCAGTTCATCACAGATCTCGGTATCGTCATCACGCCATCGCTGGGGCTGCGCGGCGATGCGATCTACGCCAATTATTCAGGGTCCAGCCTCACTGCCATCAACGCGATGGCTGGCGGCCTCGGTGTAGGAACCGATATCCGTTCCGACTACTATCGCTACATGGCGACGGCCGGGCTGGAAGTCGCCTGGCCGATCCTGTTTTCGAGCCCCGGCGCGTCTCACATAATCGAGCCGGTGGCGCAGATTTTTGCCCGGCCCGACGCACCTTATCAGGATACGCTCGGCATCCCCAACGAAGACGCCCAGAGCATGGTCTTCGATGCCACCAATCTTTTCGACGAGGATAAATTTTCCGGCTACGATCGGATCGAAGGCGGTACACGGGCCAATCTGGGCTTTCGCTATACAGGCAGCTTCGACAATGGCTGGAGCGCCAACGGCATATTCGGGCAGTCCTTCCAGCTTGCCGGAGATAATCCATACGCCGCGCCGGACATGGTCAACGCCGGCGCCTATTCCGGCCTCGACACGAATACCTCGGACTATGTGGCGCTCCTTGGCGTCACCAGTCCGAACGGGATTTCATTCGCGACCGCCGGCCGCTTCGACAAGGACAGCTTCGCTGCCCGTCGCCTCGAGGCCCGCGCAGGCTATACCAACCGTTCACTCTCGCTCGCCGCGCGCTACGCCTATATCGAGGCCCAGCCGCTCTATGGTTTCAGCAACGTGAATCGCCAACAGCTCACCGTCACCGCCGCGGCCAAATTCGCACGTGACTGGCGGGTCTTCGGATCGTCGACTTACGATATGGAGAACAACGCGATCATATCCGATGCGTTCGGCGTCGGTTATCTCGACGATTGCTTCGGCTTCAATCTCGGGGTCGGACAATCGTATAATGTAACTTCGGGTGAACGGCGCACGAACGTCTCCTTCAATATCTCGTTCCGGACCATCGGCGACTTCGGCAGCAATACGGGGAGCCTGTTCTCTCAGCAGAACTAGAACCGTGTCATCCTTTCGCCGCAGAAAGCCGCTTGTTTCAAGCTGCACGGCTATCGAACCAGGAAGTAGACAATGAACCTGTTCAGGAACACTCTCGTGGCGGCGGGCCTGGCGGTTTTCTCCGTTTCCGCTGTCTCGGCGCCGATTTTCATCCCACGGGCCGCGCATGCCAGCGAAGTGAAGGTGATCGTCAACAACATACCGATCACCACTTACGACATACAGCGCCGCGCCGCATTCCTGCGCCTCCAGCGTAAGCCGACTGCCGGCGCCAAGCAGGCGATGATCGACCAGACGCTTCACTGGATCGAATTACAGCGTCTGCACATCAATATTTCCGATCAGGTGGTGAACAAGGAATTCGCGGGCTTTGCCAAGAAGAACAAGATGACGACTGCCCAGCTTACGAAGGAATTGGACAGGGCCGGCGTCACGGCTGACCATTTCAAGAAGTACATGCGTGTCGAAATGGGTTGGGGACAGGCACTCAGGGCGCGTTTTCGGGCCGAAGGCGGCAATTCCGCCAGGGCTGCCGTGGAGGCGATGCTCAAGAAGGGCGGTGAAAAGCCCAAGGCGATCGAGTACAGGCTCCAGCAGGTGATCTTCGTCGTGCCGAAGAGGGAGCGCGGTGCGATCCTCGGAAAGCGCAAGCGCGAAGCCCAGGCTTTGAGGGCGCGTTTTACCGGATGCGACCAGACATATGAAATCACCAAAGGCCTGATAGACGTGACGGTGCGCGATCTCGGCCGGGTGCTCGCACCGGAACTGCCGACCGACTGGGCCGAGCCGATCAAGAACACAAAATCGGGACAGGCAACCCCTGTCAGGGAAACCGAACGCGGCGTGGAATTCATCGGCATCTGTTCGGAACGGGAAGTTTCGGACGACCGCGTGGCGGAACTTGCTTTTCAGACCGACGAGAACCGCGACCAGAAGACCCAGGATCTCGCCAAGAAATACACAGATGAGCTCCGCGGCAAGGCCGTCATCATTGAACGGTAGCCACCCGTTCTGATAGATGATTTCTGCCGGGTGCCCTTCGCTCCGGCCGAAACTTTCTGCCGGATGACAATATGGCTGTCCTAGCGCTGACATGCGGCGACCCCAACGGCATCGGCCCGGAAATCGCCGCCGAGGCATGGCGGCGACGCGAGCGCGAGCGTGTTCCAGCCTTCTATCTGCTCGGAGATCCGGAATTGCTGGCCGCCCGCGTGCGACAGGCCGGAAATCCGGTTCCGATCGTCGAAACCGACCCGTTGAAAGCAGGCTCCGCCTTCGCCGATGCGCTGCCGGTTGTTCCGCTTGAAAATACCTTCAGGGACGAAGCCGGCGCGGCCGATCCGGGCAACGCGCCGGGCATCGTCGAAGCGATTGAACGCGCGGTCGCCGATGTTCTTGAAGGCCGTGCCGACGCGGTCGTCACATGCCCCATCGCCAAGAAGAGCCTCTACGAGGCGGGATTCGGTTTTCCGGGCCACACGGAATTCCTTGCCGATCTGGCGGCGCGAGCCACCGGAGGCAACATTACGCCGGTCATGATGCTTGCCGGGCCTGATCTGCGTACCGTACCCGTGACCATCCACATTCCCCTGGCGGCCGTGCCGGGCATGCTCACAGAGGAGATGATCGTCGCGACGGGCCGTATCACGGCGCACGATCTTGCACACCGCTTCGGCATCGCAAACCCACGACTGGCGGTCGCCGGCCTCAATCCGCATGCCGGCGAAGGCGGCACGATCGGACAGGAAGAGGATTTGATCGTCGGACCCGCGATCGAAGTGCTCCGTGCCGAGGGCATCAACGCCTTCGGCCCTCTCCCAGCCGACACGATGTTCCACCCCGCCGCCCGCGCGCGCTACGACGCCGCGCTTTGCATGTATCACGATCAGGCGCTGATCCCGGCCAAGGCGCTCGCCTTCGACCAAGCGGTCAATGTGACGCTCGGCCTGCCCTTCATCCGGACTTCCCCCGACCACGGCACCGCCTTCGAGATCGCCGGCAAGGGCACCGCACGTCCCGACAGCCTGATCGCGGCGCTGAAGCTCGCGCGCACGCTTGCGGACTACGAAAGCCGCGCGAGCGCACTATGAGCCCGGATGGCCTGCCGCCTCTTCGTGAAATCATCCAGCGCCATGGCTTAGCGGCAAAGAAATCCCTCGGCCAGAATTTCCTGCTCGACCTGAACCTCACTGGAAAGATCGCTCGGGCGGCCGGAGACCTCGCCTCATCCACCATCGTTGAAATCGGCCCGGGTCCCGGCGGGCTGACGCGCGCGCTGCTTTTCAACGGCGCGGCAAAAGTGATTGCCATCGAACGCGACGAGCGCTGCCTGCCTGCGCTGGAAGAAATATCCGCTCACTATCCCGGCCGGCTGGAAATCGTTGCGGCGGATGCGCTAAAGACCGATCCTGCCGTTCTTGCCCATGGGGAGAGGCCGGTCCGTATCGTCGCCAACCTGCCCTACAATATCGGCACCGAACTCCTGATCCGCTGGCTGACGACTGCAAGATGGCCCCCCTTCTACGCGTCGATGACACTGATGTTCCAGCGCGAGGTGGCCGAACGCATCGTGGCGAAGCCCGGCGCGGGCGCCTATGGCCGCCTCGGCGTGCTCGCCGGGTGGCGGACGGAGGCGAAGATTCTTTTCGACGTGCCCCGCCAAGCCTTTACGCCACCGCCCAAGGTTACCTCTTCGGTGGTGCAGCTCAGCCCCCGCGAGGCGCCGCTGAAGGTCGATCTCTCCGCGCTCGAACGGATGACGCGCGTCGCCTTCGGCCAGCGCCGCAAGATGCTGAGGCAGAGCCTGAAGCCGCTCGGCGGCGATGCTCTCCTCGCCGCCGCGGGCATCGACGGAACGCGAAGGCCGGAGACGCTTTCGATCACGGAATTCGCCGCGCTCGCCAATGCGACCTAGGCTGGCTGCTCAGCAAGCAGGCCGGACACGAAATCGAACAGCCCTGGGCGACGGTCGCGGCGAAGACGCTCGGCGCTCGCGATTGCGCGAACGGCAGAGAAAGCCCGGTCGAGATCGTCATTGACGACCACATAGTCATATTCTCGCCAGTGCTCGATCTCGATCCGCGCATTCTTCAATCGCGTCTCGATGTTCGCATCGGAATCCTCGGCACGTCGCTTCAGTCGTGATTTCAGTTCATGCATGGAGGGTGGAAGGATGAAAATCGCAACGATATCGGCCCGCATCTTCTCGTTGAGTTGCACCGCGCCTTGCCAGTCGATGTCGAACAGCATGTCGCGGCCAGCCGCCATGGCTGATTCGGCCGCCTCGCGCGGCGTCCCATACAAATTACCATGCACTTCCGCCCATTCGAGGAGAGCGTCTGAATCGCGCAGCCGCTCGAATTCGCGCCGCGAGACGAAATGGTAATGGACCCCGTCGATCTCGCTGGCGCGGCGCGGGCGCGTCGTGACGCTGACGGAAAGCTCCAGCGACGGGTCGCTTTCAAGCAGGTTGCGCGCGATCGTCGACTTTCCCGCCCCCGAGGGGGAGGAAAGCACCAGCATCAGCCCACGCCGGCGGATGGCGGACGCATCTTGTGCCATGCGCTACTCCAGATTCTGAACCTGTTCGCGGAAGCGGTCCACCACGGCCTTCAGTTCAAGGCCGATCGCCGTCACCGCCACCGCGTTCGATTTGGAGCACAACGTATTCGATTCGCGGATGAATTCCTGCGAAAGAAAATCAAGCTTGCGCCCGATCGGCCCACCGTTGCCGAGCAGCGAGCGCGCCGCCGCCACATGCGTCTTCAGCCGGTCGATCTCTTCGCGGATATCGGCCTTCGTAGCGAGGAACGCCGCCTCCATGTTGAGCCGGCCTTCGTCGAGCGTCGGCATGGCGTCCATGGCAAGCCTGACCTGCTCGGCAAGTTTCGCGCGGATCGTCTGCGGCTCGCGTGACGGATCGGCCTCCGCCTTCAGCGTCAGAGCCTCGATTTCACCCACATGGCCAAGAAGCAGCAGCCCCAGCGCCGCGCCTTCTTCGAGCCGGGCCTTCTCAAGCCCCGTCAGCGCTTCATCGAGCGCCGCCATGATCGCCGTATCGAACGCAGCCGCTTCTTCTTCGGTGGCAAGCGGATCGGCGAACTCCAGCACGCCGCGCAGCGCGAGCAACCCGTCGGCGCGGGCCGGCGCGAGGCCGAACTCTTCCTCCAGCCGCTTCGCCAGTGCCGCGACATTGCCCAGCAGCGCCTGATTGACGATCGGGGCGGCTTCCGCGCCCTGACGGCTCAAATTGAGAGCGGCATAGAACTGGCCACGTGAAAACCGCTTCTGAAAGGCCTGTTTGGCCGGCTGCTCGATCCGTTCGAGGCCGGCAGGCAGGCGCAGCCGTACCTCCAGGCCCTTGCCGTTCACGGATTTGAGTTCCCAGGCAAAGGTGGAGCCCGGATGAACGCCCGTAGCGCGGGCAAATCCCGTCATGCTCTGCAATGCCATCTATCGTCCCCTCGCCCTCGCTCGGCAGCCTGGCCTGCTCTCCATCGTCCCGCCGTCGAATTCCATAAAGGCCATAGCGTATTTTGTCGCCAGTAGAGACGGGGTCAATTGGCCGGGGAAGTGTCGGTTTGCGGTGACGTGCCGGCACCGTCCGCGTCCTTCCGCTCTTTCTCGATCTTGCGCCAGCGGGCGACGTTTCGGTTATGCTCGGCAAGCGTCGAGGCGAACGCATGCCCTCCCGTCCCATCGGCGACGAAATAGAGATCGTTCGTATCCGCCGGATGCGCGACCGCCTCAAGCGCCGCGCGGCCCGGATTGGCGATCGGGGTCGGCGGCAACCCGTCGATGAGATAGGTGTTGTAGGGCGTCGGCTTTTCCACGTCCGACTGGAAGATCGGCCGCCCCGCCGGCCGGCCCTCGCCGCCGAACAGGCCGTAGATGATCGTCGGGTCGGATTGCAGGCGCATATGGTGCTTCAGCCGATTGATGAAGACCGCCGCCACGCGCGGCCGTTCCTCCGGCACACCCGTCTCCTTCTCTACGATGGAGGCCAGCGTCACGAATTCGTTGACATCCTTGAGCGGCAGGCCCGGCGCCCGCTTCTCCCAGATCGACCCGACAAGCTTTTTCTGCTCGGCCGTCATCCTGTGGATGATCTCCTGCCTCGTGGCACCACGGGTGAATTGCTGAGTATCCGCCGCCAGGCTGCCTTCCGGCGGCTGTTCGGCCGGCATCTCCCCGGTAAGGACATCGTCCTTGGCGATCCGCTCGAAAGCCTGCGCCACTGTCAGCCCCTCGGGGATCGTCAACGAATGCAGGATCGACTTGCCGCTCTCCAGGATATCCATGATCCGATGCATGGAAGCACCGGCGGGAATGGCATATTCGCCAGCCTTGAGCTTGCCCTGGTTGCCGTAGATCTGGATCCCGATCCGGAAGATCTGCGCATCGCTGACAAGACCGCGTTCCTCCAGACCACCTGCGATCGCGTTGGCCCCGGTACTGGGCTTCACCAGAAAGACCGCGTCCTCGGTGGAAGGACCTTTCCCGTCGAAAACCTGCTTGCCGATATAGAAGACAAACCCCGCCGCGATCGTCACGAGAACGATGCCGGAGACAAGAAAATTCAGGAAGACGACGAACCGGTTGCGCGATTGTCGCGACCGCCGCGCGGCCCGCCCGTCCGATGCAGGCGCGAGCAGTTCGTGGGCGGATTTCGACGCCGGAGCCTGCTCTCCGGCCTCACCCTCGATGGGGCGGTTATCATCGCCGTTATATTCGTTCATGCCCCGTTCGAGCCCAGGCTGTGTACGTCTCGTTCATGATCGACTGCCACGCGGACAGTAACTTCGAATATGGCAAATTTCGCGGCACTCTCCGGAGCGCCCGGTTTCATGCGTCGTAGCGGCGAAACACGAGCGACGCATTGGTGCCGCCGAAACCGAAGGAATTCGACAAGGCGATGTCGATCGGCCGCTTCCGCGGCGTATTGGGCACGAGGTCGATTGCCGATTCCACCGCCGGATTGTCGAGATTGATCGTTGCCGGTGCAATCCCGTCCCGAATAGCCAGGATAGAGAAGATCGCCTCCGCCGCGCCGGCCGCGCCCAGCATGTGGCCGATAGAGGATTTAGTCGAAGACATGGAGATTTTCGACGCGGCATTGCCGACGAGCCGCTCGACCGCGCCGAGTTCGATCGTATCGGCCATGGTCGAGGTGCCGTGGGCGTTGATGTAGTCGACGTCCGCCGGTGTCAGGCGGGCATTCTTGAGTGCAGCCGTCATGCAGCGGAATGCACCATCGCCATCCTCGGCCGGCGCCGTGATATGGTAGGCATCGCCGCTCATGCCGTAGCCGACGATTTCCGCATGGATGCGGGCTCCGCGCGCCTTGGCGTGCTCCAGTTCCTCCAGCACCAGGACGCCCGCGCCTTCCCCGATGACGAAGCCGTCACGGTCACGGTCGTAGGGGCGCGAGGCCTTTTCCGGCGTATCGTTGTAATGCGTCGAGAGAGCCTTGCAAGCCGAGAAACCGGCCATTGCCAGCCGCCCGATCGGCGCTTCCGCGCCGCCGGCGACCATCACTTCAGCATCGCCGAACATGATCATCCGGGCTGCGTCGCCTAGCGCGTGCGCGCCTGTCGAGCAAGCCGTCACCACGGCATGATTCGGCCCCTTGAGCCCATGCCGGATCGAGATCTGCCCGGAAACGAGATTGATGATGTTGCCGGTGATGAAGAACGGGCTGATACGGCGCGGCCCGCGCTCATGCAGGATCACCGCGTTTTCCGAGATCCCTTCTATGCCGCCGATGCCCGAGCCGACCGTGACGCCGGTATAGTTCTGTTCGTCCGGCGTCCTCGGATGCCACCCGGCGTCATCCAGCGCCAGATCGGCGGCCGCGATGCCGTAGGCGATGAAGTCGCCGATCTTGCGTTGATCCTTGGCCTCGAGGAAACGGTCGGGATTGTAGGTCCCGTTCTCCCCGTCGCCGCGCGGAACCATGCTCGCGATCTTGCTGGGCATGTCCTCCACGTCGAACGTGTCGATACGGCGTACACCGCTCTTGCCGTCGAGCAAAGCTTTCCAGCTATGCTCGACGCCCACGCCCAAGGGGGAAACAAGGCCCATGCCGGTGACGACGACACGCCTCAATTAACATTCTCCCTCGTTCGGCATCAGGCACCACCCGCCTTTTCCGGGCAGGCGTCAGGGATATCAGGATGAAGCCTTGTCGATGTACTTGACCGCATCGCCGACGGTGAGGATCGTCTCGGCGGCATCATCGGGGATCTCGACCCCGAATTCCTCCTCGAAGGCCATGACGAGTTCGACGGTATCAAGGCTGTCGGCGCCCAAATCGTCGATGAAGCTCGCCTGCTCCGTAACCTTGTCCGCGTCAACACCGAGGTGCTCGACGACGATTTTCTTGACGCGTTCTGCGGTATCGCTCATTTGGGAACCCTCGAATTCATGTTTCCGTGTCTTCGTTAGCGGCAGGATAGCCGCTAATCAAGCTGAAAAGACTTCGGGGCGGACACGTGCCCGTTTTCCCCTTCGGTGTCGGTAATTGGGCCGATAGCATGAAGGTAGGCCGCGTAAAAGGCCAAAAGGGCGGATTACCGAGTTCAGAGACCTCTCAGATCATCGCCATGCCGCCGTTTACGTGGATTGTCTGCCCGGTGACGTAGGCTGCCTCCGTGGAAGCGAGGAACACGGAAGTGGCGGCGATTTCGTCGCCTTTGCCCATGCGCCGCATGGGGATGGCACCCATGATCGCTTCCTTCTGCTTATCGTTCAGCTTGTCGGTCATGGCCGATTCGATGAAGCCGGGCGCGATGCAGTTGACCGTGATGCCGCGGCTGGCGATCTCGTTGGCGAGCGCCTTGGAGAAGCCGATCATGCCGGCTTTCGAGGCAACATAATTCGTCTGCCCCGGATTGCCTGTAACGCCGACGACCGAGCTGATGTTGATGATGCGGCCGAAGCGCCGCCGCATCATCGGATGCGTCAGTTCGCGGGTGAGTCGCGCCATCGAATTCAGGTTCACCTCGATCACCGCGTCCCAATCCTCGTCCGACATGCGCACGAAGAGCCCGTCGCGGGTGATGCCGGCATTGTTGACCAGGATGTCGACGCCGCCGAGAACTTCTTCCGCCTTCTGCCCCAGTGCCTTCACCGCATCGCGGTCGGAGAGATTGGCGGCAAAGACATGCGCCCGCTCGCCGAGTTCGCCCGCAAGGGCTTCCAGCTTCTCCACGCGCGTGCCGTGCAGGCCGACTGTCGCACCTTGGGCATGGAGCGCGCGGGCGATCGCCTCGCCGATACCGCCGGAAGCGCCGGTGACGAGAGCCTTTCTGCCGGTCAGGTCGAACATGGATCGTTCCTTTTCAGGATTGCGCGGGAACTCGCCCTGCGATGGTTCAATTCAGGCCAGCGCCGAAAGCGCTGTTTCCACATCCGCCGGTGTATTGACCGGTACCGTGGCGATATCGCGGTTGATGCGGCGCGCCAGACCGGAAAGCACCTTGCCCGAGCCGATCTCGTAAAGCGTATCGACACCGTTTGCACCGAACCATTCCACCGTCTCGCGCCAGCGCACCCGCCCGGTCACCTGTTCGACCAGCCGCGCGGCGATTTCCTTGGGATCAGTCAACGGCGCGACGGCGACGTTGCTGACCACCGGCACGACGGGCGCCTTGATCGCGGCCTCGGCGAGCGCGGCGCGCATACGCTCGGCCGCCGGCGCCATCAGCGCTGAATGGAAGGGTGCTGAAACCGACAGCATGATCGCCCGCTTGGCGCCGCGTTCGGTGCAAAGACGGGCGGCATCTTCCACGCCGGCCTTCGTCCCGGAGATGACGAGTTGCCCGCCGCCATTGTCGTTGGCGATCTGGCAGGCCGATCTGGCGGACGCCTCGCGGCACGCCGCCTCCACCGCATCCTGGTCGAGGCCGAGGATCGCGGCCATCGCCCCTGCCCCAGCCGGCACGGCCTCCTGCATGGCGTCGCCACGGATGCGAAGCAGGCGCGCCGTGTCGGAAAGCGTGAAGGCGCCGGCCGCGCAGAGCGCGGAATATTCGCCAAGCGAATGGCCCGCCACATAGGCAACCTTGCCGGTGAGCGAAAAGCCGCGCGCTTCCATCGCCCGGATCGCGGCGATAGAAACCGCCATCAGAGCCGGTTGCTGGTTGGAGGTCAGCGTGAGGACATCTTCCGGCCCCTCCCACATGATTGCGGAAAGTTTTTGGCCGAGCGCCTCGTCCACTTCCTCGAACACGGCCCGCGCCTCGGGGAAGGCTTCGGCCAGTTCCCTGCCCATGCCGACCGCCTGGCTACCTTGCCCGGGGAATGTGAACGCTATGGCCATCTTCGCCGCTCCAGGCTTGCTGATAACGGCCGAGCGTGTGACGCAGGAACCGCCGTCAAGTCAAGTGCGGACGGTTTTCACCCTGCGCCCTTCACCCTCCGCGCCTTCATCCCCGACCGAAGAAATCGGTCTTGCCAAGCGGCACGCCGTTGTGGCGCAAAATGGCGTAGGCGGTGGTGACGTGGAAATAGAAATTCGGCATGGCGAAGTGGAGCAGATACTGAATGCCGGGGAAATCCATGTCGCGTCCGCCGAGTTTCAGCGTGATGGTCTTGTCTTCCGAGCCGTCGATATCGGGGGGCGAAAACGTCTTCAGATAATCCTGTACCTTCTCGATCCGTGCCTGAAGCTCGGTGAAGCTCGTCTCCTTGTCTTCCAGCTTGAGCGGGTCGCGGCCGGAAAGCCGCGCCGGAGCGCCCTTGGCGTGGTCGGTGGCGATCTGCACCTGGGCCGTCAGCGTGAACATGTCGGGCGCGAGGCGGTCATTGAGGAAGACCGCCGGCTCGATCTTGCGCTGCGCCGCGTTGGCCTCGCCCTTGGCGAGCACGTGCGAAAGGTTCTTGAGCATGGAGGAAAACACCGGCACCGAGGCCGAATACATAGAGATTGGCATAAGCGATTTTCCCTGAGACAGGCGACCGGATGGCCGCGCGAGGGACAATAGCCCGGCCCGAAAACAAGACAAGCATAAGAACATAGACGCCCTGCCCCTGCCGCAATCAGTAGGAAGGATCGTCCGATCAGCGGAGGATTCGCATGGCCCGCCCCCGATTGTTCGCACTTGCCCTTGCCGGCGCGCTGCTGCCTGCCGCTGCCCACGCCGAGCCGGCCTATCAGGACGACCGCTCCACCCCTGAAGCACTCGTGGCCTCACTCTACAACGCCATCAACCGGCATGAATTTGCGCGCGCCTACAGCTATTTTTCAAAACCGCCGGCGAAGGATATCGACGCCTACGCCAAGGGCTTTGCCGATACGGCCGAGGTGAAGGTGCTGACCGGCACGGCCGGCAGCGAGGGTGCCGCCGGCAGCACCTATTACAATCTCCCCGTCGCCATCGAGGCCGTCGATGCCAAGGGCGGCTCCAAGGTTTACGCCGGGTGCTATACGCTCAGGCTCGCCGATCCGCAGATACAGGCGGACAAATACGACCCGCTTCATATCGAGAAAGGCAGCCTCAAGCCGGCCAAGGGCAGCCTGGAGGACGCGCTGCCCACGGAATGCGGCGACGGACCGCCGCCGCCGGCAAAGGATGCCCTGCTTGAAAAGGCGAAAAGCCTCTTCACGGCGGATTACGCCGGCACCTGCGACACCTCCGCGATGGGGCCGGAGGCAGCGGAGCCGCAATCGTGGGATATCCCCTTTTCGCTCGCCTCCGACAAGGAAGGCGACCCGAAACGCAAGGCGCGGCTCTTCCAGTTCGCCTGCGCCAGCGCCGCCTACAACCAGTCCGAAGTCTATTATTTTGTCAATGGCGAGGGTGAATTGCGCAATCTCCAGTTCGCCGCGCCGGAACTTGCCGTCCGCTACGAGAAGGACGATTCGAACGGCAAGGTCGATAGCGTGCAGATCGTCGGCTACACCGCCGAAAACCAGCTCATGAACTCGTCCTACGATCCCGAGACGCAGACGATCTCGTCCACGAACAAATGGCGCGGCGCAGGCGATGCGGCATCGAGCGGCGCATGGATGTTCCGCAACGGCGCCTTCACGCTGGTCAAATACGACGTGGACGCGTCCTACGACGGCGAAGTCGATCCGCAGCCCGTGATCGACTTCCAGACGGGGCCGTAAATTCAGACATACTGGCTGTTTGGCGCTATTTCCTCAATGAAAGCATCCAGTTGAGGACCTGTCGCCAATCGGTCATGCGAATCGGCGTGCCATGCGTGCCGGTTTCGAAGCGGGCGAAGCGCGTCGGGTAGCCCGGCGCGCGCTTCCTGATCTCCTCGAAGAAGGCTTCCTGCCGCTCGACCGGAAAAACCTTGTCGTAGCTGCCCTGTGCGAAGAAGACCGGCACTTTCCGTTTGAAAGCCGGGCTCTTGAAAAAATCCTCGTCCCACATGGAGCCGAGGAGCAGCAGACCGGAGAGTTTCGGCGCGATCTTGCCGTTTTCCGCAAGCTTCCAGCAGATGTGCCCACCCATGGAGCCGCAGGCGATGAACAAAGCGGCGTCCGGAGAGCCTTCGAGATAATGCTCGATGATCGCCGCCACCTCGCCCGCGCCCTTGTCGCCGAAATCGGAGAAATCCGGCGACAGATAGAGCCCGCCATTACCGGCCATCAAATTCTTTATGCGATTGAAATTGCCGCCGAAAGTGAAGTCGTCGACGCCCTGTTTGCGGCTGCCGCCCTGCCCGTGCAGATAGACGGTGATGACGCTCGCACCCTTCTGCGCGCCGACCGCGACAGCGTGCAATGTGCCAGACGGGGTGTCGAGCGCCATGTCCTGCTGCGCACGCCGCACGCGAAGCGAGACATACCGGTCGCCGACGCGGCGCTCGGGGATAGCGTCGCGCTGGTTGATGTCGCGATATTCGCGGTAGTCGAAGACACGGTAATCGCCATCATCGCGGCTCGAAAGCTCGGCCGGATACGCGAACAGCGCATTCTTGTAGGGCGCAAGCTGCAACGCCCACGCGGCCGAGGGAATGAACATAAGCGCGGCGCTCAGGCTGGCAGCCCTCGCCCATTTCTTGCCGCCGCTCACCCCGCCGCCACTCCGCCGGCAAGCGCGAGGGCGTCGGGCGTGTCGACATCGATGCTGGCGCCCTCGCCGATCTCGACATCAACGACTTCAACGCCTCCGGCTTCCACCAGATGGCGCGCGCCGACATCGCCTTCGAGCAGTTCGACGGCGGGAAAGACGGCGCGCGGCAGGATCACGGGGTTGCCGCGCTTGCCCGCATGGGTGGCGCGCACGATGGAATGGCCGGCGGCACGCGCGAAGGCCGTGATGAGCGCATCGAAATCCGCCGACCCGACGCCCGGCATGTCGCCCAGCACGACCATGGCGCCATCGGCATCGGCCGGCAGCGCCCGGATGCCGGCCTTGAGCGACCCGGCAAGGCCGGAGGCGAAATCCTGATTGTCGGCGAAGCGGACATTTGT
Organism: Hyphomicrobiales bacterium; assembly: GCA_030456445.1. Classification (GTDB taxonomy): domain Bacteria; phylum Pseudomonadota; class Alphaproteobacteria; order Rhizobiales; family Rhizobiaceae; genus Mesorhizobium_L. The sequence continues at coordinate 35,768 of JAKDNM010000011.1, forward strand.
TCCGGCAAGCGCTTCCCGCACCCGTTCGGCCTGATGCCCCGTAACGACCACGACGCCGTCGGCGCGGCTTGCCTGCACACGCTCCGTAACGAGGCGGATCAGTTTCTTGCCGCCGAAGCCGGCGAGCAGCTTGTTCGGCCCGCCCATGCGGCTGGAACGGCCAGCCGCCAGCACGATCGCGTGGACCTTGGCGCGCCTGGCCGGTTCGGCCGGTTCGCGCGGCTGCGGGCGTGTCGGGATCTCCATCAGGAGCCCGCCGACGCCCATGCCGGCGATGTCGTCCTCCGTCACCGGCACGCCGGCAATCAGCCGGTCGAGCACCCAGTCGAAGCCGTTTTCCTTGGGGCTGCGCGCGCAGCCCGGCGCGCCGAGCACCGGCCGCCCGCCGCGTTCGCCGAGGATGAGGAGATTGCCGGGGTCGACCGGCATACCGGCGCGGAAGACCGTGCCGCCCGATTCGCGGATGGCGGCCGGGATCACGTCCTCGGGATCGCACACGGCGGAAGCGCCGAACACCAACACCATGTCGTTGTCGCGCGAAAGCTCCGAGATCGCCTGCGCCACGGCGCCCGATTCGTGCGGCGTCCGCCGTTCTTCCGATACGCGGCTGCCGGACCGCGCCAGCCGGGCTTCGGTGACGCGCCGCGTCTTGTCGAGCACGCTCTGCTTGACGCTCGGCAGCACCGTCTGCACGATTCCGACCGACCACGCCCTGTATGGATGCACCTCGAAAATGGTATGTCCGGCGGTGATCGAGACGATCCAGTCCACCACCGCCTCGGGGACCGCAAAGGGGATGATCTTCACCGTCGCGACCATCTGGCCGGCGACGACCGACGCGAAAGCGGCCACTGTCGCAACGGTCACGGTCGGGTCCACCTGATTGATGGAATCGATCAGTTCCTTGTCCACCGTGAACACGCCGGCCGTTTTGGCATGCAGATTGACGCGACCGGTCGATGCCGGCTTCACCTCGATGCCCGAATGCCTCAATGCACCGGCGATACGCGCAGCCGCCTCGTTCTCGTCCACATCGTCGGAAGCAAGCGAAGCCGCGACCACTTCGGCGACGCCCGCAGCGGCCAGTTCCCTCACATCCTCCGCCGTCAACCGATGCGCCTTGCGCAGCCGCTTTTGGCCGGCGACGGTCGCGTGCGCGAGGATCGCGCCTTCCGCATCCTCGACCGGGATGGGGCCAAACCTCACGCCGCTTTCTCCGCCGTATCGACCGCCATCCCGCGCGAGCGGAACGCGGCGATGATCTCGCCGAGCACGGCGACGGCGATCTCGGCTGGGCTTGCCGCGCCGATATCCAGGCCGATTGGAGAATGGATGCGCCCGATCTCTTCGGCCGTCACGCCCATCGTGGTCAGCCGCTCGACGCGTTTGGCGTGCGTCTTGCGGCTGCCGAGCGCGCCGACATAGAAACAGCCTGTCTTCAACGCCGATTTCAGCGCGAAATCGTCGATCTTGGGGTCATGCGTCAGCGCCGCGACACCGGTATAGGCGTCGAAGGGCCGCCTTTTCAGCACGTCCTCGGGCCATTCGGCGAAAAGCGGCACGTCAGGAAAGCGCGCTTGGGTGGCGAAGGCCGTGCGCGGATCGATGATCTCGATATCGAAGCCGGCGAGGTTTGCCATCGGCGCCAGCGCCTGGCTGATATGGACCGCGCCGATAGCTACCAGCCTCGGTGGCGGCAGATGCGCGTTGAGGAAGAAATTCCTGCCTTCCACTTCGACTGTGCCGGATTTGCCCGACCGGAACGCTTTTTCGAGCGCCGCGCCGAGTTCGCCCGAGACGGAATCGCCTTCACGGACCAGCCGGTCGCGGCCATCGCCGAGGTCGGTGACGAGAACCGCCGCCCGGCGCGCAACGCGCTCGGCGTTGAGTTTCTTGAGCAGATTCGGGTCCATCTGCCTTCAGCCCAGCCGCTCGACATAGACCTTGATACGGCCGCCGCAGGAAAGGCCCGCCTGCCACGCAGTCTCATCGGCGACGCCGAATTCGAGCATGCGCGGCTGGCCGGTTTCGAGCACGTCGAGCGCTTCCGTCACCACTTCGCCCTCGACGCAGCCACCCGACACCGAGCCCTGGAAATTGCCCTCGCGGTCGATGACGAGATGGCTGCCGACAGGGCGCGGGGCCGACCCCCAGGTCTCGACAACGGTCGCGACCGCCACGTCGCGGCCGTCCTTCATCCAGTTTTCGGCGATCGACAGCGGGTCCTGCCCGCTCTCAAGCACTGTCGCGTTTTCCATGACGGATCTCCGTTTCTTCAGGCGGCCTTCGCCAGCCAGGCTCGCGGGTCGGCGGCATGGCGGTTGTCGGCCGAAAGCGAGGCGCAAAGGTCGGATAGTGCATTCAAGGTATGTACGGCGCGGAATTCGTCAACATGCGGCAGCATCGCGCGCACGCCCCGCGCCTTGGCCTCGAACCCCTCGAAGCGCAGCAGCGGATTGAGCCAGACGAGCCGCCGGCAGGATTTGTGCAGCCGCTCCATCTCGGTTTCGAGCCCAGCCACGTCGTCCCGCTCCAGCCCGTCGGTAATGAGCAGCACCGTCGCCCCCTGCCCTAGAACGCGGCGCGACCACAGCCGGTTGAACTCGGCCAGCGTATCGCCGATGCGGGTGCCGCCCGACCAGTCCATCACCGCCTTGGAGCAGTCGGCGAGCGCCTCGTCGGGATCACGATGGCGCATCTGGCGGGAGATGTTGGTCAGCCGCGTGCCGAAGACGAACGTGTGCACGCGCCGCCGCTTTTCCGTCAGCGCATGCAGGAAATGCAGGAAGATGCGCGTGTACTGGCTCATCGAGCCGGAAATGTCGGCCAGCACGACCAGCGGCGGATGGATTTCGCGCGGCGAGCGGAATTTGGGCAAGATCAGATCGCCGCCGGTTCTCAGCGCCGAGCGCATCATCGCGCGCTGGTCGACGCGGCGGCCGCGCGGGTCGGCCTTGAAGCGGCGGGTCCGGACAAGGTCGTGCGGAAGCACCAGTTTGGCGATGGCCCGCCGGGCCTCGGCAAGCTCGACCGCGCTCATCTGGGCGAAATCCTTCCCGCGCAGGACCTCGTTGCCGGAAACGGTAAAGCGGGCATCGACCTCGATCTCCGGGACTTCGTCGCGCCCCTTGCCCTTGTGGCCCTCAAACAGCGCTTCGCTGACGCGCTGCTCGGCGGCGCGCGGCTTTTCTTTCTCCCGATGGTCGGGCGCGACCGGCGAGAACATGGCCAGCATCTTCTCGATCAGTTCGCGCGATTTCCAAAACAGCCGGAACGCTTCGTCGAAGACGGCATGGTCCTCGTGGCGGGTGACCAGCACGGAATGCAGCGTCCAGTAGAAATCGTCTCGGCTCCCGATGCCAGCCGCCAGAACCGCGTCGATGGCATCGACCACGGCGGCGGGGCCGACCCGCATGCCCGCCTTCCTGAGCGTGCGGGCGAAATAGATGATATTGTCGGCCAGCCGGCCGTCGGGATGGGCGGAGCGAACAATCATCTCGTCACCTATTCCGCCGCGGTCGAAAGTTCCGCCTTCACTTCCTTCAGGATGCGGCGGCCTTCGCCCTGCTCGATCTTCGCGATATCGTCCTGGTATTTCAAAAGCACGCCGATCGTGTCGGAAACGGTCTCGGGGTCGAGCGCGACCTTGTCGAGTTCGGTGAGCGCGCTTGCCCAGTCGATCGTCTCGGCGACGCCCGGCACCTTGAACAGTTCGATCTCGCGCAGTTTCTGGATGAAGCGCACCAGTTCGGCCGAAAGCCGGCGGTTGGCGTTCGGCACTTTGCGCCGGACGATCTCGAGTTCGCGCTCGGCTTCCGGATAGTCGAGCCAGTGATAGAGGCAGCGCCGCTTCAGCGCGTCGTGGATTTCGCGCGTGCGGTTGGTGGTGATGATGACGATCGGCGGCACCTTCGCCTTGATCGTGCCAAGTTCCGGCACCGTCACCTGGTAGTCGGAGAGGATTTCCAGCAAAAATGCCTCGAAGGCCTCGTCGGTGCGGTCGAGTTCGTCGATCAGGAAGACGGGGGCGGCGCCCACCTCGCCGGTCAGCGCATCAAGCACCGGGCGACGGATCAGGTAACGCTCGGCAAAGACGTTCCTTTCCATCGCCGGGCGATCGACCGAGCCCGCCGCCTCTTCCATGCGGATCTCGATCATCTGGGCGGCGTAGTTCCACTCATAGACGGCGGAAGAAACGTCGAGCCCCTCATAGCATTGCAGGCGGATAAGCCGCCGCCCGAGCGCCGAGGCGAGCACCTTGGCGATCTCGGTCTTGCCGACGCCCGCCTCGCCCTCGAGGAACAGCGGCCGCTTCATCTTCAGCGCAAGGAAAAGCACCGTCGCCAGCGCGCGGTCGGCAACGTAGTCGGCGCCTTCGAGAAGCGACAGCGTCTCCTCGATGGATTGAGGAACGGCGCGCGGTTTCGGGTCGGGCATCGAAAACTCCAAGCGGAAATACGGTCAAAGACCGTGATAGCCGCGATCGTGATAGATGAGCGGCCGGACCTTATTCCCCACGCGCAGCCCTGTCACCTTGCCAAAAAGCACACGGTGCGTAGCTACGTCCTTCGCTTCCACGATCCGGCAGTCGAAGACCGAAAGCGCGTCGACAAGCGTCGGCGCCCCGGTCGAGATCGTGTCCCACTCGGCAAGGACGAATCGCTTATCCTGCGAAAGCCTGCCCATCCCCGAGAACGCATTCGCCAGACCCTGGTGATGATGGCCAAGCGTGTTCAGCGAGAAAACGCCGTTTTCGGCAAAAACGTCGTTGGCCGGGTTGGTCCGCATCAGGCAGACAAGCACGGTCGGCGGGTCGTCCGAGACCGAGCAGGCGGCGATGACCGTCGTGCCGCGCCGCCCGGCGGGCCCATCGGTCGTGACGATATGCACGTGGCCGGCGAAATTCGCCATCGCGTCGCGATAAAGCCGCGGCTGGATCTCGTTCTTCTTCAGCAAGGCGTTTCCCCGCGTTCGGTTCCCCGCAATATAAGGATTGGGCCAAGCGCCACAAGCGCCTCGCCATCCCCGATATCCACACCCCTCGCCCACAAGATGTTGCGTCATGCGAATGTCGTGAAACGAGTCCTTGACGGCTTTGAGCGAGTCGCTTCTTATGGGTCATGCGCTGCTGTTTTCGGCGCGGCCGGAGAGTTTCGAGCCCGGTCTTTTTTCCAGATTTCGATGCGTTTTCGGACATTCCGCAGTCGTTGGGATGCGCGGAAAAGTACGGTTTACGGGTTGTTCCGGGGTCGTTAGCCGAGCTGGTAAAATTTAGGGTTAACACTATATTTAGTGTTTGCATCAAAACTGCGCACTAGATACGGTTCAATTCCCGTCCGGGGAGTCGGGACGGGAAAGAGTTCCAGAAGAACCCGCAGCGGGTTCACGCCATGGCACAAAGGCCGGGTTCGGCCTTCGGATGCAAGGTGGCGGGCGGCTGCGAGACATGAAGAGCCGGCCGTTTTCCAAATGGCCGGAGGCGGCGGATCTGCGCTTGTCGAATTGGGCAGAAATCGCCTTCGAAAAGCGCTATATATTGACGAGGAAAAGGGACCACTAAAATGCGCATCGAGCGGCGTTTCACCAGGGCTTCACAATCGCGCTACGCGGAGATCGAATTCCGCAAGGCCGTGAGCGAGATCAGGAACCCGGACGGCTCGATCGTCTTTCGGCTGGCCGATATCGACGTGCCGGCGCAGTTCTCCCAGGTGGCGACCGACGTTCTGGCCCAAAAATATTTCCGCAAGGCCGGCGTGCCCGCGCGGCTGAAGAAGGTCGAGGAGACCTCGGTCCCCTCCTTCCTGTGGCGCTCGGTGGCCGACGAGGCGGAGCTTGCCAAGCTGCCGGAAAACGAACGCTACGGCTCGGAGACCGACGCACGCCAGGTGTTCGACCGGCTGGCCGGAACCTGGACCTATTGGGGCTGGAAGGGCGGCTACTTCGCTACCGAGGAAGACGCGCTCGCCTTCCGCGACGAGCTTGCCTACATGCTCGCCACCCAGCGCGTCGCGCCGAACTCGCCGCAATGGTTCAACACCGGCCTTCACTGGGCCTATGGCATCGACGGGCCGAGCCAGGGTCATTTCCATGTCGACCCCTTCACCGGCAAGCTCACCAAGTCGAAATCGGCTTATGAGCACCCGCAGCCGCATGCCTGCTTCATCCAGTCCGTCAGCGACGACCTCGTCAACGAGGGCGGCATCATGGACCTTTGGGTGCGCGAGGCGCGGCTGTTCAAATACGGCTCCGGCACCGGCTCCAACTTCTCGCACCTGCGCGGCGAGGGCGAGCGGCTTTCGGGCGGCGGCAAGTCGTCGGGCCTGATGAGCTTCCTCAAGATCGGCGACCGTGCCGCCGGCGCCATCAAGTCCGGCGGCACCACCCGCCGCGCCGCCAAGATGGTGGTGGTCGACATCGACCATCCCGACATCGAGCAGTATATCGACTGGAAGGTGAACGAGGAGCAGAAGGTCGCGGCGCTCGTCACCGGCTCCAAGATCGTCAAGAAGCATCTCGCCGAGATCATGAAGGCCTGCGTCAACTGCGAAGGTCATGACGACGATTGCTTCGACCCCTCGCTGAACACCGCCCTGAAGCGCGCCATCCGCGCCGCCAAGCGTGACGCGGTGCCGGAGAACTACGTCAAGCGCGTCATCCAGTTCGCCAGGCAGGGCTATACCCAGATCGAGTTCAAGACCTACGACACTGATTGGGATTCGGAGGCCTATCTCACCGTTTCCGGCCAGAATTCCAACAACTCCGTCTCGCTGAAGGAGGACTTCCTGCACGCGGTCGAGAACGACGGCGACTGGAACCTCGTCAACCGCATCAACGGCAAGGTGGCCAAGACTCTGAAGGCGCGCGACCTGTGGGAAAAGATCGGCTACGCCGCCTGGGCGTCCGCCGATCCGGGGCTGCACTTCAACACGACGATGAACGACTGGCACACCTCGCCGGCCGCCGGCCCGATCCGCGCGTCGAACCCGTGCTCGGAATACATGTTCCTCGACGACACGGCCTGCAACCTCGCCTCGATCAACCTGCTGCCCTACCGCAATTTTGACGGCACGATCGACATCGCGGCCTATGAGCATTCGGTCCGCCTCTGGACCATCGTGCTCGAAGTCTCCGTCATGATGGCGCAGTTCCCGTCGAAGGAGATCGCGCGGCTTTCCTACGAATACCGCACGCTCGGCCTCGGCTATGCGAATATCGGCGGCCTGCTCATGACCTCCGGCATCCCCTATGATTCGGACGCGGGCCGCGGCATCTGCGCTTCGCTGACCGCGATCATGACCGGCACGGCCTATGCCACCTCGGCCGAGATGGCCGCCGAACTCGGCGCCTTCCCGGATTACGACCGCAATGGCGAGAACATGCTGCGCGTCATGCGCAACCACCGCCGCGCCGCCTATGGTGATCACGATGGCTACGAGAAGCTGTCGGTCAACCCCGTGCCGCTCAACGCCGACCATGTCTGGCAAAAGGAACTGGTCGAACATGCCCGCGCCGCTTGGGACCGCGCCATCGAGCTTGGCGAGGAGCATGGCTTCCGCAACGCGCAGGCGACCGTCATCGCGCCGACCGGCACGATCGGGCTGGTGATGGATTGCGACACGACGGGCATCGAGCCCGACTTCGCGCTGGTGAAGTTCAAGAAGCTCGCCGGCGGCGGCTATTTCAAGATCATCAACCGCGCCGTGCCGGAGGCGCTGCGCTCGCTGGGCTATGGCGAGGCGGATATCGCCGAGATCGAGGCCTATGCGGTCGGCCACGGCAACCTCAACCAGGCGCCCGGCGTAAACCCCGGCTCGCTTCAGGCAAAGGGTTTTACCGACGAGAAGATCGCCGCGCTCAACGCCGCGCTCAAGCAGGCCTTCGACATCAAGTTCGTCTTCAACAAATGGACGCTGGGCGAGGATTTCTGCAAGGAGACGCTCGGCTTCACCGACGAGCAGTTGAACGACCTCTCCTTCGAGATACTGCCGGCGCTCGGCTTCTCCAAGAAGGAGATCGAGGCGGCCAACATCCACATCTGCGGGGCGATGACGCTGGAAGGCGCGCCGCACCTGAAGGCGGAGCACCTGCCCGTCTTCGACTGCGCCTCGCCCTGCGGCAAGGTCGGCAAGCGCTATCTCTCGGTCGAAAGCCACATCCGCATGATGGCGGCGGCCCAGCCCTTCATCTCGGGCGCCATCTCCAAGACCATCAACATGCCCGGCGAAGCCACCGTCGAGGACTGCAAATCGGCCTACATGCTTTCATGGAAGCTGGCGCTGAAGGCCAACGCGCTCTACCGCGACGGCTCCAAGCTGTCGCAGCCGCTCAACGCCTCGCTTCTCTCCGACGATGACGAGGAGGCGGACGATCTGGTCGAGGAACTGGTCGCGGCACCCAATGCCGCCCGCGCCGCGGCTGTGACGGAAAGAATAGTCGAGCGCATCGTGGAGCGCGTGGTGCGCGAGCGCGAGCGGCTGCCCAACCGCCGCAAGGGCTACACGCAAAAAGCGGTGGTCGGCGGCCACAAGGTCTATCTGCGCACCGGCGAGTTCGACGACGGCCGGCTCGGCGAGATATTCATGGACATGCACAAGGAAGGTGCGGCCTTCGGCGCGATGATGAACAATTTCGCCATCGCGATTTCCATCGGCCTGCAATACGGCGTGCCGCTGGAGGAATATGTCGACGCCTTCACCTTTGTGAAATTCGAACCGGCCGGCATGGTCATCGGCAACGAGGCCATCAAGACCGCGACATCGATCATCGACTATGTCTTCCGCGAGCTTGCGATCTCCTATCTCGGCCGTAACGACCTCGCCCATGTCGATCCGTCGGAAATCTCCAACACCTCGCTCGGGCGCGGCATGTCGGAGGGCCGGCTGCCGGTGTCGAAGGGCCTGACGCGCGGCCAGACCTTCAAGGTGGTGTCGAGCGCAGAACCGAAGGGCTTTGCCGGGGGAGCGGCCCCCTCCGGGACCACCACCCCCACCCGCATGGCTCCCACGGCCGTTTCCGGCTCCAATGTGCGTTCGCTCGCCGGCGGCGCCGCGACGGTCACGGCGCTGAAACCCACGCTCGCCGCGCTCGCCGAGGAAGCCACCGCCTTCAAGCGCGACTACGAGGAGAAGGCCCGCGAGGCGGAAGAGGCAAGCGAAGCGGAAACCTCCGCCGAACTCTTCACCCAGGACGCAGCGAAGGAAGCCGCCGAGGCCAAAGCCGTCGCCGCCACCCGCCGCCAAAAGGCGATCATGCAGGGCTACACCGGCAACATGTGCTCGGAATGCCAGAACTTTACGATGGTGCGCAACGGGACGTGCGAGAAATGCGATACTTGCGGGGCGACCAGCGGGTGCTCGTGATCCGTCGATACCCACCCGCGGGAATCCGGACAGGCGTTTCAAAGCTGTGAGGGCATAGCCCTCCCTGGAGTGCCGTTCCTCGCAAGCCAACGGATAACGACTGGCGAAGTCATTGATCGTCAATGGAAGCTCGGCGCGGAGATGGCCGGCCGCCACTTGCCGGCGCGGCCGGGGCGCGCGATAAGCGCGGCATGGCTTCCCTTACCGCCATCGGCTTCGACGCCGACGACACGCTCTGGCAGAACGAACAGTTCTTCCGGCTGACGGAGGAGCGCTTCGCGGACCTCCTGAAGGACTATGCCGAGCGTGGCCATCTGGCCGTCCGGCTGCTCGATGCGGAGAAGCGCAACCTTTCGCATTACGGCTTCGGCATCAAGGGTTTTACGCTGTCCATGATCGAGACGGCGGTGGAGGTCACGGAGGGCAAGGTGCCGGCGAGCGTGATCGCCGATATCCTCGAAGCCGGCCGGGCCATGCTGGCGCATCCCGTCGAGACGCTGCCGGATGCGCGCGCAACGCTGGAGCGGCTCGCCGGCGACTACCGGCTGATCCTCATCACCAAGGGCGACCTCTTCGACCAGGAGCGCAAGCTTGCCGCGTCCGGCCTCGGCGATCTGTTCGACGCCATCGAGATCGTCAGCGACAAGAGCGCCGCCACTTATGAGGCGATCTTCAAGCGCCATGCCGATGGGGCTGCGAGCAGCATGATGGTCGGCAATTCGCTGAAATCCGACGTCGTGCCGGCGATCCGTGCGGGCGCGTGGGGCGTCTACGTCCCGCATGAACTGACATGGGTTCTCGAGCATGTGCCCGAGCCCGACGGCGAGCCGCGCTTCCGGCGCATCGACGCGCTTGGCCAGCTGGCCGGGCTGATCGAGGAGATCGGCGCCGCTACATCGCCCTCGGCACGTAGCGCCAGGTGAGCCAGCAGCACACCGCGACGAAGACGCCGAGCGCGGCGAAGACCCCGCCGAGCCCGGTGAAGGCGAGCACGACCGAATAGACGAGCGGCGGCGTCAGGTCCGACAGGTCGATATAGGTGCGATAGACCGCCGTCATCTGCGGGCGGTCGCGTATGCGCACGGCGCGCATATAGACGGTGGAGCCGAGCGCATCGACGGCGATGACGAACAGCGCGCAGCCAAGCAGGAAGGTTCCGGCCAAAAGAGGATGCGCCTCGCCGGCGGCAGCGGCCGCGAAAAGAAACAGCGCCAGCATCATGAAGGCGAAGGCGATGGTCCGGCGCGCGCCGAAGCGCCGGCCGGCCTTTCCCCAGAAAAGGGCGAAGAAGAGCAGCAGATTGCCCGCCGAAACGAACAGGCCACCGATGAGCTTGCCTTCGCCCGTCGCCACCATGAGGATCGGCACATAGACGAAGAAGGTCGACCAGAAGCAGGAGCGGCCGAAAGCGATCACCCACGCCAGCCTGAGCCGCGGCTGGCTGACGAAGCGCCTGATATTCTTCAACGGATTCTGCGGCTGGGTTTTGCCCGGCCGGATCAACTCGTTGTCGCCGAGGCGGAAATGCCAAAACAGGGCCAGAAGGCACAGTGCGAAGGCCGCTACCACGCCATGGGCGGCAAACAGGCCGAAGCGCGTATAGAGATAGACGCCGAGGAACGGGCCGCAGGTCCAGGCAAGCGTCGACCACGCCATGCGTAGCGATTCCGACTGCATGAACTCCTGCTTGCGGATGTAATCCATGATGTAGAGGTTGAGCGTAATGGAAAGCGCGCTCGCCCCCATGACGCGGAAGAGCATACCGAGCATCTGGCCGGGCAGCGACTGCGTGACGAAGAAGGCCGATCCGACGATGAGCGCAGACGCGCCGGCGGTATAGACCCAACGCCTTGAGAAACGCTCGATCAGGAACGGCATCGAGAGCGTCACCGAAAGCCCGAGCATCGCCACCAGCGTATAGAGAAGCGAGACTTCCTGCTCGTTGTGCAAGAGGTCGTAGGCCTGGATCGGGATGACGCTGGATATGGAAGCCCGCGCGAAGGATTCCACCGCATAAAGCGCGGCGAAGGTGCGGGCTCCCCGCTGCGGCACGGCCGGGAGCCAGATCGGGTGCTGTACCTGCGTCGCCATGGGAATCCGGGGAATGACCGCCCCGGAAGCTGCGCACTCCTTCAACGATTCGGATAGCAGGAAATCGACGCGGACAAGCGGGAAAGCGAAGCAGGCGGGTTGACCGGCCCTGCGTCCTTCCTCTCAATCCCACTTCGGCGAGAAGCGGAAATCGCAGAGGCGGCTGCTGGGGCGAGCGAGAGCGGAAATCGCCTTCATCTCGTCGCCGGAAAGGGCGAAATCGAAGATTGCGAGATTTTCCTTCAGGCGCTCCTTCTTCGTCGTGCGCGGAATGGCGACGACGCCCTCCTGCTGGACATGCCAGCGCAAGACGATTTGTCCCGGCGTTCGGCCATGCGCCTTGGCGGCTTCGAGGATCGGCCCTTCTGAGAGAAGGTCGCCGCCCCTGTGCAGCGGACAGTAGGACACCATCGCCATGCCGGCGCCCTGGCAAGCAGCGTGCACCTTCGACTGGTCGAGATAGGGGTGGTATTCGACCTGATCGACGGCGAGCGGGGCGTCGGAGAGCCCGGTCGCCTCGGCGAGCAGTGCGGTCGGGAAATTCGAGACGCCGATATGGCGCGTCAGCCCCTTCGCGCGCGCCTCGTTCAGCGCACCGAGGGTATCGGCAAGCGGCACCTTCGGGTCCGGCCAGTGAATGAGAAGCAAATCGACATGGTCGACGCCGAGCCGCTTCAGGCTGGCTTCGGTCGAACGGCGGAAGTCGCGCGGCGCGAGATCGGTATGCCATATCTTGGTGGTGAGGAAGAAATCGCCACGCGCGACGCCGGACGCTCTCAGACCGGCGCCGACCGCCTCTTCATTGTCGTAGGAGGTGGCCGTGTCGACATGGCGATAGCCGAGCTTCAGGGCCTCGGCGACCATATCCGTGCATTCGTCGTCTTTCAGCGTCCATGTGCCGAGCCCGAGCGCCGGAATGTGGGCGCCATTGGCGGCAATGCTGTGCATGTGATTCTCTCCCATTTCCGATGGCTGGTGCTTGTGCCTTGTGTCAAAGCCCTGCAAACAACGGATGTACCCGGAAAGCCCGCCGATGCAAGAGCCCCTC
>JAKDNM010000074.1 GCA_030456445.1 Hyphomicrobiales bacterium
CGCCGAGTTCGCGCTCCAGGAACGCCATCTTGCCCTGGCCGATGCCGTGCTCGCCCGTGCAGGTGCCGTCCATGGCGATGGCGCGCATGTTGAGGCGGGCGATGAAGGCCTCCGCCGCTTCGACCTCCTTCGGGTTCTCGGCGTCGAGCAGCAGCGCCACATGGAAATTGCCGTCGCCGACATGACCGACGATCGGGCCTATGAGGCCGCTCTCGGCGATGTCGATCTCGGTGGCGGCAATGCATTCGGCGAGCCCGGAGATCGGCACGCACACATCTGTGGAGATGCCCTGCGCGCCCGGCCTCAGCGTCATCGACGCCCAATAGGCGTCGTGGCGCGCTTTCCAGAGCTTCGCCCGCTCTTCCGCGTTGGTGGTCCACATGAACGGCCCGCCGCCATATTCGTCGGCGATCTCGCCGAACATCTCGGCCTGCTCCTTCACGCCGGCTTCGCTGCCATGGAATTCGAGGAACAGGCAGGGGCTTTCCGGATAGTCGAGCTTGGAATAGTTGATCATGCCGCGCATCATGAGTTGGTTGACAAGCTCGATGCGGGCTACCGGGATGCCCATCTGGATGGTCGCGATGACCGCCTCGCATACGGCCTCGACGCTCGGGAACGGGCAGACGCCGCCGGAAATCGCCTGCGGGATGCCCTGGAGCTTGAGCGTCACTTGGGTGATGACGCCAAGCGTGCCCTCCGCGCCGACGAACAGCCGTGTCAAATCGTAGCCGGCCGACGACTTCTTCGCCCGCTTGGCAGTCGTCACCACCTTGCCGTCCGCCATGACCACGGTAAGCGCCATCACATTGTCGCGCATGGTGCCGTAGCGCACGGCGTTGGTGCCCGAGGCACGCGTCGAGGCCATGCCGCCGATCGTGGCGTTGGCACCCGGATCGATGGGGAAGAAGAGGCCGGTATCACGCAGATATTCGTTCAGCGCCTCGCGCGTGATGCCGGGCTCCACGACGCAGTCGAGATCTTCCGCATCGACCCGGACGACGCGGTTCATGTTGGTCATATCGAGCGAGATGCCGCCGCCCGGTGCATTGGTGTGCCCTTCGAGCGAAGTACCGACCCCGAAGGGGATGACAGGCACACGATGCTCGGCGCATACCCGCACAATCTCGGCCACCTCCTCTGTGCTTTCGGGAAAAATGACAGCGTCGGGTGCCTGATTGGGGATGTATGTGGTGGTGTGGGCGTGCTGCTCCCGAACCGATTGGCCGGTCTGCAGGCGCGCACCGAAACGCTGTTTCAAAATGCCGAGCGCCGTATCGATCCCCGCCGCGTTGCGCTCTACCCGCTCAAGGTCCGCCAGAGCCATTTCATTTCCTCCATACCGGACCGGTTGCGGTTCCGGCGCACGTTCATCTAAGGGTATTCGGGCAATCTGCCGTCCTTGTCTAAGACCAGGATGCCCCGCCCTGCAATCTCAAAGGTCGACCCGATGCCCGCCTCTGCCCCTTTCGTCTCCAGCGTCATGGAAATCCAGAAGGACTGGATCGACTATAACGGCCATCTGAACATGGCCTATTACAATGTGCTGTTCGACCAATGCGCCGACGCGGCCTTCGAACTGTTGGGCATGGGGCCGGGCTATGCAAATGAGCGGCGCCTGACGTCCTACACGGCGGAGGTGCATATCTGCTACGTGCGCGAACTGCATCTGGACCATAAGGTCACCGCGTCGCTGCAAATTCTCGACCATGACGAGAAGCGCATCCGCTTCTTCCAGGAGCTGCGGCATGTGGACGGCTGGCTGGCGGCGACATCGGAAAACCTGATGCTGCATGTCGACATGGCCGGGCCGAAGGTAGCGCCCTTCCCTGCCGACATCTTGGAAAAGGTAGAGGCGATGGCGACCGCTCACGCCTCGCTGCCGGTGCCTGAGCGCGCCGGCCGTTCTATCGCCATCCGCAGGAAATAAAGCCTATCGACTGCACTACGATGCCGCCGGGCCTGAAATCCACGCCGCCAAGAGCGAAAGCACAAGCGCGGGCGGCATCACGACGATGCCGACTTTCAGGAACGCCCAGCCGCTGACCAAAATGCCCTCGCGCCTCAGCGCGGCAAGCCAGAGGATCGTGGCGAGCGACCCGGTGACGGAGAGGTTCGGCCCGAGATCGACCGCAATCAGCACGAAGCGGTGCAGCATCTCCGGAAACTGTGCGCTTTGGAAGACGGTCGCAGCGACGAGCCCTACCGGGAGATTGTTGACCAGATTGGCGGCAAGCGCCGTCGCACCGGCGAAGGCCCATGCGGTGCCGGCCGTCGAGCTCTCCGCCGCCGACAGGAGAAGCCCGGCGAGCGCCGGTATGGAGCCGGTGTGCTGCAGGCCTTCGACCAGCACGAAGAGGCCAGCCACCAGCGGCAATACGCCCCAGGAGACACCCTTCACCACTTTGAGCGGCGATCTTCTCTCCGCAAGGAGCGTCACGGCGGCGGTGAGCATGCCTGTGATCGCGGTAGGCAGGCCGAGCTGATAGCCATAAGCGGACACGGCCATCAGCACGATTGCGGTCGCGACGATGCCGAAGCCCGCGACCCGGCCGCCGAAGGAGAGGCGCGGCATCTCAACGCGGCGCACAATTTCGCGGCTGAGCCTTTTCCGTTGCGACCAGCGCAGCACGCCGTAGGTCGCTGCAATTGCGGCAAGCGAGGGCAAAGCGAACAGCGGCAGCCATTCGAAGAGCGGGGGCATATGGGAGCCGTAGACGACGAGGTTGGCCGGGTTCGAGATCGGCAATACGAAGGAGGCGGCATTGGCGATGAAGGCGCAAATGAGAAGATAGGGCAACGGCTCGCTGACGGCCGCCGCACGCATCGCGGCGGCCACCGCGGGCGTCAGCACCACGGCCGTCGCATCATTGGACAGGAAAACGGTCACGACAATGCCCACGCCATAGACGAGCGCAAACAGACGGCCGGGCGAGCCCTTCGCAAACCGGGTCGCCAGCGCCGCCAGCCAGTCGAACAGGCCCGCTTCCCGCGCCACCTCCGAAAGCACCATCATGCCGATGAGGAAAAGATAAACGTCGAGGCCGGCGAGCACGCCCTGCCACGCCGCCGAGAGCGGCAGGAAGCGCAAGCCGACGAGAAGCACGGCGGCGGCCAAAGCCCAAAAGGCTTCCGGCAGGCCGTAGGGGCGGAAAATAATGCCGGCGGCTGCCAGCGCCGCAATCGCGCCGGTACCGGCCTGGATGAGGTCCGGACTCATCTGAACGCGTCACGACAGAAATGCGGGGCGCAACCCGGCTGCGGCATCGTCGGACGAATCATCCATGAAAAACGCGACGGCACATTCGATACGCCGCAGCGCGAGGAAGTCATCCGGAATTTTCCGCACAACCAACATCCGGCGCGGACGGAGAAATCCCCCATGCCGTTTACCATTCGTAAACCTTAACGGAATTCGTAAGTTGGTAACTTTTCCGCTTTCGTTGAACCGGCCGCTTCAAGCGCTCTTATGGGGCCGAACTGATTCCGGGTTTTGAGTCGCGGGGCAAAATAAAAAGCGGAGAACGCGATGAATATCGATCTCGACAAGCTATCGAAGCGGCTCGCTGCCAATGCAACCATAAGTGACTACGACTTCTGGCGCGCATCCAGGATGATCAACCAGGCACTGTATACGATGGACCGATACAATCTTCCTATCCCGATCGACGTGTTGCGGGCCCGGAATATCATTCGACAGGCGCGGAATAAGAGAAAAAAATCTTTCTACTGAAACGAACGCATTTGCCGGTTGTTCTTCCCGTCTTGCATTCCAACGGCAAAGAAAAATCCGCGTGTAGTCTCTCCACAAAGGACAAGGACCGGAAAGGTAGAGGCGAAGCCGGCATATTCTACCGGTTCCACCATCGTGGGATTAACCAAACCGCCTCACATGCCTTCACGAAAGATATTTTTTCAGGAAAGCGACAGTCCTTCCCCAGGCGAGGTCCGCCGCTTTCTTGTCGTAACGTGCCGCAGACGTATCGTTATTGAATGCGTGGTTGGCGCCCTCATAGACATAGATCTGGAAATCCTTGCCATTCTTCTCAAGTGCCTCGCGAAAAGCCGGAATGCCGGCATTGGTGCGCTGGTCGAGCCCTGCATAGTGCAGGAGAAGCGCGGCCCGGATCTTCGCAACATCCGCCGCACCCGGCTGCATGCCGTAATAGGCGACGCACGCGGCAAGGTCCGGCGCGTCGACCGCCGTGCGATTGGCCAGCCCGCCGCCCCAACAGAAGCCGACCGCGCCAACCTTGCCGGTACTGTCGGGGTCGCTCTTCAGGTAGGCTACGGTCGCGACGGCGTTGGCGGTCGTCTTCGCCGGATCGAGGGCGGAGATCATCTCGCGCGCCTTTTCCTCGTCCGTCGGTGTGCCGCCCGAAGGGGAAAGGAAATCCGGCGCCAGCACCGTGAAACCTTCGAGCGTCAGACGCCGTGCGACATCGCGAATGTGTTCGTTCAGCCCGCGATTCTCGTGAATCACCATGACGGCGGGAAGTTTACCCTCCTTGCCGGCGGGCCGCACCAGATAGCCCTTCATGTCTCCGTCCGCTCCGGGATAGGTGATATCCCCGCCCTCGATGCGTCCATCGTCGGCCGTCACCATCGCGGCGCGCGCCGGATCGGCCGCAAGGAGCGGTGCGATCGCCGCCGCAGCCGCAGCCGAACCGGTCAGCCGGGTAAGCGTCTCCATGAAACGGCGGCGATCGAGGGTGAGATGCGTATATTCGTCATAGGCGTCGATCATGGCCTGTGTAATGGTCGGTTTGCGCATGTCGTCTCCGTGCTGCCTTTCCCCGCCCGACACACCATTAAACGGCTGGGCCTCCCGGTCGAATAAATTTTTGGCGAGCGAGTACCAGCCGCTCTACCGGCATCGTCACATGTTGCCGAACAAAAGACCAAATTGCAGTTGCACTTCTCGATGGTAAGATCGACGGCGGCCTATACTTGAGGTGCTCCGGTATCCGGACCCTACGGTACGCACCGAAGCGTTTTTGCTTGATTGGCAAGGAGGACTGAAATGCTTGTTTCCAAATCTGTGCTGGCCGGCGTGGCGGCGCTCGCCGGCCTCGGCTTCCTGGCGCTGCCCGTTTCGGCCGAAGCGGCTGCCGGCAGCGTTAGCAAGGAATGCAGCGCCCAATATCAGGCGGCAAAAAAAGCCGGCACGCTTAACGGCCAGAAATGGCCGCAATATTATTCGGATTGCGCCGCCAAGATGAAGGGGGGCACCACCGCAGCCGAAGACACCACCGCAAAAACGAAGAAGGCAAGCAAGTCCGAGGCCTCCACCAAAAAGGCCGAAAAGACGGAAAAGTCGACTTCGAAGAAAGAGGCCAAATCCTCCGGCCAGTCGACGCAGCAGGTGTGCAGCGAGCAGTACCAGGCCGCCAAGGCCGCCGGCACGCTCGGCGGCAAGAAGTGGCCGCAATTCTATTCCGATTGCGCGGCGGGAATGAAAGACGGCGGGTCAACCGCAGCCGCCGAGACCCCCACCAAGTCGAAAACGACCAAAACGGCGAGCAAGTCGGCGCCCTCCGACCACCAGACCACACAGCAGATTTGCAGCGGGCAGTATCAGGCAGCGAAGTCGGCCGGTACGCTCGGCGGCAAGAAGTGGTCGCAATTCTATTCGGACTGCGCCGCCGATATCCGCAACGACAAGTCTGATGCTTCCGCGACACCGGACGAGCCGAAGGCACGGAAAACGGCGACGAATTACAAGGCTTCGACGGTCGACAAGAACGGCAAGCCGCTGACGCCCGGCCAGATCGCTTTCCGCCAGCGCATCCATGAATGCAGTGTCGAATACCAGAGCGACAAGGCAGCGGACCATCTGCGGGGCCAAAAGTGGCCGCAATACTGGAGCGCCTGCAACACGCGTCTGAAGCAGGAGAACTAAACCGATGGCCATCATCGCACAGGACATCGTCAATCAGGTCGCGACGCGTCTCGGCGTCGACCAGCCGACGGCAGAGACTACGGTCGGAACCATTCTCTCCGTCATCGACCACGAAGCGGAGGGAACGAAGGTCGACGCGCTGTTCGACAAGGTGCCGGGCTCCCGGGATCTTGCCCAGCGCCACGATGTCATGGCAGCCGACCCGAACGGCGGCGGGGGCGGGCTGATGAACATGCTCGGCTCCGCGCTCGGCGAGAAGGCCGGCGCTCTCCTCAAAGGCGTTTCTCGCCTGAAGGAAGCTGGTCTTACCGTCGAACAGATCGAGCAGGCAGGTGAGCAGTTCTTCCAGCAGGCGAAGGCCGCCGCCGGCCCAGATCTCGTCAAGGAAATCACTGACGCCGTGCCGGGCATGGCAAGCCATCTGGGGGCCTGACCGGCCCCCTTTCCCGCGAACTGGCCCGGCCATGCGCCGGGCTTTTTTATCGAACGGCGCAAACCGAGATATCCAATCCCGCCTGGTTGGGCATGCCGAAAAATCTTTCCCTTGCCGGATGGCATTCACGACCCTACTTGTTCAAAATCCATTGAACAATGAGTTTACAGAACTGGACCGTGCCCATGCCCTCGCTCTTCGATCCGATCGCCATTGGCGACTTGAATCTCCCCAACCGCATCTTCATGGCGCCGATGACGCGCAACCGCGCGACGATGCCGGGCCGCGTGCCGAATGCGCTGATGAAGGAATATTACGTGCAGCGCGCCTCGGCCGGCGTGATTCTCACCGAAGCGACTTCGGTCACGCCCGAGGGCGTCGGCTATCCGGCGACGCCCGGCATCTGGTCGGAAGAACAGGTCGCCGCATGGCGCGATATCACCAGGGCCGTCCATGAGGCCGGCGGTCGTATTCTGATGCAGCTTTGGCACGTCGGGCGCATCTCCGACCCGGTCTATCATGGTGGCCAGCCGCCGGTTGCCCCAAGCGCCATACGCCCGAAAGGTCACGTCAGCCTTCTCCGTCCGGTTCGCGATTACGCGACGCCGCGTGCGCTCGAAACAGAGGAGGTGGAAGGCGTGGTCGAGGCCTTCCGCAAGGGAGCGGAGAATGCCAAGCGCGCCGGCTTCGACGGCGTCGAAATCCATGGCGCCAACGGTTATCTCCTCGACCAGTTCCTGCAGGACGGCACCAACAAACGTACCGACCGCTATGGCGGCTCGCGGGAAAACCGCGCGCGCCTGCTGCTCGAAGTGACCGACGCCGTCATATCCGTGTGGGGTGCGGGCCGCGTCGGCATGCATCTGGCGCCGCGCGCCGATTCGCACGACATGAGCGACAGCGACCTGCCGGCGACCTTCGGTCATGTCGCGAGCGAACTGGGCAAGCGCGGCATCGCCTTCATCATGGCGCGCGAATCGCTGGCAGAGCCCCGCCTCGGGCCGGCGCTCAAGGCGGCCTTCGGCGGGGCCTATATCGCCAATGAAGGGCTCGATCCGGAAACGGCCGGGCAATTGCTCGCCAATGGTGAGGCCGACGCAGCCGCCTTCGGCAAGGCCTTCGTCGCCAATCCGGATCTCCCGGAGCGCATCGGGCTTGGCGCGGTGTTGAACCCGTGGCGCAGCGAAACCTTCTACAATGGCGGGCCGGACGGATATACCGACTATCCGGCGCTTCCCATGGCAGCGGAATAACCACACCGCGCTTGCGCCCTTCGCCGCCTTCGTCTACCGACGCGCGAAAGGATGGCCATGCCCGATTTCGTCACGGAAACGGTGCTCAAGCGCGACGTCTTCTCCGAGACGCACAAGGGGCATCTTGCCGGCGAACCGGCGACGCCCGTGATCCGCCGCATCGTCTCGGCCGCGCCATGGTGGTCGCGTCCGCTTGCCTGGGTGCTGGCCCGGCGTGAAATCGCCGCCTTGCGGGCAGTGAAGGGCATGGACGGGACCCCGCAGCTCATCTCGACGGATCGGGACGGCCTGCTGCGCTCCTGGAGCGAGGGCACGCCCCTGCACCTCGCGCGGCCGGCGGACGCGGCCTGGTATCACGACGCGGAACGGCTTTTGCGACGGCTGCGCCGCGCCGGCATCACCCATAACGACCTCGCCAAGCCGCAGAACTGGCTGATGACGCCGGACGGGGGCGCGGCAGTCATCGATTTCCAGCTTGCCTCCCGGCACAAGCGGCAGGGCGCTCTCTACCGGCTGATGGCCTATGAGGATTTCCGCCATCTCCTCAAACAGAAGCGCGCCTTTGCCCCTCGCCTGATGACGCCGACCGCAAAGCGCATCCTCGCGCGCCGCTCGCTTCCCTCCCGGATATGGATGGCGTCCGGCAAGAAGCTCTATAATCTCATCACCAAGGGCGTGTTCAAATGGTCGGACGGCGAAGGCACCGGCGATCGCATCGACCACGAAGGCGCCGCGATCGTCACGGCGCTGAAACGCCAGCCGGGGGTGACCGACGTGGCGCTTACTCTTTACCCTCTGCCGAAGAAGGGCGTCGGCATCTATGCCTTCGTGGAAGCGCCCGGGGTTGATCCTGCCGACCTGAAAAGCCACGCGGCCACCGCCGATCTCGTGCAGCCGGTCGCCGCACTGCCGCGCGCGGTCGATGGGCATCCGCGGCTCGATATCCTCAGCCTGATCGCCATGAACCAGATGACCGAACTCGACACCGCACTTTCGGGCGATGAAGACCTCGCCCGCATCGTCGCCCCGATTACGGCTGCCCGCCTCAACTTCACCGATCGGCGCATAGCGCGCATGGAAAAGAAGCCCATAGGGTGAGGAAACGCTCCCCTGTGGAGCCAGGTACCTCAATTGGTGATTACCGTTTCGACAGCTTGTTAAATGCCTGAGGCCATTACCATAATGGCCGATGATAATGCCCGAGTCGCAGTTTCCGGCCGAAGTGTACGATCTCGAAGCCGTGCTGTTCGAGCTTGCCTTCGAGTTCGTCGATTTCACCACAAGCAGCTTCGAGACGGCGGTGCAGGCGGCGGCGGAAAAGGTCAGCGCTTCGGTGCTGTTCAATGTCCGCTTCGACCAGCCCCGCTATCAGCGGGCGGCGGCGGTGGAAACGGAGCCGCAGCGCAAGCTGTATCTCCTCTTACTGGATCGCCGGGGCCGGAAGGTCGATGTTCTCGGCGTCCCGGAGGATCATCGGCGGGTGGTGGAGGAAGTGAGGGAGTGGGCGGCCCGTCCGCTTGCGATGCAGGCGAGCGTGGACAGCCAGACCCAGCTCAAGCTTCTGCTTTATGCCGCCTGCGCCCCGCTGCGTGCTGCCGGTTAGGGATGGGACAGGGATCGTCTCCTGCCCGGTTTATGTGGCCTTTTGCAGCCGAATCACTACATTCCCCGTAAATGGCCGGTCTTCCCGACGATATGCCCTTCTTCGATGAACCACATGGCGACGAACCCGATGGTCCGCGCCCGTCCGGTATTGCCGCGCGCGCCATGGCCGCACGGCAGGGCTCTGCGCCGGACTATCTGAAGGGCCTCAACCCCGAGCAGCGGCTTGCGGTGGAGACGACGGAAGGCCCGGTTCTGGTGCTGGCCGGCGCGGGCACCGGCAAGACACGCGTCCTGACGACCCGCATCGCACATATACTGAGCCTCGGCCGCGCCTTCCCCTCGCAAATTCTTGCCGTCACTTTCACCAACAAGGCGGCGCGGGAAATGAAAGAGAGGATCGGCCGCCTCGTCGGCGAGGCGGTCGAGGGCATGCCCTGGCTCGGCACCTTCCATTCGATCGGCGTCAAGCTTCTGCGCCGCCATGCCGAACTGGCTGGTTTGAAAAGCGGCTTCACCATCCTCGACACGGACGACGTTATCCGGCTCGTCCGTCAACTCATCCAGGCGGAGGGGCTGGACGACAAGCGCTGGCCCGCGCGCCAGTTCGCCATGATGATCGATGGCTGGAAGAACAAGGGGCTTGGCCCGAAGGACATTCCCGAAGGCGACGCCAGAAGCTTCGGCAACGGCAAGGGCCGCAAGCTCTACACCGACTATCAGGAGCGGCTGAAGACACTGAACGCCTGCGACTTCGGCGATCTTTTGCTGCACCCGATCCGCATCTTCCGCGAGAATCCGGATGTGCTGCGCGAATATCATCGCCGGTTCAAATACATCCTCGTCGACGAATACCAGGACACCAACACCGCCCAGTATATGTGGCTGAGGCTTTTGGCGCAGCGGCCGCGGGCCGCTGGAGCACTCAACCCCCGCGCGCGCGCGGAGAGCGGACACGTTCCGGCCGAAGGCCGAGCGCGCGACCGCGCGCCGGGCGATCGTTCGCCCGCCCTCGCGGAGGCCAGCGAGCGAAGCGAGCGCTCGGCCGCGAGCGTGAATATTTGCTGCGTGGGCGACGACGACCAGTCGATCTATGGCTGGCGCGGAGCGGAGGTGGACAACATCCTGCGCTTCGACAAGGATTTTCCCGGCGCCACCGTGATCCGGCTGGAACGCAACTATCGCTCCACGGCCCACATCCTCGGCACCGCTTCCCACCTGATCGCGCATAATGAAGGGCGGCTCGGCAAGACGCTCTTCACCGACGCCGCCGATCCCGACGATGCCAAGGTCATCGTGCATGCCGCCTGGGATTCGGAGGAGGAAGCCCGCGCCGTCGGCGACGAGATCGAGGCGCTGCAGGCAAAGGGCCACAAACTCAACGACATGGCGATCCTCGTGCGCGCATCCTTCCAGATGCGCGAATTCGAGGACCGATTCGTCACGCTCGGCCTCAATTACCGCGTCATCGGCGGCCCGCGCTTTTACGAGCGCCAGGAAATCCGCGACGCCATGGCCTATTTCCGCGTCGTCGCTCAAGGCGCCGACGACCTCGCCTTCGAGCGCATCGTCAACGTACCCAAGCGTGGGCTAGGCGAGGCGGCGGTGCGCCAGATCCACGATGTTTCGCGCGGACGCGGCATTCCTATGCTGGAGGCTGCCACCGACCTCGCCGAAAGCGACGAGATGAAGCCGAAGCCGCGCGCCGCGCTTCGCCAACTCACCGCCGGCTTTGCCCGCTGGCAAAAGGCACTCGACTCGACGCCGCATACCGAGCTTGCCGAGACCATCCTGGAAGAGAGCGGCTACACGGAGATGTGGAAGAACGACCGCTCCGCCGACGCGCCCGGACGGCTCGACAACCTCAAGGAGCTGATGCGCTCCATGGACGAGTTCGAGTCCATGCGCTCCTTCCTTGAGCATATCGCGCTGGTGATGGAGGCCGAGCAGAACGAAGGGCTCGATGCCGTCAACATCATGACGCTGCATTCGGCCAAGGGGCTGGAATTCGAGACCGTCTTCCTGCCCGGCTGGGAGGAAGGGCTGTTTCCGCACCAGCGCGCGCTCGACGAGGGCGGCCGCTCGGGGTTGGAGGAGGAGCGGCGGCTCGCCTATGTCGGGGTAACCCGCGCCAAGCGCAATTTGCATATCTGGTTCGTCTCCAACCGCCGTATCCATGGGCTCTGGCAATCGACCATGCCCTCACGCTTCCTCGATGAATTGCCGGAAAAGCATGTCGAAGTGGCCGACGCCGGCAATTCCTACGGCGGCTATGGCAACCCCTATGGGGGCGGATCGTTCGCGCAGGGCCGCGGCGGCCGCCAGAATCCCTACGGCGCGTCCCGCTTCGACGAAGCCGGCGAACGCTCTTTTTCCAACACCTACGCCACGCCCGGCTGGCAACGTGCGCAGCAAAACCGTACCCAGGCGACCGATCGCAACTGGGGCACGCGCTCGGGGCACTCGGTCGAGCGCATCGGGTACGGCGAAACCGATTCAGGCCATGGCGCGGGCCGGGGCTCTGTAAAGAGCCGTACCATCGAGGGTGAACTGGTGGCGAAGTCCGTCTCCTCCGATCCCTCCCGCTTCAAGGTCGGCGACCGCGTCTTCCACCAGAAGTTCGGCAACGGCAACGTCGCCATGATCGAGGGCAACAAGCTCACCATCGACTTCGACAAGGCCGGTCAGAAGCGGGTGCTGGACGGATATGTGACGGCGGTTTAGATCCTGCCACATCGACAATTTCCAAAAATGAAAAAGCCGGGAGCGAGCCCGGCTTCTTCGTCTGTATCGGCAGAAACGGCAGTTAGTTCACCGCGTCCTTCAGGCCCTTGCCGGCGGAGAATTTCGGCGCCTTGCGGGCCGGAATGTTCACCGGAGCACCGGTCTGCGGGTTGCGCCCGGTGGACGCTTCCCTCTTGACTACCGAAAAATTTCCGAAGCCGACCAGACGGACATCGCCGCCCGTCTTCAGTTCCTTGGTGATAACGGAAAACACCGCATCGACCGCTGCCTGGGCCTTGCCCTTTTCCAGCCCGGCCTCATCAGCGACTGCAGAAACCAGTTCGTTCTTATTCATAAACAATCCCCTTCCTCAGGAAACCGGACTCACGACTCAACCGGCAGAGCGGCACTTTATTTAGAAGTTGGGCCGCAACCAAGACGGAAACCGGAGGATTTCCAGAAAAAAGCCCGGATTTCTGCGGTTTTGAACAAAAAAAGACCGGGCGCGAGGCCCGGCCTTTCGAATTTTATGCCGATCGTCAGTGCGCGACGGTTTGCGTGACCGCATCTTCAAGCCCATCGGTCGTTGCCGGCGGGCTCACCGGTTCAGTCCACTCGATCGGTTCCGGCGTCCTCAAAAGCGCGTGGCTGAGCACTTCGCCCACCATGGAAACCGGAATGATCTCCATGCCGCTCTTCACATTGTCTGGAATGTCCACCAGATCCTTGGCGTTCTCTTCGGGGATCAGCACCATCTTGATGCCGCCGCGAAGCGCGGCAAGCAGCTTTTCCTTCAATCCGCCGATCGGCAGCACACGTCCGCGAAGCGTGATCTCGCCGGTCATGGCGACATCCTTGCGGACGGGAATGCCCGTCATCACCGAGACGATCGCCGTGGCCATAGCCACGCCGGCAGACGGTCCGTCCTTCGGGGTCGCCCCTTCGGGAACGTGGACGTGGATGTCGCGCTTATCGAAAAGCGGCGGCTCGATGCCGAAATCGATAGCCCTGGAGCGGACATAGGACGCCGCCGCCGAGATCGATTCCTTCATCACGTCCTTCAGGTTGCCGGTCACCGTCATGCGGCCCTTGCCGGGCATCATGACGCCCTCGATCGTCAGCAACTCGCCGCCGACCTCGGTCCAGGCAAGACCCGTGACCACGCCGATCTGGTCCTCGCCGTCGATCTGGCCGAAGCGGAAGCGCTGAACGCCGAGATAATCCGCCAGGTTCTCCGGCGTGATATGCACGGCCTTCTTCTCGCCCTTGGAACGCAGGATCTCGGTGACCGCCTTGCGGGCGAGTTTCATCAACTCGCGCTCGAAGTTACGGACGCCGGCTTCGCGCGTATAGGTGCGCACCATCTCGGTGAGCGCCTCATCGCTGACCGAGAACTCCTCGGCCTTCAGCGCGTGGTCCCTCACCGCCTTCGGCAAGAGGTGCCGCTTGGCGATTTCGACCTTCTCGTCTTCCGTATAGCCGGCGATACGGATGATCTCCATGCGGTCCATCAGGGCCGGCGGGATGTTCAGCGTATTGGCCGTCGTCACGAACATGACGTTCGACAGATCGTAGTCGACCTCGAGATAATGGTCGTTGAAGGTGTGGTTCTGTTCCGGATCGAGCACCTCAAGCAGCGCCGAGGACGGATCGCCACGGAAATCCATGCCCATCTTGTCGATCTCGTCGAGCAGGAAGAGCGGATTGGACTTCTTGGCCTTCTTCATCGACTGGATGACCTTGCCGGGCATCGAGCCGATATAGGTCCGCCTGTGGCCGCGTATCTCGGCCTCGTCACGCACGCCGCCAAGCGCCATGCGCACGAACTCGCGGCCGGTCGCCTTGGCAATCGACTTGCCGAGCGAGGTCTTGCCGACACCGGGAGGGCCGACGAGACACAGGATCGGTCCCTTCAGCTTGTTCTGGCGGCTCTGCACGGCGAGATACTCGACGATGCGCTCCTTGACCTTGTCGAGCCCGAAATGGTCCGCGTCGAGCACTTCCTGGGCATATTCCAGGTCGTTCTTGAGCTTGGATTTCTTGTTCCACGGGATCGACAGCAGCCAGTCGAGATAGTTGCGCACGACGGTGGCCTCCGCCGACATGGGCGACATGGAGCGCAGCTTCTTCAGCTCGCCATTGGCCTTCTCGCGCGCTTCCTTCGTCAGCTTGGTCTTCTTGATGCGCTCCTCGAGTTCGGCCGCTTCATCGCGCCCGTCCTCGCCCTCGCCCAGTTCCTTCTGGATCGCCTTCATCTGCTCGTTGAGATAATACTCGCGCTGCGTCTTCTCCATCTGCCGCTTGACGCGGGAGCGGATGCGCTTCTCCACCTGGAGCACGGAAATCTCCGACTCCATGAAACCCATCGCCTTCTCCAGCCGCTCCTTGACGGAGAGCGTGGCGAGCATTTCCTGCTTCTCGGGAATCTTGATGGCAAGATGCGAGGCGACCGTGTCGGCAAGCTTCGAATAGTCGTCGATCTGGCTGGCCGCGCCGACCACTTCCGGCGAAATCTTCTTGTTGAGCTTCACATAATTCTCGAAGTCGGAGACGACCGAACGCGCCAGCGCCTCGACCTCAACCTCTTCGTCGACCGGCTCATGGAGAATCTCGGCCTCGGCTTCGTGAAACTCTTCCCGCACGGTGAAGCGCGCGATCTTGGCGCGCACCGTGCCTTCCACCAGCACCTTGACGGTGCCGTCGGGCAGCTTCAGGAGCTGAAGCACATTGGCGAGCGTGCCGACATCGTAGATCGCGCTGGCTTCGGGATCGTCGTCGGCAGCATTCATCTGGGTCGCAAGCAGTATCTGCTTGTCCGCGCCCATGACCTCCTCGAGTGCCTTGATCGACTTCTCGCGGCCGACGAACAACGGCACGATCATATGCGGGAAGACGACGATGTCACGCAGCGGCAGGACCGCATAGGGCCCCTTCTGCGAGGCGGCGCCCGGAGCCTTGGATGATTTGCTCATTGTCTTGCCTTTCCGATCGCGGCCGCCTTTGGCCAACCGCGAATCTCAGTTTAGCGACCGCGACTCTTTCCGCCCATAACCCTTTTGAAGGGCCTCTCGATCGGCACGGAATTCCTCGACGACCTCATTGCCGCTTACGTGGATGTTGCACCTTCGAAGATCAAGGGCCAGTTCCCTGCGATCAGGCAGGGCGGATATGCGAAGCCGGCACAAGGCCGTGTGGGAGGGCCACGTCAGGCGCTGACGTTGCCTTTTTCCTTTTTGGTGTCGGAATAGATGTAGAGCGGCCTTGCATTGCCGGAAACCACTTCTTCCGAAATCACCACCTCGCGGACGCCTTCCAGCGCCGGCAGTTCGAACATGGTGTCGAGCAGGATCGCCTCCATGATGGAGCGCAGGCCCCGCGCGCCGGTCTTGCGCTCGATCGCGCGCTTGGCGATGGCCGAAAGCGCGTTCTCGTGGAAGGTCAGGTCGACATTCTCCATCTCGAACAGCCGCTGGTACTGCTTGACCAGCGCGTTCTTCGGCTCGGTGAGGATCTGGATCAGCGCAGGCTCGTCGAGGTCTTCCAGCGTGGCAAGCACCGGCAGACGGCCGACGAATTCAGGGATCAGGCCGAATTTCAAGAGGTCCTCCGGCTCGACCTTGCGGAAGATTTCGCCCGCGCGGCGATCGTCGGGGGATGCCACCGTTGCCGAAAAGCCGATCGAGGTCTTGCGGCCGCGGTCGGAAATGATCTTGTCCAGCCCCGCGAAAGCGCCGCCGCAGATGAACAGGATGTTGGCGGTGTCGACCTGGAGGAATTCCTGCTGCGGGTGCTTGCGGCCGCCCTGCGGGGGCACGGAGGCAACCGTGCCCTCCATGATCTTCAAGAGTGCCTGCTGCACGCCCTCGCCCGAGACGTCGCGGGTGATCGACGGATTATCGGCCTTGCGCGAAATCTTGTCGATCTCGTCGATATAGACGATGCCGCGCTGCGCCCGCTCGACATTGTAGTCGGCCGATTGCAGGAGTTTCAGGATGATGTTCTCGACGTCCTCGCCGACATAGCCGGCCTCCGTCAGCGTCGTGGCATCGGCCATGGTGAAGGGCACGTCGATGATGCGCGCCAGGGTCTGCGCCAGAAGCGTCTTGCCGCAGCCGGTCGGCCCGATCAGCAGGATGTTGGACTTGGCAAGCTCAACATCGTTGTTCTTGCCGGCATGCGCCAGCCGCTTGTAGTGGTTATGCACCGCGACCGACAGCACGCGCTTGGCGTAGGGCTGCCCGATCACATAGTCGTCGAGTACGCCGAGGATTTCCTGCGGTGTCGGCACGCCCTCGCGCGACTTCACCATCGAGGTCTTGTTCTCCTCGCGGATGATGTCCATGCACAGTTCGACGCACTCGTCGCAGATGAACACCGTCGGCCCGGCAATCAGCTTGCGGACCTCGTGCTGGCTCTTGCCGCAGAACGAGCAGTAGAGGGTATTCTTCGAGTCGCCACCCCCCGCATTGCCGACCTTGCTCATGTCTCACGTTCCTTTTTGCGTCCGTCCGGCCAACCGGCTGCTTCCAGTCCTGCGATCCTATTGCCCCAAAGCCTCCATGCCAACATCCCCTTTGTCAGCAGCCCCATTGCGAGCAGACCTTGGGCAACCATCGCTCCCCGCCTTTCCGTATGAGCCGCGAATCGGAAAGCGCGGCAACGAGAAGGCGAATCTGTAACAAATTTAGGCCGTTGAAAAATCAACATAGGCTTAACGTAGGCTGTCACCCAACCGGTGGGAACAGGTAATTGTGACAGAAATGACGCAGAACGTCTCAATTCAGCGTCATTTCCAGTGTTCGCGGCGAGAATTAACCCGCAGCCGTCTCGGCCTCGAGCGCCCCGCGCGTCGAATGAACCTTGTCGACGATGCCGAAATCCCTGGCTTCTTCCGCCGTCATGAAATGATCGCGGTCGAGCGTCTTCTCGATCGTGTCGTAGTCGCGGCCCGTATGCCTCTCGTAGATCTCGTTCAGGCGACGCTTCAGCTTGATGATGTCCTGGGCATGACGCTCGATGTCCGACGCCTGCCCCTGGAAACCGCCTGACGGCTGATGCACCATGATGCGGGCGTTCGGCGTGGCAAAGCGCATGTCCTTTTCACCGGCGCACAGAAGAAGCGAACCCATCGACGCCGCCTGGCCAATGCAAAGCGTCGAGACCGCCGGCTTGATGAACTGCATCGTGTCGTAGATGGCCAGCCCCGACGTCACCACGCCGCCCGGCGAGTTGATGTAGAGCGAGATCTCCTTCTTCGGGTTCTCCGCCTCGAGGAAGAGAAGTTGCGCGCACACCAAGGTCGACATCCCGTCCTCGATCGGACCGGTGATGAAGATGATGCGTTCCTTCAAGAGCCTGGAGAAGATGTCGTAGGCGCGCTCGCCGCGATTGGTCTGCTCGACCACCATCGGCACGAGGTTCATGAATGTCTCGGTCGGGCTTTTCATGGAGAATCCTTTTCGCGGGCCGATCCCAAAGCCGGAATCGGTTCGTACCGTCTCAACCGATAAATAGGTTGGTCACACCGTCCGGCGCAAGCCCGCAACGTCCTGCCCGAAGGTTAGTCGGAGAAATGGTTTATGCGGCGAGCGGCAAAGCGCCGTCCCGGATTCCGTGCCCACTGGCGCGGCGGACTGGCGCCGCGCCATGTCTTCAAGCCAATTGCCTCAGCTTGCCGCCTTCAGCGCCTGCTCCAGATCGGCGATGATGTCCTCGACGTCCTCGATGCCGATCGAAAGCCGCACCACGTCCGGGCCGGCGCCCGCCGCCACCTTCTGCTCGTCGGAAAGCTGGCGGTGCGTGGTCGAGGCCGGGTGGATGACCAGCGATTTCGTATCGCCGATATTGGCGAGATGCGAAAACAGTTCCAGCCCTTCGACGAACTTGATGCCCGCCTCGTAGCCGTCCTTCAGCCCGAAGGTGAACACCGAGCCCGCGCCCTTCGGCGAATATTTCTGCTGGAGCGCGTGGTTCGGATCGGACGGAAGGCCCGGATAGGAAACCCACTTGACCTGCTTCTGCTTCGACAGCCACTCCGCAACCTTCAGCGCGTTGTCGCAATGCCGCTGCATCCGGAGCGGCAGGGTCTCGAGCCCGGTCACGATCAGGAAGGCGTTGAAGGGGGAGATCGCGGGACCGAGGTCGCGCAGGCCGAGCACGCGCGCGGCGATCGCGAAGGCGAAATTGCCGAAAGTCTCGTGCAGGACCATGCCGCCGTAATCCGTGCGCGGCTCCGACAGCATCGGGTATTTGCCGGACTTCGACCAGTCGAAGGTGCCGGCATCGACGATGATGCCGCCGATCGAATTGCCGTGGCCGCCGATAAACTTGGTCAGCGCGTGGACGACGATGTCGGCGCCATGCTCGATCGGCCGTACCAGATAAGGGCTGGCCAGCGTGTTGTCGACGACCAGCGGCAGGCCGTGCTTGCGCGCGACAGCCGCGATCTTCGCGATATCGACGAATTCGCCGCCCGGATTGGCGAGGCTCTCGATGTGTAGCGCCTTGGTCTTCTCGTCGATCAGTTTCTCGAAGCTTTCCGGGTCGTTGACGTCGCCCCAGCGCACCTCCCAGCCGAAATTCTGGAAAGCCTGGCCGAACTGGTTGATCGTGCCGCCATAAAGCTTGCGCGCGGCGACGAAATTGTCGCCGGACTTTAGGAGCGTGTGGAAGACCAGCAGGTGCGCCGACTGGCCGGAAGCCGTGCAGAGCGCCGCCGTGCCGCCTTCAAGCGCGGCAACGCGCTCCTCCAGCACCGCCTGTGTGGGGTTCATGATGCGCGTGTAGATATTGCCGAACGCCTTCAGTCCGAACAGCGCCGCGGCATGGTCGGTATTCTCGAAGACGAAGGACGTGGTCTGGTAGATCGGCACGGCGCGGGCGCCGGTGGCCGGATCCGGCTTGGCGCCGGCATGGACGGAAAGGGTGTTGAAGCCCGGCGTACGCTGGCTCATGGAAACTCCTCCTGGAAAAGCGGATTG
>JAKDNM010000012.1 GCA_030456445.1 Hyphomicrobiales bacterium
TGAAGGAAAACCTGCATGGATCGCATCGGAGTGGGCCTGATCGGCACAGGCTATATGGGCAAATGCCATGCGCTCGCCTGGAACACGGTCCATCCGGTCTTCGGCGACGTGCCGAAGCCGCGCCTCGTCCATCTTGCGGAGGCGAGCGCGCCGCTTGCCGAAAAGCGCGCCGACGAACTGGGCTTCGAAAAAGCGACCGGCGACTGGCGCGACCTGATCGACGATCCGGAAATCGACGTGATCTCGATCACCACACCCAACAAGTTCCACGCCGAGATGGCGATCGTGGCGCTCGAAGCCGGCAAGCATGTGTGGTGCGAAAAGCCGATGGCGCCGAGTTTTGCCGAGGCCGAGGCCATGGCCGAGGCGGCGAGACAATCCGGCAAGGTCGCCATGCTAGGCTATAATTACATCCAGAACCCTATGGTCCGCCAAATCCGCAAGCTCTTGTCGGAAGGCGCGATCGGCTCGGTCAACCATGTGCGCGTCGAGATGGACGAGGATTTCATGGCGGACCCGGACGCCCCCTTCGCAGCCCGCAACGAGCGGGCCAACGGCTATGGCGCGCTGGACGATTTCGCGGTCCATCCGCTCTCCATCCTGCAAACGCTGTTCGGCAATATGACGCGTGTCCTGTGCGATATGGACAAGCCCTATGCCGACCGGCCGGTGGATGGCGGCAAGCGCCGTGCGGTGGAAAACCACGACATGGCGAGCGTTCTCTTCCATCTGCATGAAGGCATCTCCGGCGTTCTCATGGTCAACCGCACCGCCTGGGGCCGCAAGGGCCGCATCGCGCTGCAGATCTTCGGCTCCAAGGGCTCGATCCTCTACGACCAGGAGCGCATGAACGAGATGCAGCTTTATCAGGCGCCCGGCCGGCCGGGCGAGCAGGGCTATCGCACCATCCTTGCCGGGCCGCAGCACCCGCCTTACGACCGCTTCATCCCCGCTCCCGGACATGGGCTCGGCTTCAATGAGTTGAAGACCATCGAATGCCGGCAGTTGATCGGCCGCATGCGGAGCGAAGATACGCTCGGCATCGGCTTTGCGGACGGACTGGAGATCGAGCGGACCGTCCACGCCATGGCCCGCTCCTTCGAGCGCGGCCGATGGGAAGTCGTGGCGTAACGCTTTCGATCATTCGGCCCGCTTCGTCGCCGTGAACAGCGCCACGTCGATCTTGTAGCTGCCATCCGGCTCGGTGTCGAAATAGGACGTTGCCACCGAAGAGACACTCGTCTGCAGAGCGCGGATTGCCTTCACCTGGATTTCCGGCGTCCTCATGCGCTCCACCCATGAACGGAACTCGAGGTGCAGGCGGAAGCCTTGGACGGAGCCCGCAAGCAGCCCGGCCCGCGCGATCGCGGCCTCCCATTCCGAGCGCGTATAGTTGCGCACATGCGAACAGTCGCGCAAAAGTTCGATCGACTGGAAATAGGTGTCGAGCAGCGGCACGCCGGGCGTCACGGTATCGACCATCACAAAGAAACCGCCGGGCTCGAGCACCCGCACTGCCTCCGAAAGCGCGGCATCGAGGCTGCTCCAGTGATGGGCGCTGAAGCGGCTCACCACGGCATCGAAGCTCGCATCCTCGAAAGGCAGCGCCTCGACGGCTCCTTGCCGCGTCTTCACATTGGACAAGCCGCGCTCCCGCGCCGCATTCCCGACAATTTCCAGCATCTCGGGCGACAGATCGTAGGCGGTGATTTCCCGCACCAGCGGCGCCAGATTGAAGGTGACGTGCCCTCCGCCGCAGCCAAGATCGAGCACGCGAGCGGCCTTTCGTCCTCTCATCACGTCCACCAGCGCCGAGAGGTCGTCGCTTTGCGAATGCACGGCGCTCTTCAGATAGGCCTCGGCACGCGAGCCGAACTGATTTCCCACCAGGGTTTCGTGACTGGTCTGCGACATCGTGGCCGTCCTTTTCTCGATGATCGGGCACCTGATACGACGACGTCGATACCGGTTTCAGTTCCATCTTTATACTGGTATAAATCCCAATATGGTGATGGGGCAGACGACGGGACAACGGCGTGAACTCGGTGATTTCGTTCGCTCGCTACGCGAGAGGCTGACACCGCGGGAGGCGGGTCTGCCGGCTGGACAGCGGCGACGTACGCCCGGCCTCAGGCGCGAGGAGGCGGCGTTGCTCGCTGGCCTCAGCGTCACCTGGTACACCTGGCTGGAGCAGGGCCGGGAAATCTCCCTTTCGCCGCAGGCGCTGACCCGGCTGGCGTCGGCGCTTCGGCTCGGCCGAGCCGAACGGGCCTATCTGTTCGAACTCGCCTCGAAACGCGACCCCGAACAGCCGCATCGTGAAAGCGCGAGCGCCCCGGCAGCCGCCCTCGCCTCGGTCGATCTCATCACGACGCCGGCCTATATCCTCGATCGTGCCTGGACGGCGCTCAGGTGGAACGCCTCGGCCCAGCATCTCTTCCCGGGATGGCTGGACGGCCAGGCTGACCGCAACCTGCTGCGTTTCATCTTTCTCGAACCGGCCGCCCGCGTGTTCATCCACGATTACGAGGCAAGGGCCAAGCGCGTGGTCGCCGAGTTCCGCGCCGATGTCAGTTCGTATCTGGCCGATCTCGAGATCGGCGACCTGGTGGATGGCCTCAACCGCCAAAGCGAATTGTTCGCACGCTACTGGCGCGACCACGCCGTACTCGGCCGCGAAGGTGGCGAGCGAACGTTCCACCACCCCGTCGACGGCTTCCTGCGCTACGAACAGGTCACCTTCGCACTCGTCGGCCATCCGGATCTGAAGCTGACGATTCTCAGGCGCGCCTGACTAATCCGACGTCCCCACCACATTCTGGTCGTAGTCGATCAGAGAGCCGGTGATGACGCCCGACTGCGGGCTCAAGAGATAGCAGACGAGGTCCGCGAGTTGGTCCGGCTTGACCAATTGGCCCATGGGCGACGCGGCTTCCGCCTGCGCCAGCCAGTCGTTGGACGCGGCGTGCCACTTCTTCTGCACCTCGTCCTCGCCCGGCGTGTCCATCCAGCCCGGCAGCACCGCGTTGCAGCGGATGCGATTGCCGCGATGGGCATAGGCGACGTTCTTCGTCAGCGTCGCCAGCGCGCCCTTGGAGGAGGAGTACGGCGCGAGAAAAGGCTGGCCGCCATGGCCGGACATCGAAAGCACGTTGACGATCGAACCGGGCTCGCCGGCGTCGATGAGCGCCTTGACCACGCTTTGCATCAGGAAGAACGGCCCGCGCACATTGATGGCGAAAAGCCGGTCGAAGACTTCCGGCGTCGTGTCGAGAATCGACCCGCGCTCGGACGAACCGGCGGCGTTGACGAGCGCGTTGACCGTGCCGAAAGCGCCCAACGCCGCCTCGACCACGCGCCGGCAATCCTCGACCCGGCCTAGATCGGCGGAAACGAAGCGCACATCGGCACCGGACGCCGATAGTTCGGCCACGGCTTTGCGGCCCTTTTCCTCCGAGCGCCCGACCAGCACGAGCTTGCGGCAGCCTTCGGCGACCAGCCTCTTTGCGATGGCGAAGCCGATCCCCTGCCCGCCGCCGGTGACGATGGCGCGAGTGCCATCGTTGCGCCGGGCTAAATCCGCCGCGCTCACAGGTCGAACTCCGACATCTTCACCGTTCGGCCTTCCCTGACCGAGCGCAGCGCCGCTTCCGCCATGGCGAGCGCGATCAGCCCGTCCTCGCCGCTCGGATGCGCCTTGCGCCCCTTCTCGACCGCCTCGATGAAGCTCGCGATCTCGTTGGCGTAGGCTTCCGTGTAGCGGGTCATGAAGAAATCATGGAGCGGCGGCCGGGTGTAGCCGTTGCCGTTGGCGATCTCGATGGCGACCGGGCGCTGGTTTTCCGCCGCCACCATGCCCTTGGAGCCGTGCACCTCGATGCGCTGGTCGTAGCCATAGGTGGCGCGGCGCGAATTGGAGATCGCGCAGTGCCGGCCATCCCTGGTCGTGATGATGACGCTGGCCGAATCATAGTCGCCTAATTTCCCGATCTTCTTGTCGACCAGCACCGAAGCCTGCGCGGTCACCGTCGCCGCTTCCTCGCCGAGCAGGAAACGCGCCATGTCGAAATCGTGGATGGTCATGTCCTTGAAGATGCCGCCGGAGCGCGTGATGTATTCGGCCGGCGGCGCACCGGGGTCGCGCGAGACGATCTGCACCATCTCCACCTTGCCGACCGCGCCGTCGTCGATCGCCTTGCGCACGGCGGCGAAATGCGGGTCGAAGCGGCGGTTGAAGCCGACCATCAGCGTCGCCTTCGTCTCTTTCACCACCGTCAGGCAGGTCTTGACGCGGCCGATATCGAGGTCGATCGGCTTTTCGCAGAAGATCGCCTTGCCGGCGCGCGCGAAGCGCTCGATCAGATCGGCATGGGTATCGGTCGGCGTACAGATGACGACGGCGTCTATGTCGCCGGCCTTTTCGATGGCCTCGATCGTGCACACCTGTGCACCATAGGCCGAGGCAAGATCGGAGGCGGCCTTCCCGACCGCGTCCGCCACCGCGGCGAGTTTGGCCACCGGATTGGCGGCGATTGCCTTTGCATGAACCTTGCCGATACGCCCCGCGCCCAGCAGCCCGAATCTCACTGTCATGGAATATCCCTACGATGAAGAGCACCGATGCAATCGCATGGCTTGCGATACAGGGCGCACAGGATGATGGCTATACCGTGCCGCCGAGCTCCTCGGAAAGGTCCTGCAACTCCTTGTCACCAGCCATCTTCGTTTGCAGTTCGTCCAGGCCGATCTCCGTCTTGGCGTAGGTGCCGAGCGTGCGACCGCGATTGAGGATCGTGAACCTGTCGCCGACGGCGTAGGCGTGGCGGACATTGTGGGTGATGAAGATGACGCCGAGCCCTTTTGCCCGCACCTGCCGGATGAATTTCAGCACCATCGAAGTCTGCGCCACGCCGAGCGCCGAGGTCGGTTCGTCGAGGATCAGCACCTTGGCGCCGAAATAGACGGCGCGCGCGATCGCCACGCATTGCCGCTCGCCGCCCGACAGCGTGCCCACCGCCTGCTCGGGATCGCGCACGTCGATGCCGATCCTGCGCATCTCCTGGCGCGCAACCTTGTTGGCGAAGTCCATGTCCATGAAGGAGAGCGGCCCGACCCTCTTCACCGGCTCGCGCCCCATGAAGAAATTGCGGGTGATGGACAGGAGCGGGATCATCGCCAGGTCCTGGAAGACGGTGGCGATGCCGGCGTCCAGCGCCTCGCGCGGGCTGGAGAACGTGACCGGCTTGCCGTCGACGACGAAATCGCCGCCGGTCGGCTTGTGGACGCCCGACAGCGTCTTGATCAGCGTCGACTTGCCGGCGCCGTTGTCGCCCAGAAGGCAATGCACCTCTCCTGCGCTGACGGTGAGCGAAACGCCGGCGAGCGCGACCACGGGGCCGAAATGCTTGGTCAGTTCACGCACCTCGATCAACGGACGACCCCAGCCTTCCGGCCTGGCCTCCTCGCGAGGGGAAACGGCTTGCATTGCGGTAGCCATCAGCGTTCTCCCGTTACGCGGCGGCGGATCGAGCTGTTGAACAGGACCGCGATCAAAAGCATCGCGCCCAGGAACACCTGGAACCAGTCGCTCGGAGCCCCGGCAAAGAGGATGCCTTGCTGCACGACGCCGAAGATCAGCGCGCCGAGACAGGCGCCGATCACCGAACCGTAGCCGCCCGTGAGCAGGCAGCCGCCGATGACGGCCGCGATGATGGCCTCGAATTCCTTCAGGAGGCCACGGTCGGCGGCCGCCGAGCCGAACTCGAACACCTGGCAGGCGGCGAAGACGGTGGCACAGAAGGCCGTCGCCATGAACAGCGATATCTTCACCGCGCTAACCGGCACCCCGACATTGCGTGCCGCGTTGGCGTCGCCGCCGGACGCGAATATCCAGTTGCCGATCCGCGTCCTGGTCAAAACGACGTGACCGACCACGGCAAGGGCGAAAGCCCAGACGATCAGCATGGGAATGCCGGGAACCGCAGGCGCCCCGTTCGGCAGCTTGAGGATGATGCCGTTGTCGGCCAGCCACTGGAAGAAGCCGGGAAACAACTTGGCGGAAAACAGGGACGCCACGAAGCTGTCGTCCGAATATTCCTTCAGGCCGCTGACGATGGTGCGGTTGGTGAAGAGGATCGAAAGAGCGATCGTCAGCCCGCGCAATATATAGAGCGACGCAAGCGTGACGATGAAGGAAGGTAGCCGCGTGCGCACGATGATATAGCCATTGAGCGCACCGATCGCCATCGCCACGACGAAGGCGAGGACGACGCTGACGCCGATCGGCACATCGAAATAGATCGTCGGGATGGCGATCATCATGCCGCTGAAGCCGATCATCGATCCGACGGAAAGATCGAATTCCCCGCCGATCATCAAAAGCGCGGCACCCGACCCGATGATCATAAGCTGCGCCGTGACGGTCATCCAGCTCAGGATGCCATCGGAAGCGAACATGCCAGTGTCGCCCGCGGCGAAGGTGAAGAAGAGGAAGACCAGGACCACGCCGGCAAGAGCGCCGGAATCCGGTCGTACCATCAGCCGCTGGTACCAGGACTGGCGGCCCAGTCGCTCATCGACGACGTCGACGATAGGCGTCGCGGGCGTGCCGGGATCGGAACGTTCGGCCATTTCTCACCTCGCATATTGTGCCAGGACGCGTGACGCAGCGGCCGCCCGTCCGTCGAGGAAGGAAAGGCGGGCCCGCTTGGGGCCCGCCGGTCGAAGCCTCAGCGATACTCGCCGGCCAGTTTCTCGACCAGTTCGATGTTCTTCTTGGTCACGAAGCCCGGGCCGGTATTGACGTTGTTTGAGGGCATTACGCCGTAGCGGACATACTGGGTGAGGAACACGATCGGCAGATAGCCCTGCAGATAAGGTTGCTGGTCGATCGCCGCATCCATGGTGCCGTCCTTGATCGCCTTGGAGATATCCGCGTCGAGGTCGAACGAGATGACGCTCTTGAACTTCGAGCGCGAGCCGCTGTCGCCGATATATTTGATCGTCGGGTCCGCCGAATTCGGCCCAAGGGTTATAATGCCGTCCGTATCCGGGTGGCTGGCGATGAACGCCTTGACCTTGTTGTAGATTCCGGTTGGGTCGATGCCTGAATCGATCATCTGGTCGCCCAGCTTGACGCCGAGGCCGTCGGCATAGCCCTGGCAACGCTGAACCGATGCGGGGTTGGTGATGTAATGATTGACGCACAGGAAGTGGGTTACGCCGGCCGCCTTGGCCCGCTCGCCCGCACCCTTGCCCGCGTCGTATTCGGGCTGGCCGATATGCATCATCGCGCCGAGCTCCTTGGACTGCTCGGCGGTGCCCGAATTCACCGTGATGACCGGGATGCCCTTGGCGACGGCGCCCTGGATGGCCGATTGCAGAACATCGAAATCGGCGATCGTGGTGACGATGCCGTTCGGGTTGGAAGCGGTCGCCTGCTGGATGATACGCGCCATGTCGGCGATGTCGCCGGTCGGCGGATTGCGATACTCGACCTTCACGCCCTCGTCGTGCTCGGCATTCTTGATCGCGTTCTTGATGACGTTCCACCATGAATCCGAATCCGGCGCATGGCTGACGAAGACGAAACGCTCATTGTCGGCAAGCGCGGAAGAAGTGGTCGTCGCCACCCCCACCACCATCGCCGCGGCCATGAGCACGCCGCGCAACAAAACAGTTTTCATCGATAATCCTCCCTTGGATACACTCAGGCGCCGCATCTTACGCCCGCCCCGCGGCGCCGCAAGCTGCGCTCCTCCCAATTCAGCGCAGAATAGAATTTTTATACCATTCCTGCAATTGAGTAGAATATTAATTCCATTTTGGTGCAGGGATGTCAAGCGGTCGCTAGACGCCGGCAAGCCATTTGCAGCCGCCGCAGGTGTCCCTATATTCGCGCGATGATACCGATCTCCGTTCTCGACCTCTCGCCCGTCCCGCAAGGCTCCAATGCGGCGCAATCCCTCAAGAACACGCTCGACCTCGCCCGGCACGCCGAGAAGCTGGGTTACCGGCGCTACTGGCTGGCCGAGCACCACAACATGACGGGCATCGCCAGCGCCGCGACGGCGGTCGTCATCGGCCATGTCGCGGCCGGCACCTCGACGATCCGGGTAGGCGCAGGCGGCATCATGCTGCCCAACCATTCGCCGCTGATGGTGGCGGAAGCGTTCGGCACGCTGGCATCGCTGTTTCCCGGCCGTATCGATCTCGGCCTCGGCCGCGCGCCGGGCACCGATCAACTGACGGCGCGGGCGCTGCGCCGCAATCTCCATTCCGACGCCGACGCATTCCCGCAGGACGTGGTCGAGCTTATGGGCTATTTCCGGCCGGTCGAAGAGGGGCAGCGGGTGCGTGCCGTGCCGGGCGCCGGTCTCGATGTCCCGATCTGGATTCTCGGCTCCAGCCTGTTTGGCGCGCAGCTTGCCGCGATGCTCGGCCTGCCCTACGCTTTCGCCTCGCATTTCGCGCCGGGCGAAATGGAACGCGCTGTCGCGATCTACCGGGAACGCTTCCAGCCGTCCGAGCAGTTGCAGAAGCCGCATGTGATGCTCGGCCTCAACGTCTTCGCCGCCGAGACCGACGAGGAGGCGCGGCTGCTTTTGACCTCGCAGCAGCAGGCCTTCGTCAATCTGCGCAGCGGCCGCCCCGGCCAGCTTCCGCCGCCGGTCGCCGGCTATTACGAAACACTCGAGCCGATGGCCAAGGCGATGATCGACCAGGCGCTTTCCTGCACGGTCGTCGGGTCACCGGAGACGGTCAAGCACGGCGTAAAGGCGTTCGCGGAGGCGACCGGCGCCGACGAGATCATGGTCACCGGCCAGATATTCGACCACCACGCACGAATCCGTTCCTTCGAGATCGCGGCGGAGGCGATGCGGGAAGCCGCCGACACCGCCTGACGCCTCGTTGCTTTGCGCATTCGGCCATTGTACGGCATGTTGCCTTCCCGGCGCGCCGCGCCGCAGATTCGCGCAGGAGCCGTTCGATGCGAGGAGCACATTCGCCGATGAAGCCCAATAGGATGAGGGCCGGCGGGATGAGAGCTGGTGGGTTGCGGGCCTGCGGGGGCAGGATCGCCATGCTTGCCGCCTCAGCGGCGGCGCTCGTTTCGCTCGCGGCCTGCGCCGACATGGTCGGCAACACGAATCGGGAGGTCGTCAGTTCCATCCAGTTCGACGCCGTTGCGTGCAAGGATTTGATATCCCAGCGCAATGCGCTGGTTGCGCGCTACGGTTCGCCGGACGCCCTGCCCGAAGGGCAAAAGCCCGGTGAGCGGCCCTATCTGAAGCAGGAGCCGCTCGGCGTGTTCGTGGCCCCTGATTTCCGCGACAAGAACCAACTCGAGACGCGCCGGGCGCTCGGACGCATCGACGCCATGAACCATTCTCTTCAGCGGCGCCAATGCGAGAGCGCGCCGAAAGGCCGGAAGCCCGGCCGCGCTTGACCCCCACCATGGCCTGCCCGTTCACTTGATCCGGTAGAACTCCGCCGCCGTGCCGCCGAAGACGCGATCCGATGCCGGCCCCTTGCCGACGATCGCCTCGGCCGCCTCGCGCCAGCCATCATAGGTTCCGGCCATCTCCAGCACCGGCCAGTCCGACCCCCACATGACGCGTTCCGGCCCGAACACCGAAAGCACATGCTCGGCATAGGGGCGAAGTGTATCGGTCTTCCAACCGGGCGCAGCCTCCGTCGCCAGGCCCGAGAGTTTGCAATACACTGGCGTCCGCCGCGCAATCTTCTCCATGCCGGCCGCCCAATCGTCGAAACGGCCCTCGCGAATGACCGGCTTCATGCAGTGGTCGACCACCGTGCGCATCGCCGGGTAGCGGTCGAACAGGCGCAGAAAATTGCCGAGATGGATCGGATAGCCGAGCGCGTCGAAGGTAAGATCGAGATCGATCAGCGCCTGGTACCCCCATTGCACGTCGGCGCGGTGCATCCAGTCGGGATCGGCGATGTCCTGGATCATCGGTCGCACGCCTGAAAATTTCGGGTGCTTGGCCAGCCGTTCCAGATGCCGGCGGTCGTCCGGCTTCTCGAAATCGACCCAGCCGACCACCTTGCCGATGAATTCCGTCGCGTCGGCCAGCCCAAGCATGTACTCGGTTTCCTCGACGCTCGGCGCGGCCTGCACCAAAACCGTGCGGTCGATGCCGAAGCGCTTCAAATGCGGCTCAAGCTCGGGCGGCAGGATCGTGCGCAGGATCGGCGCATCCGGCGGCAGCGACGCCATCCAGCCATAATCGCCACGCGCCGTGTTCCAGAAATGCTGGTGGGCATCGACCCGCATCTATTGCTCTCCTCGGCTCGAAGTTCGACCCCCACTCCGATCGGCTTCGCCGACCACCTCCCCCGATCGACTGGGGAGAGGAGCACCGGCCGCAAGGTTTGGCTCCCTTCCTCTACCACACGAAAGTGGGGGAGAGGTGGCCCGCGAAGCGGGACGGAGTGGGGGCATTCGGCACCGACGACCCACATACTGCAAGGGGTGGGCCAGCCACACGACTTTCAACTATGCGGGCACCGGCGCGTCGGCGCGCGTCAGGCCGGCGGCTTTCAAATCCGCCCAGAGCGCGGCGGGAATGGTCGCGGCAAGCGTTTCCATGTTGAGCGCCACCTCGTTGGCCCGCGCCGCGCCGGGGATGACGCAGGCGACGACCGGATGGACGAGCGGGAAGCGCAGTGCCGCCTGCACCAGCTTGACGCCGTGCTTCTTGCAGACCGCCTCGATCTTGGCCACCCGGTCGAGGATTTCAGGCGGGGCGGGATCGTAGTTGAAGAAGGCGCCCGGCTTCGGCCCCGTCGCCAATATGCCGGAATTGTAGGCGCCGCCGATGACGACGCCGATGCCGCGCTTCTGAAGCAGCGGCAGGCAGGTCTCAAGCGATTCCTGTTCGAGCAGCGTATAGCGGCCGGCAAGCAGGAAGAGGTCGAAATCGCCCTGCTCGGCCAGCGTCTGGCAGGCCTGCCATTCGTTGATGCCGGCGCCGATCGCCTTGACCGAACCTTCCTCGCGCAGCTTCAAAAGCGCCTTGTAGCCGCCGCCCATGAATTCGGCGACATGCCGGTCAGCGGCCGCCTGGCTGCCATGCGTGAAGACATCGAGGTCGTGCCCGTAGAGGATATCGATGCGGTCGATGCCGAGCCGTTCCAGCGAGTCCTCGACCGAGCGCATGATGCCGTCATAGCTATAGTCGAAGATCTCGCGCCGCGTCGGCGTGTCGAAGAATTTTCCCACCCCTGCCCGATCTTCCGGCCGGCAGAGGCCGAGCCGGCGTCCCACCTTGGTTGAAAGCACATATGAGTCGCGCGCCTTGCCGCGCAGGAAATGATTGAGCCGCGTCTCGGCGAGGCCAAGCCCATAGAACGGCGCAGTGTCGAAATAGCGGATGCCAGCGTCCCAGGCGGCGTTCAGCGTCGCCTGCGCCTGGTCTTCCGTATACGCGCGATAGAGATTGCCTGTCGAAGCGGAGCCGAAGCCGAGTTCGGTAAAGGCGATGTCGTTGCCCGAAGGCGTCCTAAACGTTTTGGTCTTCATGTGGATTCCCGGCTCCTTCCCGTGCGCGCGCTCGACGCGACCTGTCGAAACACGCTACCTTTTCTGTGAAAGACTATCTACATCTCCCTCGAAAGGCTACTTTGTTGGCCATGCGCAAGAGACCGCGCCGCTGAGAACATAAGACCGACCGGACGCAAGTCATGACCGTTACCGCACAACTCCCAAAAACACTCCGTCTCTCGGCGGAGGACAATGTCATCGTCGCGGCGAGCCGCATCGAACCCGGCGCGGATGTCGGCGGCGGAATAGTTACAAAGGCGCGCATTCCCTTCGGTCACAAGATCGCCATCGTCCCTATCGCCGAGGGCGCGCCGATCCGCAAGTTCGGCCAGATCATCGGCTTTGCCAAGACCGCGATCGAGCCCGGCGACTGGGTGCACGAACACAACGTCTATATGCACGATTTCGAGCGCGACTACCGCTTCGCCGAGGAGGCACGGCTGGAAACGATCCTTCCCGTTTCCGAGCAGGCTACCTTTCAGGGTTATCTGAGGGGGAACGGCCGCGCCGGCACCCGCAACTATATCGGCATCCTGACCAGCGTGAACTGCTCCACCACCGTGGCGGGTTTCATCGCCAAGGAGATCGAGCGCTCGGGCATTCTGGACGACTATCCCA
This sequence comes from Hyphomicrobiales bacterium, assembly GCA_030456445.1. GTDB lineage: Bacteria > Pseudomonadota > Alphaproteobacteria > Rhizobiales > Rhizobiaceae > Mesorhizobium_L. Next base: position 12,185 of record JAKDNM010000012.1, read on the forward strand.
ACATCGACGGCATCGTGGCGCTGAAGCAGGCCAATGGCTGTGTCATCGACTATCGCGGCGTCATCTTCGATACGCTGAAGAAGACGACATGGGGCTACGCCACCAATCCCAACATGGGCGGCGTCGTCATGGTGGGTCTCGGCTGCGAGGGTTTCCAGATTCCGCGTTTCAAGGAAGCCTATGGCGTCACCGAGAGCGATACATTCCGCACGATGACGATCCAGGAGATCGGCGGCACCAGGAAAACGGTCGCAAGGGGCGTCGAGTTCGTGAAGGAAATGCTGCCGACCGCCAACGCCGTCCACCGCGAGCCCCTGCCCGCTTCGCTCCTGACGCTGGCGCTGCAATGCGGCGGCTCGGACGGCTATTCGGGCATCACCGCCAACCCGGCGCTCGGCATCGCCGCCGACATTCTGGTGAAGAACGGCGGCACGGCGATCCTCTCGGAGACGCCGGAAATCTACGGCGCGGAGCATCTGTTGACCCGCCGGGCGAAGAACCGCGAGATCGGTGAGAAATTGGTCGAGATCATCCATTGGTGGGAAGACTACGCGGCCCGCAACCAGATGGAGATGAACAACAACCCCTCCCCCGGCAACAAGCTCGGCGGGCTGACGACCATCCTCGAAAAATCGCTCGGCGCCGCCGCCAAGGGCGGCTCGACCACGCTCAACGCCGTCTATCATTACGCCGACCAGGTCAACGAAAAGGGGTTCGTCTTCATGGATACGCCGGGCTACGATCCTGTCTCGGCGACGGGACAGGTGGCCGGCGGCGCCAATATCCTCTGCTTCACCACCGGGCGGGGCTCCGCCTACGGCAACAAGCCGACGCCTTCGATCAAGCTCGCCACCAACACGCCCATGTACGAGCGCATGAAGGAAGACATGGATATCAATTGCGGCGACATCCTCGACGGAGTGACGCTGGAGGAGAAGGGTCGGGAAATCTTCGACGAAATCCTCGCCGTGGCGTCCGGCAAGCACACCAAATCGGAAGAACTCGGCTATGGCGACAATGAATTCGTGCCCTGGCAGATCGGCGCGACGATGTAGGCCGGCATGACCGACAGGAAGCGCCGGGTCTGGTGGGGGGATTTCCGGGCCCCGGAATTCAGGGACATCGATGCCGAGGCGGTGATCGCGGTGGTGCCGCTCGCCGCGATCGAGCAGCACGGCCCGCATTTGCCGGTCTCGACCGACACGGCGATCATGGAGGGCATGCTTGCGGAGACGATCGCGCTCCTGCCCGCCGATCTCGACATCCGCATCCTGCCGGTGCAGGCGGTCGGCAAGTCCAACGAGCATATTTTCGAGCCCGGCACGCTGACGCTTTCGCCTTCGGTGTTGATCGAGGCATGGACGGAGCTTGGCGCGTCTGTGGCCCGCACGGGCGTCCGCAAGATCGTGTTCGTCAACTCGCATGGCGGCAACGAGGAGGTGATGGGCATCGTCACCCGCGAGCTTCGCGTGCGCCATGCAATGATGGCCGTGAAGACCAGTTGGGAGCGCTTCGGCCGGCCGGAAGGCCTGTTTTCGGCGGAGGAAGAGCACTACGGCATCCATGGCGGCGATGTCGAAACATCGCTGATGCTGCATTTCCGACCGGAAATGGTCGATATGGCGAAAGCGGAGAATTTCCCTTCCCGCGTGGTCGAGGCGGAGCTGGAATTCGATCTCCTGCGCCAGACCGGCAAGCACGCTTTCGCCTGGGTCGCGGGCGACCTCAATCCGCATGGCGTCGTCGGCAACGCGGCCGCAGCGACGGCGGAGAAAGGCCGTGCCACGGCGCGCTTTCAGGCTGAGGGTTTTGTGCAGCTGTTGCGGGATATCAGGAAGGCGCGTCTGAAGGATTGGCTGGTTTAACCTCCCCCGCCCGGATACTTCTTTGAATCTCCAGGCTTATGGTGCGTCCTTCGAGGCTCGCTTCGCTCGCACCTCAGGATGAGGGAAGTCGGGGCTTTCATTGAGCAAGGGCTAATGAATCTGTACCGGTAATGCTGGGCTCAGTGCTTCAAAACTGGAGATGACGAGCACCAACCTCCCTCATCCTGAGGTGCGAGCGAAGCGAGCCTCGAAGGACGCAACTCAAACCGCTTACCCCGCCACCAGCATCGTCAGAGTCTCGGCGATCAGCGCCGGCCGGTCGCCGCCTTCGATATCGATGGTCTGGCGCTGCTTCATGAGGTACTGGCCAGGCCCCTTGCGCTCGAAAGAGAGCAGGTGCGCGTGCAGCCTGATCCGTGAGCCGACTTTCACCGGCGTCAGGAAACGCACCTTGTCGAGGCCGTAATTGATCGAGGCCGCCACGCCCTCCGGCGCGGCGCCGATTTCGTAGGCCATCACCGGGATCAGCGAGAGCGTCAAATATCCGTGCGCCACCGGTGCGCCGAAGGGGCTCTCGCGGCGGGCGCGGTCCACGTCGATATGGATCCATTGCCGGTCGCCGGTGCATTCGGCGAAAAGATCGATCATGGTCTGGTCGACTTCGATCCAGTTCGACACGCCGAGATCGGTGCCGACCAGCGCCGCCATGTCCGCGAAGCCGCGGCCGGGCGTGAAGCGCATTTCGCCGCTGCCGTTCACGCCGGGCGCCCCATCGTTTTCCCCATGGCTCTCAGTGCCTCTTCACGCAAATCCTTCCTCAGCACCTTGCCGACATTGGTATGCGGTAGGCTGTCGCGGAACTCGATATGCTTCGGCCGCTTGTAGCCGGTCAAATTTTCCTTGCAATATTTGAGCAGGTCTTCGCTGGTCAACTTCGGGTCGCGGCGCACGACGAACAGCATCACCGCCTCGCCGGAATGTTCGTCCGGCACGCCGATCACGGCGGCTTCCGTCACGCCCGGATGCGCGGCGACGATCGCCTCGATCTCGTTGGGATAGACGTTGAAACCGGAGACGACGATCATGTCCTTCTTGCGGTCGATCAGTTTTATGTAGCCGCGCTCGTCCATGGTGCCGATGTCGCCGGACTTGAAATAGCCGTCGGGCGTCATCGCCTCCGCGGTCTCGTCGGGCCGCTGCCAGTATCCCTCCATCACCTGCGGCCCCTTGATGGCGATCTCGCCGGGCGCTCCGGGCGGCACGTCGTTGCCGGCATCGTCGATGATGCGGATATCGACGTTCGGCAGCGGCAGGCCGATGGTTCCGGTATAGGCCATCGAATCGGTCGGGTTGCAGGTGACGCCCGACGATGTTTCGGAAAGGCCGTAGCCTTCCACGATCGGGCAGCCGGTGACGGCGAGCCATTTCTGCGCCACCGCCTCCTGCACCGCCATGCCGCCGCCATTGGCGATCCGAAGCTGGGAAAAGTCGATCTTTTTGAAATCGGGATTGTCGGCGAGCGCGTTGAAGAGCGTATTGACCGCCGGGATAGCGTGGAACCGGTATTTCGCCATTTCCTTCACGGTCGCAGGAATGTCGCGCGGGTTCGGGATCAGCACGTTCAGCCCGCCGGCGCGCAGCGCGAGCAGCGCGCAGCTTATGAAGGCGAAGACGTGATAGAGCGGCAGCGCGCAGATGAAGGTGAGCTGGCCCGAGATCGGCCGGCGCTCCAGCGCCGGCATCATCCAGGCTTCCGACGCCAGAAGATTGGCGATGATGGTGCGATGGAGTAGCACCGCGCCCTTGGAAACGCCGGTCGTGCCGCCCGTATATTGCAGCACCGCCACGTCGTCGGGACGGATCTCCGGCCTTTCCAATGTCCGGCGTTGCCCCTTCGCTACCGCCACGTTGAACCGCACCGATCCGGGCAGCGAGAAGGTGGGCACGACCTTCTTCACCCGACGCAGGACGAAATTCACGACCGCGCCCTTAGGAAAGCCGAGCAGATCGCCGACGCTGGCCACCACGACGTGCTTCACCGAAGTCTCGCCTATGACCTTGTCCAGCGCATGAGCGAAATTTTCCAGGACAATGATGGCGCTTGCGCCGGAATCCTTGAGTTGGTGCGCAAGTTCGCGAGCCGTATAGAGCGGGTTGACGTTGACCACGATGAAGCCGGCCCGGAGCACGGCCGCCACCGCGACCGGATATTGCAGGACATTCGGCATCTGAATAGCGACCCGGTCGTTCCGCTTCAGGCCGAGGCCCTGCAGGTAAGCGCCGAACGCGGCAGAAAGCCGGTCGATATCGCCATAGGTCATGGCCTTGTCTATCAGGACATAGGCTTTTTTATCCCGGTATTTTGCGAAGCTTTCCTCGAGCAGAGCGACGACGGACCCATACTGGCCGAAATCGACATCGGCCGGCACACCCGCCGGATAGGATTTCATCCAGATGCGATCCACGCGCTCCACCCTGCACCATCGCTCGCGCCGCAAGCTTCCCTGATTCCGTAGAATGCCATGAACCGTCGGCAAAGCAACGGCCGGCACGAGCGTTACCCATTCGCTCACTCCCGCACGGTGCAAGCTCTTAAATAACGACTTGCGTGCCGATCTCGACGACGCGGCCGGTGGGAATCTGGAAATACTCCGTCGCGTCGGCGGCGTTGCGCGCCAGCGCGATGAACAGCTTGTCTTGCCAGACAGGCATGCCTGCATGCCGGGAAGCCTTCAGCGAGCGCCGTGACAGGAAGAAGGACGTCGTCATGATGTCGAACTTCCAGCCCTGCTTGCGGCATTGCGCGAGCGCCCTGGGCAGGTTCGGCTGTTCCATGTAGCCGAAAGTGATCTTCACGCGCATGAAGAGGTCGTTGATCTTCTCCATTTCGACGCGTTCGTCTTCCGGCACCAGCGGCGTGGGCGCGGTGGCGATGGTCAAGATGACGTTGCTTTCGTGGAGGACCTTGTAGTGCTTCAGGCTGTGCATCAGCGCGGTCGGAGCCGATTCCGGATCGCCGGTGAGGAAGACGGCTGTGCCGGGCACGACGACAGGCGGCTTGCGCACCATCTCCTTGACGATGACGCCGAGCGGCACTTCCGACTTGCGCGTCTTCTCGAAGAGGTAGCGGCTGCCGCGAATCCAGGTCCACATGATGAGGCACATGGTCGCCGCGATGCCCAGAGAAACCCAACCACCCTCCGCCACCTTGATGATGTTGGCGCCGAGGAAGACGGTATCCACCACCAGGAAGGCCAGGATCAATGACACGGCGGCGGCAACCTGCCAGTTCCAGATACGCCGCATAACGATGAAGAGCAGGATATCGGTTACCACCATCTCGCCGGTGACCGAGATGCCGTAGGCGGAGGCCAGATTGCCGGATCGCTCGAAGCCGAGCACGAGCAGGATGACGCCGGCGGCGAGGATCCAGGTGACACGCGGTATGTAGATCTGGCCGGATTGCGTCTCGGACGTATGCAGGATGCCGAAGCGCGGCAGGATGTTCATCTGCACGGCCTGGCGCACCATCGAATAGGCACCGGCGATGACCGACTGGCTGGCGATGACTGTGGCCATCGTAGCAAGCACGACGACCGGCACGAGCGCCCAGTCCGGCTGCATGTCGAAGAACACGTTCTCCGGCATCGAGGTGCGCGACAGGACGAAGGCGCCCTGTCCGAAATAGTTGAAGAGCAGGCACGGAAAGACGATGGCGAACCACGCCGTCACGATCGGCCGGCGGCCGAAATGACCAAGGTCGACATAAAGCGCTTCCGCGCCGGTGACGGCGAGGAACACCGCGCCGACGGTGGCGAAGGAAAGACCGGGATTGGCGATCAGGAAGGCAACCGCGTGCCAGGGATTGAGCGCCCACAGGACGCTTAAATCATCTGCGATGTGGCGAAGCCCCGCAAGGCCGATCGTCACGAACCACACGAACATGATCGGCCCGAATACCCTGCCGACCGCGCCGGTTCCGAAACGCTGAACCATGAAAAGGAGGAGCAGAATGAAGATCGTGATCGGTACCACGTAGGGCTGGAAGGCCGGCGTGACCGTTTCCAGGCCCTCGACCGCCGAAAGAACCGAGATCGCCGGCGTGATAACCGAATCGCCCATGAATAGCGATGCGCCGACCACGCCGATGCCGAGAATCAATGTGGGGCGCTTGGCGAAACTGTTGCGGGCAAGCGACATCAGCGACAGCGTGCCGCCTTCGCCCCCGTTGTCGGCGCGAAGCACGAAGGTGACGTATTTGATCGTGACGACGAGGGTGAGCGCCCACACGATCATCGACAGGACGCCGAGCACGTCTTCGCGCAGCACCGTGCCGTCGGAGCCCGCCACCCGCAATGCCTCACGGAAGGAATAGAGCGGACTCGTGCCGATATCGCCATAGACGACGCCGAGCGCACCGAAAACGAGCGCGGACGGGGTATCGCCCCCTTCCCGTTTTTGGCCTTCATCGACCGCTTCCGGCAGCGTGCTGCCGTTTTGAGATGAATCCATGAACTACAATCGGCCCCGGTTGGCGCGCGGCCTCTTTATTCTATGTTGCAGTGCAATATCAACCGCAAAGTCACAATTTCGCCAAAGCGACGGCAAAGGCGCGTCTTGATCATGGCGGCGCGGATGCCACGCTCATCTGGGAAGTCGCATTGTCCCGTTCAAGCCGACTGACGCCGCTTCACCGGCCGCATGCCTGAAGAAAGCGCCGCACCGTTTCCGCCATGCCGTATTCAAGCGCATCCGCCGTCAGGCCATGGCCGATGGAGACTTCGGCAAGGAAAGGAATGCGACTGGCGAGCGCCGGCAGGTTGGCGACGGTGAGATCGTGCCCGGCATTGATTTCAAGCCCGATGGCACGCGCAAGCTCAGCCGTTTCTCCAAGTTTTTCCAACTCGTTATCTGCCTTTTTGGCAGTGTCGTAGCGACCGCCGTAAGGGCCGGTGTAGAGCTCGATCCGGTCGGCGCCGGTTGCTTTCGCGGCCCCGATCTGCTGTTCGGCTGCATCCGGATCGGAGAAGAGAGAAATGCGCGCGCCGGTGCGCTTCAGCCGCGCGACGATCGCCTTCAGCATGTCGCGGTTGGCGACAAAATCCCAGCCATGATCGGAGGTCGGCTGCTCCGGGTCGTCAGGCACCAGGGTCACCTGCTCGGGCTGGATCGCTTCAACCAACGCCAGGAAATCCCCTGTTGGATAGCCTTCGATATTGAATTCGGCCTTAGGGAACTCATCGTCGATGAGCGCCCGGATTCCCGGCAGATCGCTGCGGCGCACGTGCCGCTCGTCCGGCCTGGGGTGGACGGTAAGGCCGTGCGCGCCGGCCGCAAGCGCGATGCGTCCCAGGCCGGTTACGCTTGGCCATGGCAGGTCGCGCCGGTTTCTCAGGAGAGCGACGGCATTCATATTGACGGACAGTTTGGCAGGCATACGCTTTTCGCCCGAAATCAGGATGACACGAACCGTATAATGCGTTTTGGCGGAACGGACAGGTCCTTTCGGTTGTTCCAGTACGGCAACGTTCGAAAATGAGGGAAATCATGGGCATATTGGAACCGCCTGCCTCCATTCGCCGGATCGATACCGACCGTGAGGACGCCTTCGCCTTCGATATCGCGGGCCATATCACCGCATCCGACGTCGAGAATATCTACGGCCTTCTCGAGGGCGCCTACTCGCTCCACGACAAGATCGACATCCTGGTGCGGATCAAGAACTATGAAGGCATCGACTGGGACGCGGCGATGAAGGATTTCGGGCTGCTCGGCAAGACCCATGCGCTGAAGCACATCAGGCGTTACGCGGTCGTCGGCGGGCCGGGCTGGATGGGCGCGATGATCGCGGTCTTCAAACCGTTCTTCCGGATCGAGATGAGGCATTTCGGCACAGCCGAGGAGACCGACGCCTGGGTATGGATCGGCGCTTCGGAGGTAGCCCAGAAGACCTGATTGCGTAGCTTCGATGCAAAAAGATTGATGCATGGACCGGATGGCCGGTAATTCCGTAGAGGAGTACTATCGGCGGTGAGGGAGTCTCCCCTCAGGAGCTAAAGGGGGTTTTCGTGCGCAAGATCGACGAGACGTATTTTCTGTTGTCCCTGCTATGGCTCATAGCCGGGATGGTTTTCGGTATCTGGCTAGGCGCGAACGAAAAGTTCAATTTCGCAGAATCGCACGCGCATATGGCGCTCGTCGGATTCGTCGTTTCGGCCATTTTCGGCATCATGTACCGCTTTTACCCCTCAATGGCCGAATCTCGGGTGGCGCCATATCAGCTTTGGATCTATCAGATCGGCGCCGTGATACTGGTTGCGGGCAAGATCCGCGTCGACGCCGGCGGCGGTCCGGGGGTTGTCATCGCCGGCTCGTTCGTCATCCTTCTCGGCGCGCTTCTGATGCTCTACGTATTCGCGGCCAAGCGCGGCACCGCAAGGACGACTGTCGCCCTTGCGGGCTGACCGCCTGCCTCAGCGAACAATGGTGAGCCGCTCGGCGGCGCGGGTGATGGCGGTATAGAGCCAGCGCTGGCGCGTGTCCTTGAACGCATAACTCTCGTCGAACAGCACGACGTTGTTCCATTGCGAGCCCTGCGCCTTGTGCACCGTCAGCGCATAGCCATAGTCGAAATCGTCGTATCGCTTCTTGGTCGACCAGGGGATTTCGGTCTCCTGATCCTCGAAGTTCGCCTTTAAAAGCTTGATCTTGGCGACACCGCGGTCGGGATCGTCCTCTTCGGGCGAGACGAGCAGGTTGATGCCCGGCTTCACCGTCTCGCGCGAGGACGTCATCACTTTCCACAGCGAGCCGTTGAGAAGGCCCTTCGACGGGTCGTTGCGAAGGCAGACCAGCTTGTCGCCGGCCTGCGGGTAGGCTGCGTTGAAGCCCTTCAACTCGCGCAGGCGCTGGTTGTAGCGCCGCCTGGTGCGGTTGATGCCGACGAGCACCTGATCGGCGGAGAGTACCAGTTCCTGCGTCACATCCTCCTTACCGATCACCTGCGCCGTGCCGTAGTCGCCCCTCATGAATTCGCGGCCCTCGCGTACGTCGAGCGCCAGCCTGATGATCGGATTGTCGCGCGCCTGCCGGTGGATTTCGGTCAACAGCATGTCTGGCTCTTGCTCGGTGAAGAAGCCCCCGCTGGAGATAGGCGGAAGCTGCGCGGGGTCGCCGAGCACCAGGACCGGGGTGCCGAAGGAAAGAAGATCGCGGCCGAGCGCTTCATCCACCATCGAGCACTCGTCTATGATGACGAGTTTCGCCCGCGCGATCGGGCTTTGCCGGTTGAGCGAGAAGGTCGGCGACATGGAAGTCTTGCCGGTGACCTCGTCCTCGACCGCTTCCTCGCCGCGCGGCCGGTAGATCAGCGAATGGATGGTACGCGCGTTGACCGCGCCCTTCGAGCGCAGTACCTGCGCCGCCTTGCCGGTGAAGGCGGCGAACTGCACCTGCCCGTCGACATGCTCGGCGAAATAGCGCGCCAGCGTCGTCTTGCCGGTGCCGGCATAGCCGAAGAGCCGAAAGATCTGCGGCCTCCCGGCTTTCAGCCACTGCGCCACGGCCTTCAGCGCCTCGTCCTGCTGTGGAGAAAAGTCCATCCTTCCGTCAGACCGGATTCGCGACTGCAAGGCAAGCTTGCATCAGGCGAGATCGGTCCGCGCGAAGTCGTCGCCCTTATAGAGCAGCGGCACCCCGGCCTGCCCCGCCATCGCATAGGAGAAGCAGTCGCCCATATTGAGGCGGGCAGGATGGCCGGAGCCCTTGCCGTATCGCCCATGGCATTCAAGCAATCCCTCCAGAAGCGTATCGCCGGCATCGGCAATCCTTATTCCTGTGCGCAGGAGGAACTCCCGGAACAGGTGGACCGCACTATCGCCGTCCCCGGTCTTTCGCCTGAGAGCGAGGACCGCTTCAAAAGAAGAGACAATGGAAGTCGTGCAGTCCTCGGCGCTGGCAAGCGCCGAGACCAAATCGTTCCGCTCGGGTTCATTGGTCAGGATGGCGACCATGGCCGACGCGTCTACATGCATTCAGCCGTCTCCCTCACCCCACAATTCGTCATAGAATTGCTTGTCAACGGCAAGGCCGGTGCGCGGCAACGCGTCCACCTTGTCGAGCAGGGGCTTCAGACGCTCCCAAAGAGCAGCCTCGCGTTCCACTACCCCTTCCCGCGGGCGCTCACTCTTCAGAGCCTCGTCCACCGCCTCGCGGATGGCCTCGGTGATGCCGATCCCGCGCCGGCGCGCCAGTTCGCGCACCAACGCATCGGTTTCCGGATCGCGGACATGAATGGCCACTTGGCCTCTCCTGTGTACACGCCACCAGTACCATGTAGATATTAAGAACACAAGAAGAACAGAAAGCCTATTCCGCGGCCGGCCTCAGTTCCTGCGGCCCGGCTTCGTCGGTCTCCGTCGGTGCTTCGACCGCGGTCCCCTCGCCGCTCTCGCGCTTGCGGCCGAAGGAAAGGAGCCACCCTGACAGCCATTCCATGTAGAGATAGATCACCGGCGTGATGAAGAGTGTCAGCGCCTGCGACACGACGAGGCCGCCGACCACCGCCACGCCGAGGGGCTGGCGCAGTTCGGCGCTGGCGCCGGTTCCAAGCGCGATCGGGATCGTGCCCATGAGGGCTGCAAGCGTCGTCATCATGATCGGCCGGAAACGCATCATGCAGGCATCGTGGATGGCTTGATGCGGCTCCCTGCCCTCGCGCCTGAGCACGAGCGCCACGTCGATCATCATGATGCCGTTCTTCTTGACGATGCCGATCAGCATCAAAATGCCGATCACGGCGATAACCGAGAGGTCCATGCCGGCAAATCTCAGCGCGATCAGGGCACCAAGCACGGCCGCCGGCAAGCCGGTCAGGATCGTCAGCGGATGGATGAAGCTCTCATAAAGAATGCCGAGCACGATATAGATGGTCAGGATCGCCCCGGCGATCAGCAGACCCTGATTGGCGAGCGAATCCTCGAAGGTCTTGGCCGTGCCCGCAAAGGATGTCGAGACGGTCTTCGGCATCTCGATTTTTTCTTTTGCCGCGTTGATGTGCTGGACGCTCTCGCCGAGCGCGACGCCCTTTGGCAGATTGTAGGAAATGGTGACGGCCGGAAGCTGGCCGAGCTGGTTCACGGTCAACTGGCCGGCGGTGCGTTCGACATGGGCGAAGGCACCCAGCGGCACCAGGCTACCGCTTGACGTGCGAACCTGTATGGCGAGCATCCGTTCCGGCGACCAGTTGATGCGGGGGTCGAGCTCCATGACGACGGCATAACTGTCGGCGGAACCGTAGATTGTGGAGACCTGCTCCGTGCCGAAGCCGCCATAAAGGCTGGAGCGCAGCGTATCGATATCGACGCCGAGCGCCGCCGCCTTGTCGCGGTCGATGATGAGCGTCGCTTGCAGGGCGTTGTTCTGGAGATCCGTCGTCACGTCGGTAAAGGCGGCGTGGTCCTGGCTCATCGCGTCGGCGAGCTTCTCGGCCCACTGATTGGTCACATCCTGATCGAGCGCCTGCACGACAAGCTGGTACTGGCTCTTGGAGGAGCGAGAGCCGAGGCGCAAATTCTGCACCGGCTGCATGTAGGTGCTGATGCCCGGCACATTCGCAAGCTGACGCCGCAGATCGGCAAGCACGGTCTCCAGATCGGGGCGCTTGTCCTTGGGCTTCAACTCGACGAACAGGCGCCCCTGGTTGAGCGCACGCCCTCCGCCCGAGCCGCCGGCGGACCAACCCACATGCGCGACATAGGGCGAATGCGAAAAAACGTCGGCAACCTTCTGCTGCAACTTCACCATGGCGTCATAGGAGATGTCCTGGCGCGCCTCGGTGGTGACGGAAAGCTGGCCGATATCCTCCTGCGGAAAAAATCCCTTCGGCGATATCTGAAGAAGCCAGACCGACAACGCCACGGTGCCGATGAAGATCAGGAACACGATGAAATGGTGCCTTAGGCACAGCGTCAGCAGCCAGTCGTAGCTACGCAAAAAGGCGTTGCGCTTCTCGTGCCTGCCTTCCTTTCGCGCACCCTTCTCCCGTTGCGGCACTTTCAGAAGCCGTGAACACAGCATCGGCGTCAATGTCAGCGAGACGAACATCGATGCCAGGATCGAGACGGTCACCACGACGGCGAATTCGTTGAAGACGCGGCCGATCACGCCGCCCATCAGGAGCACGGGAATGAACACGGCGACAAGCGAGATGGAGATGGAGATAATCGTGAATCCGATCTCGCGCGAGCCCTTGAGCGCGGCCTCGAAGGCCGGGAGCCCGTCCTCCTCCATGTGCCTGAAAATATTCTCCAGCATGACGATGGCGTCGTCGACGACAAGGCCGACGGCGAGCGTCAGCCCCATCAGGGAAATATTGTCGATCGAGAAACCGAACAGATACATCGCGCCGAGCGTGGCGATCAGCGAAATCGGCACGGCAACTGCGGGAATGATCGTCGCTGTCACCCGGCGCAGGAAGAGGAAAATCACCAGCACCACCAGCACGATGGTGATGAGGAGCGTGATCTGGACGTCGTCTACCGCGTGACGAATGGAGACCGAACGGTCGTTAAGGAGTTTGATGCTGGCGGCGGCCGGCATCTGCGCCTCGAACGTCGGCAGTTCCGCCTTGACCCGATCGACCACCTCGACTGTGTTGGCGTCGGGTTGGCGCTGAACGGCAAGCAGGATTGCGCGCGAACCGTCATACCAGCTTCCCGTCGTCGTGGTTTCCACCGAATCGATGACGCGCGTGACCTCGCCCAGGCGCACCGGCCGGCCATTCCTGGTCGCGATGATGAGGTTCGAGAAAGCGGCCGCGTCGTTGAGTTGCGTATTGGCGGTAATCGTCAATTGCTGGAGGTTGTTGGACAGCGTGCCGAGCGGCGTGTTGCTGTTGGCCGACGCAACGGCCTGCTGAAGCTGGTCGATGGAAATGCCGCGCGCGGCAAGCGCCGTCGGGTCGATCTGGATGCGGACGGCATATTTCTGCTGCCCCCAGATCATCACTTGCGCCACGCCGTCGATAGTGGAGAGCGAGGGCGAGATGACGTTCTCGGCAAAGGCGTCGAGGTCGGTCAGCGGAATGGTGTCGCTGACGAGCGATAGGATCAGGATGGAAGCGTCCGCCGGATTGACCTTCCGGTAGCTCGGCGGATCGACCATTTCCGGTGGCAGGCGCCGCATCGTGCGCGCGATCGCCGACTGAACGTCCGCCGCCGCCGCGTCGATGTCGCGGTTGAGATCGAACTGGATGACGATGGAAGTGGAGCCGAGCGCGTTGGTCGTCGAGATCGAATCGATGCCGGCGATGGTCGCGAACTGCTTGATAAGGGGTGTCGCTACCGACGTGGCCATGGTCTGCGGCGAGGCGCCAGGAAGCGAGGCCGAAACGTTGATGACCGGAAATTCCGCCTGCGGCAAAGCGGCGACAGGCAGGAACTTATAGGCAAAGAGGCCGCCCAGAATGAGAGCGAACGACATCAGAAGGGTGGCAACGGGCCTTCGAATGCAAAATTCGGAGATCATTGGCCGCTACTATCTCCGGGAAGATCGTCAGCCATTTTTCGGGATGCGCCGGCAGAGCCCTTGCCGGCTTCGAGACGAACGAGCGTGCCCTGTTTCAGTCGCGTCTGGCCGTCCGTCACGACCCTTTCACCGCTCTTGATGCCCTTGGCTATGGCGCTGTTTTCACCTTGGGTAAGCGCGATCTCGACAGGGCGTTCCTCCACCTTGTTGTCAGGACCGACAACGTAGACGAAGGAGCCGTTCTGGCCCGGCTGTACCGCTACGGTCGGAATGGAGACCATCTCAGGCATTTTCCCGGCATCCAGCACCACATCCACGAATTGACCCGGCCACAGGTTCAGGTCCTTGTTGGGCATACTCGCCTTAACCTGAACGGTACCTGAAGCCTGATCCACCGTGGAATCCACGAATTCGAGCATGCCGGTACCAAGCGGCATCTTGTCGCCGTCGCGGTAGAGCCGGACCGAAGCCGGCACGGGCGATGCGAGCGCCTTGCGCAAGAGCGGCAGGTCGGTTTCGGGAAGGCTGAAAGTGGCTTCGAGCGGATCCATCTGCGTGATCGTTACCAGCGGGGAGGAATTGCTGTTGTTGCCGGTGCTGACCAGATTGCCCTTGGTGATCTTGATGGCGCCAAGCCGCCCCGTGATAGGCGCCTTGATGGTGGCATAGCTGAGCTGCACCTTGTCGGCGTCGATCGTGGCCTGATCGGCCGCCACCGTCGCCACCGCCGCCTTCGATGCCGCATCCGCCTGGTCGAAGGCCTGCTTCGTGCCGGTCTGGCGCGCCATAAGATCGCTGGCGCGCTTGAGATCCGCTTCGGCGCTCGCCTGCAGCGCCTGATCCTTGGCGAGCATCGCCTGATCCTTCGCAAGCTGGGCTTTGAGGGCGCGGTCATCCAGCGTGAAGAGCAGATCGCCCGCCTTCACCATCTGGCCGTCCTTTACATGGACGTCGTCGACCTGACTGGAGATGCGGGCGCTGACATCGACGACCGCTGGCGAGGAAACGAAGCCGATCGCATAGCGCCGGATGGGAAAGTCCGCGGTCGTGGCGACCGCCGTCACCACGGCGACGCCGCGCGGGCCGCCGGGGGCCGGTTTGGCATCGGCCTGCGATCCGGCGCCTACGGCCGCCTCCACGGCGGAAAACCCGGAATCCACCGCCTTTCGCAGCGGCGCGATCTCCCGTGGCGCGAAATACCACAAGCCGACCGCGGCGCACACAATGATAAGAGCACTTACGATAACAACGCGGCGCATGTCCGAAACCTTCAAGCGCCCCTGTTACAAGGCGACCGACAAATTATCCAGGCGAGACACGCACGATGCATCCCTTCCGCAACGCGCCTTGTCCTTAGATAGACGAATTTTCCGGCCGAAAAATGAAAAATGCATCCATTACAGCAATTTAATGCTGCCGACGCTCCGAGCGCCAATTGTCGTGAGAGGCGCGGCACCCGACTGATAGCCGAGGAGCAATGTCCCGGATTGCGTTCTACACGGGAGGTCTAGCCCCGGAATCCGATCTTTATTATCCTATTTCAACTATTTACAAGATTGCCCTGAACTAGCGCCTTTCGGCAGCGACCGCTTTGGAGGCGAGATTGACCTAGCGGCCCCCTAGGGTGAAAACCAACCCGGCTCCGCAGCTTCCGAGAGTGGCGAGCGGCGACCCGCCATGCATACAGCTACATCTTCTCCGGCCCGCGGTTCATCGCGGCCGCACCGGTCCGGCATACCTCGACCACCCCGAGCGGCTTCATGATGGCGATGAACTGCTCGATCTTGGAAACGCGGCCGGTGAGCTCGAAAATGAAATGCTCGGTGTTGGCGTCGATCACCTGGGCGCGGAAGGCATCCGCCAGACGCAGCGCCTCCACCCGGTTATCTCCGGTGCCTACGACCTTGACCATTGCGAGTTCGCGAACCAGCGGCCGGTCCTGGCCCCGCTCGTGCGCCACGACGGTCAGATCGACCACCCGGTGGACCGGCACGATGCGCTCCAGTTGGTTCTTGATCTGCTCAAGCACATGCGGCGTGCCGCGCGTCACGATGGTGATGCGTGACAGATGCTTTTCGTGCTCGGTCTCCGAGACGGTCAGACTGTCGATATTGTAGCCGCGGCCGGAGAACAGGCCGATGACGCGGGCAAGGACGCCCGGTTCGTTATCGACCAGCACGGACAGCGTATGCGTCTCGGGCTTTGCCGTGTCCTTGGTGATGAAATAAGCGGAGCCGGTGGGTTGAAGGTGGGCGTTCATTCTGTTTGTCCTTTCGACGGCGCGTACGCCATTCCTCACACCAGTTCCCTGCCCTTGGCATCTATGGCGTTGGCGACCGCTTCGTCGGTCGCCTCGTCGGGGAGAAGCATCTCGTTATGCGCCTTGCCGGACGGGATCATCGGGAAGCAGTTGGCGAGCGCGGCCACGCGGCAGTCGAACAGAACCGGCTTGTTCACCGAGATCATCTCGGCGATGGCGTCATCGAGTTCGTCCGGCTTGTCGCAGCGTATGCCGTGGCCGCCATAGGCTTCCGCCAGCTTGACGAAATCAGGCATCGCTTCGGTATAGGAATGCGACAGCCGGTTGCCATGCAACAATTGCTGCCACTGGCGCACCATGCCCATATACTGGTTGTTGAGGATGAATATCTTGATCGGCGCTTCGTGCTGGACCGCACTCGACATTTCCTGGATCGTCATCTGCACGGAGGCGTCGCCGGCAATGTCGATGACCAGCGCGTCAGGGTGCGCGATCTGCACGCCGAGTGCGGCGGGCAGGCCGTAGCCCATGGTGCCAAGGCCGCCCGAGGTCATCCAGCGGTTCGGTTTCTCGAAGCCGTAGAACTGGGCCGCCCACATCTGGTGCTGGCCGACCTCGGTGGTGATGAAGGTGTTTTTGTCCTTCGTGGCCTCGTAGAGCCGCTCTATGGCGAATTGCGGCATGATGACATCCCTGTTGGCCGCGTAGGCGAAGCTGTCCCTCGCGCGCCAGCGGGCGATCTGCTCCCACCAGGGATAGAGCGCCTTCTTGTCGGCCCTTGCAGTCGCGCGCCACAGCCGCACCATGTCTTCCAGCACATGGCCGACATCGCCGATGATCGGAACGTTCACATGGACATTCTTGTTGATCGAGGAGGGATCGATGTCGATGTGAATCTTGAGCGAATTGGGCGAGAAGGCATCGAGGCGGCCGGTGATGCGGTCGTCGAAGCGCGCGCCGATGCACAGCATCATGTCGCAATCATGCATGGCCATGTTGGCTTCGTAGGAGCCGTGCATGCCGAGCATGCCGAGCCAGTTCTTGCCGCTCGCGGGATAGGCGCCGAGCCCCATCAGCGTCGAGGTGATCGGAAAGCCGGTGAGATCGACCAGTTCGCGCAGGAGCTGGCTTGCCTCCGTCCCTGAATTGACGACGCCGCCGCCCGAATAGATGACCGGCCGCTTCGCCTCGGCCATCAGTTCGACCGCTGCCTTGATCGCCTCCATGTCGCCGTCGACCTGCGGATGGTATGAAACGCGCCGCGCCGTCTGCGGCGGCGTGTAGATGCCGGTTGCGAACTGCACGTCTTTCGGCACGTCGACAACGACCGGACCGGGCCGGCCCGTGGTCGCCACGACGAAAGCTTCGTGGAGGACGCCGGCGAGATCGTTCACGTCCTTCACCAGCCAGTTGTGCTTGGTGCAGGGCCGGGTGATGCCGACCGTGTCGCATTCCTGGAAGGCGTCCGACCCGATGAGCGCGGTCGGCACCTGCCCGGTGATGCAGACCAGCGGGATGGAATCCATCAGCGCATCCTGCAACGCGGTCACGGCATTCGTCGCGCCGGGGCCGGAGGTGACCAGCATCACGCCCGGCTTTCCGGTGGAGCGGGCATAGCCTTCCGCCGCATGGCCCGCGCCCTGCTCATGGCGGACGAGGATGTGCTTGACGTCATCCTGCTGGAAAAGCTCGTCATAGATCGGCAGGACCGCCCCGCCCGGATAACCGAAAAGATGCCTGACTCCGTTGTCGCGCAGCGCCTGCACCACCATTCCGGCCCCCGTCATCTCGCGCCGGCCGGTTTCGGTATGCTCTTTATTCATTGGATCGGTCCCGTATCTTCCGTGAATTCTTCACGGGCGTTTCTGCGTTTAGTCCTGTTGCGGGCAATAAAAAAGGCCCCCGGAGGAGCCTGTGTCTGCGCATGAGTGGCTGTCGCCCGGCGGTTACACCGCCTTGCCCATGCGCGATCGTACGAGAATGAGGGTCGTTTTCATAGGAGCGAACCATAAGGGCCGACGCCCGCCCATGTCAACGATCTTTCTGGCATTGCCGCATGGGGCCTGTCTTTGTCGGGGATTGCTGTCCCGCGTCCGGATATTTCCAACTGGATGCCGCCGCTTAACGGTCGCTCAACCATCTAACCGCACACCGCCTTAACCCGGATCGGCTAGGGTATGCCGTCCAAATCGCGGCCGAGGGGGCAAGGCGCATGTTCGTGGATGAGAAAAGCATCGAGGGCGAGGCCACCAGCCAAGAGCGGCGCGACCGTTCGCAAGATGACAAGCGTATTCTCGGTCGCGTCATCCAATGCGACGGTTCCCGCGCCATGCTCGCCGCATACGCCGATGCCGAAGACGGCTCCATCACCGCGCTGTGGACGGTGGGCAAGCTCATTTCCATCAATCTCGGCGACGTGCGCACGGTCGGCCTGGTCTATGCCATCGGCAAGTCGGACCACGTCTGGGAGGACGACGGACAAAACCGCATCGAGGTGAATGTCGAGCTGATCGGCGAAGTCCGCGACGACCCTGCTACCGGCTCGTCGACATTCGATCGCGGCGTCACGGTCTACCCGCATATCGGCGCCATGGCCCACCGGATACGCTCCAACGACCTGCACGCGGTTTATGACATTTCCGGCAGCGATTCGGTCACTATCGGCAATTTGTCGCAAGACGAGATCATCCAGGCCCGCATCTCGATCAATTCGACGCTGGACCGGCATTTCGCCGTGGTCGGCACGACCGGCGTCGGCAAATCGACGGCCGTCTCGCTCCTGCTGCACAAGACGATCGAGATCCGGCCCGATCTGCGCATCCTCATTCTGGACCCGCACAACGAATTCGCCCAGTGCTTCGGCGACAAGGCCATCCGCATCGACACGTCGAGCCTCGACCTGCCCTTCTGGCTCTTCCGCCTCGAGGAACTGGTGGAGGTGCTCTACCGCGGGCGCGAGCCGGTGCCGGAAGAAATCGACCTGTTGCGCGACATCGTGCCGATCGCGAAAATGAACTACCGCAGCGGCGCGCATGTCTCGGTCCGCCGCGGTGGCGATTCCTCCATCACCGCAGATACGCCCGTGCCCTATCGCGTCACGGACCTGCTGCGGCTGATCGACGAGCGCATGGGATTGCTCGACAGCAAGCTGGAACGCCCTTTCTACCGGGCGCTGCGAACGCGGCTCGAAGCGGCCATCAACGACCCGCGCTACCGCTTCATGTTCAACTCGCATCTCATCGAGGACACGATCCACACCACGATCGGCCGCATCTTCCGCGTGCCTCTGGAAGGCCGCCCCGTGACCTGCTTCGAGATGGCCGGGATGCCCTCCGAGGTCGTCAACGCCGTCTGCTCGGTGCTCGCGCGTCTTGCCTTCGACCTCACCTTGTGGAGCGCCGGCAAGCTGAAGCTGCTCGTTCTGTGCGAGGAAGCGCACCGCTACATGCCGTCCGATCCGAAGCTCGGCTTCGCACCGACGCGCCATGCGCTGTCACGCATCGCCAAGGAGGGTCGTAAATACGGCTGCTATCTCGGCATTGTGACGCAGCGGCCGGGCGAACTCGACCCCACCATTCTTTCGCAATGCTCGACCGTCTTCGCGATGCGGCTCGCCAATGAGCGCGACCAGGAGATCATCCGTTCGGCGATTGCCGATTCCTCGCAATCGGCGCTTTCCTTCCTGTCATCCATGGGACAGCGCGAGGCAATCGCCTTCGGCGAAGGCGTCGCGACAACAATGCGCATGAAGTTCGAGCGCCTCGACCCGGCACGGATACCGGGGACGTACAAGGAAGAGACGACGGCTGAAGACGTGCCGGCCGACGATGATGTGGATCTTGCGGTCATCGTCAGCAAGCTGCGCAACGTCACGGCAGAGCGGCAGCCGACGCCCGTGGAAGGTGAGCTTGCGCCGCAACAGGCACAGGCCGGCGACCCCAGCTACAGGAAACCGGCTCTCCAGATTCGGGAGGAGTCCCCGGACTTCAATTACGGTCGTCGTTCGACCGACACGCTTTGGCGCCGCCCGAACCGGTCATAGCCGGCTAATCGCCGCAGTGCACAAACAGAGCTATGCGCAGACGCGGTTGCGGCCGAGCCGCTTGGCCTCATAGAGCATCTTGTCGGCACGGCGGTAGAAATCCTCGGCGGATTCATGGCCGTCCCATATCGCGACGCCGACGCTTGAAGTCACCTTCAGCCGGATATTACCGCTGACGACAATCAGGTTGGAGATAGCCTTGCGGATGCGCTCGGCGAATTTCATCAACTGCTCGTCGTTCATATTCGGCGCAACCACGGCGAACTCCTCGCCACCCAGCCGCGCCACCACGTCGTGATAGCGCGTCATGTCCTTGAGGCAGGAGGCGACTTCGCGCAGCACCTCGTCGCCGACGTCGTGCCCGTGATTGTCGTTCACCTGCTTGAAATGGTCGAGATCGAGGATCATCAGGCCGACCGGCTTGCCGATGCGGCGGAACTCCTCGAGATATTCTCGAAGCGCGTCGTCGAAATAGCGCCGGTTCTGCGTGCCCGTCAGCCCGTCCGTCAGCGCCGCGTGCTCGAGCGTTTCCGAGCGCGCGCTGAGCGAGGCCGTCATGGCGCGAAGCTTCCCCTCCTCGCGCACCTGAATGCGGATCAGCGGATAGATGAAGAACATGCCGAAGAAGAGCGCGGTGGAAAGCAGCACGCCGGTCGCGAACAGAAGCCTGCTCAGATAGGTGACGCGCGCAAGGCTCGCGATGGCATAGACCGAATCGGCGTCGCCACGCAGCACGCTATAGGCGTGCAGGATGATCCCCCCGGCGATGAGCACCAGGGCAACGAAAACAAAGAACGCCGTTTCCGATTTATGGAAGCGCATATGTTTCCCACGCCAATATCACTGACATTATGCCATGGAGCACCTTACGCGAGGTTAACTCCCACAACCATTAGGCGAAATCAAGCGGAAGGATATCGCATCGGGCGTATAAACCGTCCGGCGACCGGGCACGGTCAGACCGGGCGGCGCTCCCATTCGGGACCTGCCTGATGCCGGAACCATGTACCCTGCCGCTTGGCGTATTGCCTTGTCGCCGCCTTGGCGCGCTCGATCGCCTCGTCCATCGCAAGCCGGCCGCCGAGCGCTGCCGCGATTTCGCGCACGCCTATCGCCTTCATGGCCGGCAGGGCCTGATCGAGCCGAAGCGAAAGAAGGATCTCGACCTCCGCCGCCGCACCATCCTCCATCATATGGTCGAAGCGGCCTTCGATCCGCTCGGCCAGAAGCTTCCTCTCCGGGTCGAGCAGGATCATCTCGGTACCGTCGCGGTCGACCAGCGCCGCTGGCGTTTCCGCCTGCCAGGCCAGGATCGACCGGCCGGAAGCCTCCAGCACCTCCAGCGCACGCACGATGCGCTGCCCGTCCGCCGACTTGAGTTTCAGCGCAGCCTCCGCATCCTCCTTTTGAAGCACGCGATGGAGTTCCTGCGGCCCCTCTTCGCCAAGCCTCCGACGCCAACGCTCCGTGATATCCGGCGGGATGGCCGGCATCGGTGCAAGACCGCCAAGCAACGCCCGGAAATAGAGTCCCGTGCCACCGACGAAGACGGGTATGCGATCGCGGAATGCTCCGGCCTCGGCAAGCTCGCATACATCGCGCAGCCATTGTCCCGTCGAATAATTTTCACGCGGGTGGACATGGCCGTAGAGGAGATGCGGCGCCATCTCCATTTGCGCCGCGTCCGGCCGTGCGGTCAGGAGGCGGAGCACGGAATAGACCTGCATGGAATCGGCATTGACAACGACACCATGCCGCTGCCTCGCCATCTCCAGCGCCAGTGCGGACTTGCCGCTGGCGGTCGGCCCGGCTATCAGGATCGCCTTTCCGATCAACGTGATAATCCCATGCCCTTCATCGTCACCCTCATCTCCGGTCCGGGCCGGCTGACGCCCGCGATCGGCACTATGGCGATGGAGGCCATCGGCGCAAGCGCGATCGACTGGCTGGCGGAGAAGACCGCTTGCGAGTTCGGCCTGCCCGAGGGTACCGATGCCACGGCAGCGGAAGTTCATCTGCGCGAGGCGCTTGCCGCGGACCCTGTCGATATCGTCGTGCAGCCCGCCACCGGAAGACGCAGGAATATCCTGATCGCCGACATGGACTCCACCATGATCGACCAGGAATGCATCGACGAGCTTGCCGACGAGATCGGCATGAAGGACCACATCGCCGCCATCACCCGACGCGCCATGAACGGCGAGATCGCCTTTGAACCAGCACTGCGCGAGCGGGTCCTGCTGCTGAAGGGCCTGCCGGTTTCGGTTATCTCAAAGGTGCTCGATGAGCGCATCACGCTTGCCGCCGGCGGACGCGAACTGATCGCGACCATGAAAAAGAACGGCGCGCATACCGCGCTGGTATCCGGCGGCTTCACCGCCTTCACCGGCGCTGTCGCCGAACGCCTCGGCTTTGACGAAAACATCGCCAACCGCCTGCTTGAGGAAGGCGGGAAACTGGCCGGCAAGGTCGCAGAGCCGATCCTCGGTCGGCAGGCGAAGGCGGATGCTCTCATGAAGATCGCCGCGCGGCTTAGCCTGACGCCGGCCGATGCCATGGCGGTCGGCGACGGGGCCAACGATCTCGACATGATCCAGTTGGCGGGATCTGGCGTCGCACTTCATGCCAAGCCTTCGGTGGCGGCGCAAGCTCGCATCCGCATCGATCATGGCGACCTCACCGCCCTCCTCTACATCCAGGGCTACAGGCAATCGGAATTTGCCCGGTGAAGCCGATCCGGACGCCGCGCCTCCTGCTGCGCAACTGGGAGGAACGCGACCGCGATCTCTTCCACCGCATCAATTCCGATCCCATGGTCATGGAATTCTTTCCGTTCCGCCGCGACCGCGCGCAGGCGGATGCCAAGATGAATGAATTGCAGGCCGCCATCGACAGCGACGGCTTCGGCTTCGCCGCCATGGAGGTCGCCGAGACCGGCCTATGCGCCGGCTTTGCCGGATTGAGCCGGCCAAGCGACCTGCCGATGTTTCCGGCAAGTACCATCGAGATCGGCTGGCGGCTGGCGCCTGAATTCTGGGGCAAGGGCTATGCGACGGAAGCCGCCGAAGCCTGGCTAACCTTCGGGTTCGGAACGCTCGGCCTGGACGAGATCGTCTCCTTCGCGGTCGCCGCCAACCGACGTTCGACCGCAATCATGGAGCGCATCGGCATGAAGGCCGATCCGGCATCGGATTTCGACCATCCGGCGATCGGCGAAGACCATGCGCATCTGAGCCATCATGTCACCTACCGCCTGTCGCGCGCGGACTGGCAGGCCCGGCGGCCGTAGCGTCGGCGTCCTACCCGTCGATCCGCACCGTCACGAAGCGCAATTCGCCGCTCCTGGATGCCAGCATCAAGAGCGCGGCCTTCCGTCCCTGGCTTTTCAGCGCCGTGATCCGCTCGGATACGTCCTTCGGCTTTGAAACCGTCTGTTGTGTGATTTCGGTGATTACGTCGCCCGCCGCGATACCCTTCTCGGCGGAGATGGAATTGGGCGCGACATCCGTGACGACCACGCCGGCCACATCGGCGGCAATCTTGAATTTCGCACGCGTGTCGTCATCGAGTTCGCCTAGCGTCATGCCGAGCACGGTGCTGGAAGGCGCCTGCTTGTTCGTTTCGCCGGGAGCGACTTCTTCGGATTGGCTTTGGTCCTCCGCATTTGCGAGCTTATCGCCATCCTCCAGCCGGCCGAGCTTGACCTGCACGGTCTGCTCCTTGCCCTTGCGAAGAACGACGATTTCCACGTCCTTGCCCACGGGGCTCTCCGCCACGACGCGCGGCAATTCATGCATCGCCTTGATGTCGTGTCCGTCGAACCTGACGATCACGTCACCAGGCTGGATCTCGCCGTGATCGACAGGCCCACCCTTGATGACGCCCGAAACAAGAGCCCCCTTGGCGGAAGGCAGGTCGAGGCTTTCGGCAACCTCATCGGTCACCGGCTGGATACGGATGCCAAGCCAGCCGCGCCGCGTCTCGCCATATTCGGCGAGCTGTTGCACCACGGTCGCCGCAAGCTGCGAGGGGATGGAAAAGCCGATGCCGATCGAGCCGCCGGACGGCGAGATGATGGCGGTGTTGATGCCGATCACATCGCCGTTCATATTAAACAGCGGTCCACCGGAATTGCCGCGGTTGATGGCCGCGTCGGTCTGGATAAAATCGTCGTACGGGCCGGAATTGATGTCGCGATTGCGCGCCGAGATGATGCCGAGCGTCACCGTGCCGCCAAGGCCGAACGGGTTGCCGATCGCCATCACCCAGTCGCCGATGCGCATCTTGTCGGAATCGCCGAACTTGACTGCCTTCAGCTTGTGCCTGGCGGGGTCGACCTTGAGCACCGCGATGTCGGTTTTGCTGTCGGTGCCGACCAGCGTGGCCTTCAGCTTGGTGCCGTCTGAAAAATTCACCTCGATATCGTCGGCGTCGGCGATCACATGGTTGTTGGTGACCACCAGGCCCTTGGCGGCATCGAAGACGAAACCGGATCCGAGCGATTGCACCTGGCGCGGGTTGTTGTCGGTGTCGCCGTCACGGTTCTTGAAAAAGTCGTTGAAGAAGTCTTCGAAGGGCGAGCCCTCCGGCAGCTTCGGCATGGGAACGGCGTCGGATGATTCGCCGCCCTTGACGGTTTGCGACGTCGAGATATTGACCACGGCGTCGAGGAGACCGGAGGCGAGATCGGCAACCGAGGTCGGCCCGCCGCCTGGAAGTTTCGACAGTTGCGTCTGAGCCGGCGGAGTGGACATGCCGAACGCAAGCGCGGCGGCCGCGGCAAAAGCCGCCATGCGCGAGGCGCGCGTGAGATCGGTCCATGCCATGCGCAAACTTCTCCAGCTTTCGCCTGCGGGCCATGCAGCCCGTCGGCATCCCCGCCTTTAGCCATTTTGACACGAATTGAGGCGCGTTTGGGACTGCCGAACGGATCGCGCCGTAAATACCGCGTTACCGGCGCACCAGCCAGACGATCCCGACACCGGCGGCCACCGAGATAAGACCGGCGATCCGCAGGGTCGGCTCCGGCACGGCTTTCACCTGCTCGGCCAGTTTCCTGGCGAAATTCGGCACCAGTCCGTAGAAAACTCCTTCGAGCACGAGCACCAGCCCGATCGCATCGAGAAAGTCGTGCATGGCGCCGCCCCGCCTATTGGTTGGGCGTGGGGCTATGCGTCTGGCCCGGTTTTCCCGAAGAACCGGCATTCCCCGAAGCCCCGGCACCGTTCCTTGCCGCATTGGATGCCGCAAGCAACCCGGAGGCGTCGCCGAAATATTTGAAGAATTCCGAATCAGGCGACAGGACCATCGTCGTCCCATTCCCTTCGAGCCCGGTCTCGTAGGCCTTCATGGAGCGGTAGAACTGAAAGAAATCCGGATCGCGCTCATAGGCTTCGGCGAATATCTTGTTGCGTTCAGCATCGCCTTCGCCGTGCAATATGTCGGCGTCGCGCTGTGCCTCGGCGACGGTAACCGTGGCCTCACGGTCGGCTTCGGCCTTGATGCGGATCGATGCCTGCGTGCCGCGGGCTCGTATTTGCGCGGCTTCGGCCAGACGCTCCGCCTTCATGCGCTCGAAGGTCTGCGTGGAGACTTCGGCCAGCAGATCAGTCCGCAATATGCGCACGTCCACGATCTCCACTCCCAGCACATCGGCCTGAGGGCGCAACTGGTCGCGCACTTCGAGCATCATCTGCAGGCGTTCATCCGACAGCGCGTCCTCGAAGGAACGCTGGCCGTAGACACTCCTGAGAGCCGCGTCGAGCCGCGTGCGCAAATTGGCCTCGAGCAGACTGAGATTGCCCGAGACGGTCTTGCGGAACTTACGCGGGTCCGTGATCTTGAAGGCGACGAACGCGTCGACGACATAGCGCCGGCCGTCATTCACCTGCACGCGGAGGTTGTCGATGTCGAGCCTGAGGATGCGGCTGTCGACGAACTGCACCGTGTCGATGAAGCGGGTCGGCACCTTGAAATAAAGGCCGGGTTTCGCTTCGACGCGGGTGATCTCGCCAAACCTCAGAACGATCGCCTGTTGCGTCGGCGTGACGATGAAGATGGAGGAGTAGACGAGGAAGAGGATGACGACGAGAGCGCCGACGATAAAGGGAAGGCGGCTCATTTCGGCGCCCCCTGCCCGCTCGTCAGGCTTTGTGTGGGAAGTTTCGGCAATGACTGCTTCATCAACTGGTCGAGCGGCAGGTAAGGCACGACGCCCTGCCCGTTCTTCTCGTCTATGATGATCTTGTTGGAGTGGCCGAGAACCTTTTCCATGGTCTCGAGGTAGAGCCGCGTGCGCGTCACGCCTTCGGCCTTCTTGTATTCGTTATAGACCGAGACGAACCGCGCCGCCTCGCCCTGGGCCTGGGCGATGACGCTCTTCTTGTAGCCCTGGGCTTCCTCGCGCAGCCGGGATGCTTCGCCGCGCGCGTCGCCGAGCTTCTTGTTGGAATAGGCGTCGGCCTCGCGCTGGTAGCGGTCCTGGTCCTGCTGGGCGCGCTGGACCTCTTCGAACGCGTCGGCGACCTCGGCGGGCGGATCGGCCTTTTCAAGCTGGACACCGACAATGGTGATGCCGGCCTGGTAGGCGTCGAGCGTGGTCTGGGTGACCTTCTGGACCGATTCCTCCAGCTTCTGCCGGCCGCCGGTACGGACCTTCTCATCGGGCGTGCGCCCGACGAATTCGCGCATCGCGCTTTCCGCGACGCTGCGCACCATCTGCTCCTGATCGTCTATGTTGAAGAGGAATTTCTTGGGATCGGTCACCCGCCAGAGAACGGTGAAATCGACGTCGATAATGTTCTGGTCGCCGGAAAGCATCTGGTTCTCGTCACTGGAAGTATTGGAGAAGTTGCCGATCGCTTCCCGGATCTGCTGGGTCTGGACGATTTCGACTGTCTCCAGCGGCCACAGCATGAAATGCAGGCCGGGCTCTTCCACCGTTTGCTTCGGCTGGCCGAGGAAAAGCTCCTGTCCAAGTTCGTCCGGCTGGACCGCGTAGACCGACTTGAAGGCCCAGAAGACGACCAGAACGGCGATGATCAGGATGCCGATAACGAAGCCGCCGCCTCCACCGGGCAAAGCGCCCCTCAGCCGGTCCTGACCACGGCGCAGGATGGCTTCAAGATCGGGCGGGGTGCCCTGCGGGCCGCCGCCGCCGGTGCCGCGCGGCCCCTGGCCCCACGGACCGCCACCATTGCCGCCGCCTCCCCACGGCCCGCCGCCGCCACTTTGATTGCTCCAGGGCATGCATTCCCTTTCGGTCCCGATTGCCTTCACCGAACGGCGTGGCACTTGTGTTCGTGCTCTTATAGGGACGCCGCCATGCCCTTTCAACGCGCAGAACGCACGCAATCTTCCATATGGTAAGGATTTGTGCCCGTCAGACCGATAAAGTCATGCGGCGCTTCGACGCTCATAGACCGTGTGGCGGGTCGGATAGCTGTCGCGCTCGCCGGCGGGAAATTCAGCCGAGGAGGTTTCAGCCCAGATCGCCGGATCGATCGGCGGGAAGAAAGTGTCGCCGTCAATGGCTGCGAGGACATGCGTTACGTGCAATATCTCCGTCAGCGGCAGGGCTTCCCTGAAGATGTCGCCGCCGCCGATGACGCAGATCTCGCGAGCCTCCGGCATCTCGGCTGCGCGCCTCTGAGCAACACGGATTGCCTCCTCCAGCGAAAGCGCAGTCTCGACACAATCGGCATGCCAATTTTTATTCCGCGTGACGACGATGTTCAGCCGGCCCGGCAGCGGCCTGCCGACACTCTCGAACGTCTTGCGGCCCATGACGATCGGGCTGCCCATCGTGTCGGCCCTGAAACGCTTGAGATCGGTCGAAAGCCGCCACGGCAAGCCGCCCGCGCGCCCGATCACTCCGTTTTCCGTGATCGCCACATGAATGCCGATCCTGAGCGGCGTGTCGCCCGCCATCAGCCGGCGCCCATACTGCAAACCCTCATACCGCAACCTTGGCGCGGATGTGCGGATCGGCCTCGTAGCCCTCGACGCGGAAATCCTCGTAGCGGAAGGCGAAGAGGTCGGTCACTTCGGGGTTGATCCAAAGCGTCGGCAGCTTCTTGGGCGTGCGCCGCAACTGCTCGCGCGCCTGCTCGAAATGGTTCGCATAGAGATGCGCATCGCCGAGCGTAAGGATGAATTCGCCCGGCTCGTAGCCGGAAACCCGCGCCACCATCATGGTCAGCAGCGCATAGGACCCGATGTTGAAGGGTACGCCGAGGAAGATGTCGCCGGAGCGCTGGTAGAGCTGGCAGGAGAGCCGGCCGTTCGCGACATAGAACTGGAACAGGCAGTGACAGGGCGGCAACGCCATCTCGTCCACCAGCGCCGGGTTCCAGGCCGAGACAATCAGACGACGCGAATGAGGGTTTCGGCGCAAATCGTTCAGAAGATTGGCAATCTGGTCGATATGGCGGCCGTCCGGCGCCGGCCACGAACGCCATTGGTAGCCATAGACCGGGCCGAGATCGCCCTTTTCGTCGGCCCATTCGTCCCAGATGGAGACGCCGTTCTCCTTCAGGTAGCGAATATTGGTGTCGCCGGCGAGGAACCACAAAAGCTCATGGACGATAGACTTCACATGCAGCTTCTTGGTGGTGAGAAGCGGAAAGCCCTCGGCGAGGTCGAAACGCATCTGGTGCCCGAAGATCGAGCGCGTGCCGGTGCCGGTACGGTCGGGGCGATCGGCGCCGTGTTCCAGCACATGGGCAAGCAGGTCGAGATATTGGCGCATGGGCGCTCCCGCGCGATTCGGAGAGGGCGACTATAGCCGGCTCACGCACCGGCAGGCAAAGCCGGCGCGCGGTCTTGAACGCTTATCTGGATGTTTCGCCGGCCGGCTTCCAGCGGCTGCTGCATCGGCCCGAAAACCGGAATCGGTTTCGGTAAGCACGATGCAGCAGATTGGAAGTGTCAGAGCGTCGAAAGCTTTCCCAGATGCTTGGCCGCGAGATAATAGAAGGTCACCCGGCTCTTGGTCCTGTCGGAAGCCATGGTCTCGCAGACCTTTTCCAGCACGCCGTCCACCTTGGCGTCATCGGTAACGCCGAGTTTCTTGCCGCACCAACTCGTCTTCACACGATCGAGTTCCTTCGGGTCCGAGCACGATACAAGCGACGAATCGCGGTTCCTCAGCGCGATGCCCAGATGCTTGACGATCTTGCCGACGATCTCCTCGCTCGCCGTCGCGTCGTATTTCTTCACGTCCGAGATGTAGTCCGTCATTCCCTGGCCTCCTCGTGTGAAGCGGCGCCTTTATCCATCGAAGGCAAGCCGCGAATGTCCCCGCGCGGGAAATGTCGGAAAACTGGCGGTTTAAGTCAATGTGGAAGGCGCGGCGTGCGCCAGCCCTCTTCCCATGCGCGGCCGTCGCACC
The DNA here is from genome assembly GCA_030456445.1 of Hyphomicrobiales bacterium. GTDB lineage: Bacteria > Pseudomonadota > Alphaproteobacteria > Rhizobiales > Rhizobiaceae > Mesorhizobium_L. The sequence goes on from JAKDNM010000012.1 coordinate 41,230, forward strand.
TATATTCGGCCTGCCGGCTTGTCCGGCTATGGCGATAAACTGACGATGTAATAAGCCGTTCGGACCCGGGGGCGGTACCCGGCGCCTCCACCAAAAACCGCCGCAGCCTTTATGGGCGGCTTTTGATGGGGGCGAAACAGGATCGACGAAGGTGTAAAGATCGGACTTTTGCCCGGCATTGTACCACCGTTATCGGGCTAAACCTATAGTTGCTAATGACAACTATGCGGAAGCTCGTCTCGCTGCGTAAGCAGTGCGAACGCTTCAAATCAAGCCCTAGCGGTTCGCACTGCTAGGCGGGGTTCGGAGGCACCTGGCAACAGAAGCCTCCACTTCCCTTCACCCTCCGATACCTGCCTTATTTGGCCGGCGCGCTGCCCTTCGCGGCGCCGTCCCGCCGGCCCACCGCGAATTGCGCGAGCAGGAACGCGACAAGCGCGCAACCGGCGATGCCGGCGACCATCGGCAGCGCGGTGCCGTCGGAGAAATAGCCGACCGTGGCCATGGCGAGTACGCCGACGGCGAATTGCAGCGTCCCCATCAGCGCCGAGGCCGCACCGGCGATCGGCCCGTGATCGTCCAGCGCCAAGACCGACGTCGTCGGCAGCACGAGGCCGAGGAAGCCGTAGCCGATGAAGAGCAGCCCCATCAACACTCCGACGCTGTCGATGCCGGCAAGGGTCACGGCCAGCAGCAGGGCCATGAATACCAGATAGCCGGCGACCGCGACCCGCACCACGCGCTCCAGCCCGTAGCGCTCCGTCAGCGTCCCCGTAAGCTGCGCCATGGCGAAGAAGGAGATGGCATTGAAGGAGAAGGCGAGGCTGTACTCGAACGGGCTCAGGCCGAAATGGTCGATGAAGACGAAGGACGAGCTCGACAGATAGACGAAGAAGCTCGATATGCCGAAACCGCCGATGAAGGTGAGCGCCAGGAAGCGTCCGTCCCGCAACAGGTACCAGTAGCTGGTGACCGCGGTCCGGATGCCGCTGCCGATACGCTCCTGTGGCGGCCGGGTCTCCGCCTGGAAAAGAGCGAGCAGCACGATGCCGGCGACGGCCGCGCCGGTCACGACCCAGAAGATCGCCCGCCAGCCGAGATGACCGATGACGATGCTGCCGGTCAGCGGCGCCAGAAGCGGCGAGATGCTGAACACCAGCATCAGAAGCGCCATCAGCCGCGTCGCTTCCGGCCCGGTATGCAGGTCACGCACGATGGCGCGCGGAACGACCATGCCGGCGCAGGCGCCAAAACCCTGGACGAAGCGGAAGAAGATCAGCCATTCGATGGTCGGCGACAGCGCCGCGCCGACGCCGCCCGCCGCGAAGAGGCCGAGCCCGCCATAAAGCGGGGCCTTGCGGCCGATCATGTCGGAGAGCGGGCCGACAAAAACCTGCCCGGCGCTGACGGCCAGGAAAAAGGCGAGCAGCGTCATCTGCACCGCGCCGCTCGACGCGGAAAGGTCGCTGCCGATCGAGGGCAGCGCCGGCAGGTACATGTCGATCGCGAATGGACCAACAGCCGAGATAAGGCCGAGCACGATCGCGATGCGCAGGAATGTCGCCGTCATGTCACTGCTTCCGATTTGGCACGCGCGCGCAACGCGGCTCGCCTCGATTACGATCCGCCGGGCGCCTGCCCGACACACGCCACAAAAAACGCCATGCTTCCTTCCGGCGCTTGCAATGTTGGCCGAAGCTGCTTGGATGGAATCGGGCGAGGCGCTTATATGCTTTCACGCGGTGGCCGATACAAGGTTTACGCCGCCGCGAAGCTTGATTAGAGGTAGGCTCCGTCAGAGTCACGCTGAAGCCCGGGCGATCCATGGCCGAAGATCACATTCGTTACGACATTCTCGTACAGGAGGCCCTGCGCGCGGTGATGCGCAAGGTGCTGACGGAGGTCGCGCGCACCGGATTGCCGGGCAACCACCATTTCTTCATCACCTTCATGACCAAGGCGCCGGGCGTGCGCATCTCCAGTCGCCTGCAAGAGCGCTATCCCGAACAGATGACCATCGTCGTCCAGTACCAGTACTGGGACCTGAAGGTCACCGAGACGGGCTTCGAGATCGGGCTTTCCTTTTCCGATATCCCCGAGAAGCTGGAGATACCGTTCTCAGCCGTGCGCGGCTTCTACGATCCGTCGGCGAATTTCGAGCTCGAATTCGACCCGAAGCAGGACGCCGATGCCGCCGAGCCGATGACCCCGACCGCCGAAGTAGAGACGCTGAAAAGCCCGCGCGCACAAAAAAAGCAGAATGCGGACGCAGCCAAGCCGGCCGAGAAAAAGGAAAAGTCAAAGGCCGGGAAGGAAGAAAAGCCCGCCGCCGAGGGCAACAAGGGCGCGGACGTGGTGTCGCTGGACGCATTCCGGAAGAAATAGGCGGCCGGATCATGGCAGAGATCGTCAATCTGCGAATGGCCCGCAAGCGCAAGGTCCGCGCCGGGCAGGAAGCACATGCCTCGGAACAGCGCGCACTCCACGGCCGGTCCAAGGTTGAGAAGCAGCACGACCGTGCGGTCGAGGAAAAGAACCGAACCTTCATCGACGGGCATTTCCGCGGCAAGCCCGGCGCCGAGCGGTGAGCCGCGTCCGCAAGCGCTCGGTCACCATCCGCGGCCACCGCACCAGCTATTCGCTGGAAGACGCTTTCCAGGGTGAGTTGGAAAGGATCGCGGCCGATCGTCCGGCGCCGCTCGCCGCATTGATCGCGGAAATCGACGAAAGCCGGCCGCGCGATACCAACCTCTCCTCGGCACTCAGGCTGTTCGTGCTCGATGCCGTGAGGAAAGGCTGAATTTCAATTGGGCGTTCCGAGGCTCTGGAAGGACATATTGCCCTGACGGAAGATATTATCGACGCCGGGCAGATCCTTGAAGCCTTCGGCCGTCGCCGGTTTGGATGGATTTCCGGCCGGCTCGTCCGACTTGCCGGCGGCGTCCTTTGCGGCGGGTTCGTCACTCCCGTTGCCGTCGGCGTTGGTTTTCTTATCCTGCCCGGCAGGGGCGCTTGACGGATCGGATTTCGGGTCAGGAGGTTTGGTGCCCTCGCCTCCCTTGTCGGCGTCGAGGAGCTTCTGGATTCTGCTTTCCAGCGATTCTTCTTCTTTCTGCTTGCGCGCTTTCTCCGCTTCCTCGGCGGCCTTCTGCGCGGCTTCCGCCGCCGCTTTTTCCGCCGCGGCCTTTTTGGCCTCTTCCTCGGCTTTCGCCGCGGCTTCGGCTTCCGCCTTCTGGCGCGCTTCTTCCGCCGCCTTCACGGCCGCGGCCGCCTTGGCGTCATCGGCAGCCTTCTGTTTCGCTTCCGCCGCGGCTTTCCGGCGTGCCTCCTCGGCCTGCCGCGCCGCCTCGGCCTTGGCGGCGACCCTTGCGGCCGCCTGCATCGCGGCCCGTTCCCGTGCTTCCTCTTCGAGCCGCTTGCGGGTCGCGTCGCGGTCCTCATAGTAGGTTATCTCACGCCTCAGCCGCTGCTTTTCGAGAAGGGCAGCCTGCATCGCCTCGACGCGGGCCTCTTCACGCTCCAACGCGCGTTGCGTGAGGAACTGCCCAAGAGGCGCCGTGTTCAGCTTGAACCGCATGGCATCGAGCGGGCCGGAACCGCTGAAATCGACGTCCGGCTCCGAGCCGACCAGTGCCTCGTCGCCAGGCTGGTATGCAATGGTGCCCGCGGCGGCGGCCGACGCCTTGTTGAAATCGAAGGAAGGCGTGACCGTGACGGTCGCATCCTTGCCTTCCAGCCGAAGCGGCGGCGCGCGCAGCACACCTTCCGCGACGGTGAAGGCAAGGGTCCCCTCGCCTGCCGCGAAACGGCCGCCGCTGACCAGTGACGGTGCGAAGCCGGCGGTCTTGCCGGCATCGATATTCTTGCCGATCCGGTCGGCGCCGGCCAGGATCGCCGGCAGCGCCTCGGTGTCGATGCCGGGGATGGCGAGGTCGCGGAACGACGAGGTGCCGGAGCCGGCGAGCGAGGCCACCATGGCGTCAAGCGACTTGCCGTTCGCGGTCACCGATGCCGAGAGGTCGGCATTGCCGCTAAGGCCGGTGCCGGAAAGCAATTTCTCGAGATCGGCGCCGTCGAGCTTCATTTGTCCGGAGAAGAGCCCGGTTCCGCCATTGTTGCGCAATTCGAACAGGCCGGAGAGTTTGCCGCCGTCCATTTTCGCTGTCAGGCCGGATACGCTGAGCCCGTTGGCATCGAGGCTGGCCTTGAATTTTGCGTCATTTGCGGTGGCGAGTGGCCCTGCCTGCAAGGTCTTTGCCGCAAGATCGAAATCGCCGGTGAAGGCGGGCTGCGGGCGGGTGTTGAAGGGCGTCTGCGGCCAGCCGCCATCCTTGCTTCGCAGCGCCCCGCTGCCGAACAGCATGTCGGTGGCAAGCGAGAGGTCGATCGTGTCGGCCGAGAGCGAGCCGGTGAAATCGGGGCGGCCGTCCTTCAGGCCGGCCTTGAGATTGCCGGCGATGGTGCCGCCGCCGATGGAGCCTTTGAGATCGTCAAGGCCGAGCAAGCCGCCTGCGAGCGTGACCTTCGAGGCCAGCGTCACCGGCAGGCCAAGCCCCATTCCCGGAAGGCCGACGCCGGCGGTTATCAGCCACGGCTGGATGTCCCTTGCGGCGAGTTTCGCCTCACCTGTGGCCATAAATCCATCGTCAGCCTGCTCGATCTTGCCGTCGAAGGAAGTTTGCAGCCCTTCGCCTGCGACAGCGAGGGAAGTCGCGACGCCTTCGGCAAGCGAACCCTTGGCGGCAAGCGAGGCCTCGACACGGCCGGCCGCATCGATGGGCAGTGCCGGCAGGCCGAACAGCGCATAGACGGGCGCGGCCTCGTCGTTGGAAAGCGACGCGTTGAGTGAGATGGCTGCCTTGCCCACCTCCTGCCAGTGCCCCTTCCCGGACGCGGAAACGGTAAAATGGCTGCCGCCGGCACGACCATGGGCGCTGAGCGCGATTCCGGTCCGGCCGCCCTTGCCGGCAACGGCGCTGCCGACCACGTCGATCTCGGCATCCGTCAGAAGCCCGCCATAGCCCTGAGCCCGCTGGTCAAGCCCCACGATCAGCGGGTTTGCCGGGAACCGTTTTGACATCAGCGATACCAGCGGCGCCAGATCCACCGACACGATGGACGCATCGATGTTGCCGGTCGGCGCAGTCGCGAGATCCTTGACTTCGCCGGTGGCGCTGATCGTGGCGCCGGCGAGACCCTGTATGCTCAGCCTGTCGATTTCGAGTTGCCCGCCAGACAGCCTCATGCCCGTATCGATCGAATCGGCAGTCAGCCCGGCCGCCATGACCGGCCCGGCCTTGAGCGACAGGTCGATATCGTGGTCGGCAAGCCGCGTTTTGCCCTCGTCGCTGATAAAGAGGGAAGCAAAGGCGGCAAGCCCCTCGACATCGAGCTTGCCGCCGTCGAGCTTCACCACCATGGACGGATTGGCGTCGGCCGGCTCATCGTTCTCCAGCGTGCCCTTGAAACGCGCATCGCCGAGAATGAGTTCGAGATTATGGAAAACCTGCTTCTCCGGCGAGATGTCCACATTCGCCTGAAAGCCGGCCGCCGGAAGCCGGCGGATCGCCTCGTCCACATCATGCGCGACCCAGGCGGCAAAGCCGGAAGGCTGCGCCACCGCCAGGAGCAACGAGCCGGAGAACCCGAAATCCCCGCCCGTGCGCAAAAAACCTTTCGCCTCCAGCGTCGTGCGTCCGGGCAGTGTCGCGTCGAGCGCTCCGACCTTCCATCCTCCCTCGCCCGGTTCGGCGGATAGCTTGACCTCCCGCACGGTCGTGTCCCCAGTGACGATGGCTGGAAGGTTGAGTTCGACCTTGCCCGGTATGCCGGGCTTCGGCAGTGCTTTCACCACGCGCTCGAACGCCGCGATGCGGTCGTGAAGCGTCAGCTTGGAAGGCGCGGCATCGCCATTTCCAACCGCATCGTCGAAGCGCACTTGCGAGCCGTTTGCGGTGATGCCGAAGCCGGGTCGTCGGCCGATATCGAGGAAGGCGTCCCCTTCCGCCGTATAGGGATCGTCTGTCGGACCGGTCTCGAAGCGGAATTTTTCCACCGAGAGCCGCTTGTCGTCGAAGTGGAAATTGCCTGTCAGCCGGTAGGGCGCCGGCGGTTTCGGCTTCAACGTACCCTCGTTTGCGGCGTCGTCCGAATTGTCAGCCGGCTGCCCGGCATCGGCATTCCTTATGTCGAGGTGGAAATCCCCCTTGTAGAGCGCGACGCCCTTGTCCAGCCCGATATCGCCGTCGGTCTGCAGCGCAATCGGATAGTCGCGAGGATCGGCACGGACGCGCAGCCGCATATGGCCGGTCTCGTCGACCCTGCCGGTAGACATCGAAAGCGTCACCGGCTCGCCGTCCGCCTGGAGCGTCCCGTCGAGGCGCCAGGGTCCAGCCAGCGAATCGGCGGAGATGTCGGCATCGATGTGGGAAAGCACGTAAGTGCGGCCGCCGGCGCGGTGATGAATGGTGATCTCGCCGTCTTTCACCGCCACCTTCTCCAGCGTCACCTGTTTCGGGTCGAAAACCGCCGGCGTGCGTGATGCAAGATCGACCGCTCCGTCTTCCCCGACCGTCATGGTGACGTGCGGATGGTCGAGCCGCATGTCGAAGATCAAAACCTCGCCGCGAAGAAACGGCGCAAGCTCCGCGTCCATGGAGAATTTATCGACCGTCATCGCCGGCTGGGAAGGGTCAGCGCCGGCGACACGCACATCCGAAAACGTCACCGATGGAAAAGGCAGGAGACGCGCCGTAGCTGCGCCTTCGACCTTTACCTGCCGGCCGAGGATACGGCTTGCTTCGCGCTCGAAATCGGCCCGATACGAGGTCCAGTCGACGAAATACGGCCCGATCAACGCCGCGGTCAACGCCAGCACGATAAGGCCGCCGATCAGGACGAAAAGTCGAGCCAGTTTCCTTCTCCGGTACCGAAAAATCCCCGCGGCCGTTCAACGGCCGCCCCAAGGCCAGTCTATTCCAATTAGCGTGTCTATAA
>JAKDNM010000075.1 GCA_030456445.1 Hyphomicrobiales bacterium
CGGCGGCACTTCCCTCGCCTTCCGCCATGAAGCCGCCGGCAATCGCCGTGACGCGGGAGGCGAGCGCCCGGTTGGCGCGCCCCATCACCGCGTTCTGCTCATGGATGAGCGTCGGGATGTTGCGCCTCGTCGCGGCAAAAAGCGGCGGCAGCGTCGGATAGCCGCCGAAGCCGACGACGATCGCCGGCTTCAGCCGCTGCATCAGCGCCGAGGCGCGCACGAAACCGCGCCACAATGTCCAGCCCGCGCGCGCCATGGCGAAGGGGTTGCGCGAACCGAATGTGGCGGAAGGGATCGTATGGACCGCCGCGGCTGGAAAGCCGCCCGCATAGCGCTCGGCACGCCGGTCGGTCGCCAGATGCACCGACCAGCCGCGCCGCGTCATCTCATGCGCAAGCGCCTCGGCGGGAAACAGATGGCCGCCGGTGCCGCCGGCAGAAAGGAGGATCGTCCGCTCACCCATGCGGAACCTACTCTGCCGGCACCCGCCCCGCCGTGCGCGAGGGGAACGCGATATGCGTCCGCTTGGACGGCCGCCTGCGCGTCAGCGCCAGCACCATGCCCATGGCAATGGCTTCCGCGATCAGCGACGAGCCGCCATAGGAGATAAAGGGAAGCGTCATGCCTTTCGCCGGCAGGAGCTGCAAATTGACGCCCATATTGATGATCGACTGCAAGCCGAACTGGATGACGAGGCCGGAAATCGCATAGCGGCTGAAATCGTCGTGCTCGCGCAGCGAATCCCTCAAGCCTTTCAACACCACGAAAGCAAACAGCATCAGGATGACGAAGCACAGGATCAGCCCGAACTCCTCGCCGGCCACGGCGAAGACGAAATCGGTATGGCTGTCGGGCAGCACGCGCTTGATGACGCCCTCGCCCGGCCCCTGCCCGAACCAGCCGCCGCGCATCAGCGCCTCGCGCGCCGTGTCAACCTGGAAGGTATCGCCCTCGCCGGTCATGAAGTGGTCGATGCGCTTGGCCACGTGCGGAAAGACGCTGTAGGCGGCGCCGAGCCCGCCGATGGCGGAAGCGCCGAGCGCGAAGATCCATACCCACGGCAGCCCGGCCATGAAGAACATGACGCCCCATGTCGCGACGAGAAGCATGGTCTGGCCGAGGTCGGGCTGGGCGACGAGAAGCGTCAGCGCGAGCCCGAGCAGAATCATGGCGAGAAGATTGCCGGGGACATCCGGCTGGCGGGCGCCTTCCGCGAAAAGCCAGGCGCAGACGATGACGAAGGCCGGCTTCATGAACTCGGAGGGCTGGACGGAGACGCCCATGAGAGTGACCCAGCGGCGCGCGCCCTTCACCTCGACGCCGAAATAGAGCGCAACGACCATCAGCACCAGCGACCCCGCCAGCATCACGATCGCCAGCCGCCTTATCTGGCGCTCGTCGAGGAACGACACGCCGATCATGGCGATGAGCGCGGGGACCATGAAGACGATCTGGCGGATGACGAAATGATAGGGATCGAGCCCGATCCTCATCGCCACCGCCGGGCTCGCCGCAAAGGAAAGCACGATGCCGAGCAGCATCAACGAAAGAAAGGCCGCGAGATACCAGCGGTCGATCGTCCACCACCAATTGCCCACCGGCCCGCGATCCAGACGGCTAACCATCAGCGCATCCCTCCGATCATCTCGATATTTTCAAGCGAGGCGACCGCCGTGCGGAACGCCTCGCCGCGCACCTCGAAATTCCTGAACTGGTCGAAACTCGCGCATGCCGGCGACAGCAGCACCACGATTTCGGCGGACGGATCGTCCGCCGCGTCGCGCGCGGCATGCTCCACCGCCGCCGCGAGCGTGCCGGAAATCTCGTAGGGCGCCGCGTCGCTCAACGTCGCCGAAAAGGCGGGCGCCGCCTCGCCGATCAGATAGGCCTTGGCGATGCGTGGAAAGAAACTCTTCAGCGACGAAATCCCACCCTGCTTCGGTAGTCCGCCGGCAATCCAGTAAATGCGCGGGAAGCTCGAAAGGGCGGGCGCCGCCGCATCCGCGTTCGTCGCCTTGGAATCGTTGACGAACAGCAAATTGCCGCGCCGCCCCACCTGCTCCATGCGGTGCGCGAGGCCCGGAAAGCTCCTCAAGCCCGCCTGGATCTCGTCCAGCGTCAAGCCGATGTCGAGGCAGGCTGCGGTTGCCGCGATCGCGTTCTGGGCATTGTGCTGGCCGCGCAGCGACCCGATCCCCTCCAGCGATACGACAGGCTGCATGCGCCCGCTCCACGCCTTCACGATGGTCGAGCCCTCCGTGAACATGCCGTCGGCCAGCGCCAGCCGCTTGGAGACGCGCACCACCTCCTTGCCCGCATGTTCCAGCCGGTCGGCGATCTCGGCGCAATAGATGTCGTCCACGCCGATGACCGCCGTCTGGCTGCCGGCGACGAGGCGTCCCTTCACATCGGCATAGTGCCGGATGGTCCCATGGCGATCGAGATGGTCGGGCGTGATGTTCAAAAGAACGCCGACTGTCGGATCGATAGAGGGCGCGAGATCGATCTGGTAGGACGAGCACTCGACGACATAGATGCGGTCGCGCTTGGGCGGATCGAGCGTCATGACGGCGCGGCCGATATTGCCGCCCATCTGCGCATCCCGCCCGCAAGAGGCGACGATATGCGTGACGAGCGCGGTAGTGGTCGACTTGCCGTTGGTGCCGGTGATGGCGATGAAGGGCGCATCGGACGCGCCCGCCCGCCGCTCGCGGGCAAAAAGCTCGATGTCGCCGATGATCTCGACGCCGGCGCCGCGCGCCAGGTCGACACTCCAGTGCGGCTTGGGATGGGTAAGCGGAACGCCCGGCGCAAGGACGAAGGAGGCGAAGCGGCTCCAATCGGCCTTCCTGAGATCGCCGACCGGGATGCCGGCTTCCTCGGCGGCGCTGATGCTCTCGGGATTGTCGTCCCATGCGGTGACGGACGCGCCGCCCTCGACAAGCGCGTGCGCGGTCGCGATGCCGGAGCCGCCGAGGCCGAAGACCGCGACTGCCTTTCCCTTGAAGGAGGTGGCGGGGATCATGCTCTATCTCAGCTTCAAGGTCGAAAGGCCGATCAGCGCCAGCATGACCGCGACGATCCAGAAGCGGATCACCACCTGGCTTTCGGTCCAGCCGAGCTTTTCGAAATGATGATGGATGGGCGCCATCAGGAACACCCGCCGGCCCGTCATCTTGAAATAGCCGACCTGGATGATGACCGACAGCGCCTCGGCGACGAACAGCCCGCCGATGATGGCAAGCACGATCTCGTGCTTGACCGCGACGGCGACCGTGCCGATCAGGCCGCCAAGGGCCAGCGAGCCTGTGTCGCCCATGAAGATCGCCGCCGGCGGCGCGTTGAACCAGAGGAAGCCGAGCCCCGCGCCGATGACGGAGCCTAAGATGACGGCCAGTTCGCCCGTGCCCGGCACGAAATGGATCTGCAGATACTCGGCGAAGACCGCGTTACCCGAAAGATAGGCGATGACCCCGAAGGATGCCGCCGCGATCATGACCGGCACGATTGCCAGCCCGTCCAGCCCGTCGGTCAGGTTGACGGCGTTACCGCCCGCCACCATCACGAAAGCGCCGAAGGGGATGAAGAACCAGCCGAGATTGACGATCCATTCCTTGAAGAAGGGGAATGTGAGCGAGGAGGAAAAGGGCGGCTGCCCCTCGCGCATGATAAACCAGGCGGCGATGCAGGCGACCACGAACTCTATGGCGAGCCGCGCCCGCCCGGAAAAGCCGAGATGCGACTGCTTGGTGACTTTCAAATAGTCGTCATAGAGCCCGATCAGGCCGAAAGCGATCGTCACCAGAAGTACCGTCCAGACATAGACGCTGGTGATGTTGGCCCACAGAAGCGACGATACGACGATGCCCGCCAGCATCATCAGGCCGCCCATGGTGGGCGTGCCCGCCTTCTTGAAATGCGTCTGCGGGCCGTCGGCACGGATCGGCTGGCCCCGGCCCTGCCGCATGCGCAGCGAAGCGATCATCATCGGCCCAAATATGAAGACGATCAGGGCAGCCGTGATCAGCGCCCCGCCCGTGCGGAAGGTGATGTAGCGAAAGACGTTGAAAAACGAGACCTTGTCGGCAAGATCAACGAGTAAGGTAAGCATTAAATCCCCAATCCCCCGGTTAAACAGGCGCCGTCATTCCGGACCCGCGGCCGGATAGCGCCGCACCAGCGCGTCGACCAGCCGGGAGAACCCGACCCCGTTCGACGATTTGACCATGACGGCATCGCCGGGACGGACCGTCTCCAGAACCAGAGGAATGATTTCCTCGACGTTGTCGCGGTATTCCTTCTTCGTCCCTTTCGGCAGGCTGTCGGCCAGCGCCTTCATCTCCTTGCCGGCGAGAAGCACGATGTCGGTTCGCGTGCCGGCGATTATTTCGGCCAGTTCCGCATGCAGCTTCACCGAATGCGCGCCAAGTTCCAGCATGTCGCCGAGCACCGCGATGCGCCGCCCCTTGCCTTTCACCTCGGCCGCGTCGAGCAGTCGGATCGCCGCCTGCATGGAGGCCGGGTTGGCGTTATAGCTTTCGTCGATCAGCGTGATCTCGCCGTCAGGATGCTTCAGCCGATGGCGCATGCCGCGCCCGCGCTCCGCCGACAGGCCGGCAAGCGCGCCAGCGGCCTTGTCCAGATCGGCCCCGGCCAGATGCGCCGCGCCCAGCACGGCCAGCACGTTCTGCACGATGTGGCGTCCCGGAACGCCGATCTCCGCCTCTATCCGGTGGCCGGCGATGCTGGCGGTGATACGCGAGGAAGTCGCGCCGAGTTCGCAGCTTTCAAGCCGATAGTCCGAACGAGGATTTTCGCCGAAGCCCCTGATTTTCTTGATGCCTGCTTTTCGCGCAAGCTTCTGGAGGAGCGCGAAGTGGGCGTCGTCGCGGTTGATGAGCGCGCTGCCGCCGGGCACGATCCCCTCGAATATCTCCGCCTTGGCATGGGCGATTTCGGTGAGGTTCTTGAAATGGCCGAGATGGGCGGCGGCGATCAGCGTGACGATAGCGATATGCGGGCGCACCAGTTTGCTGAGCGGCCGGATTTCGCCCGGATGGTTCATGCCGATCTCGAAGACCGCATAATCGCAATCGGCCGGCATGCGCGCGAGCGTCAGCGGCACGCCCCAATGATTGTTGAAGGATTTGTCGGAGGCATGGACCTTGCCGGTGGCCGACAGCGCGTGGCGCAGCGCCTCCTTCGTCGTCGTCTTGCCGGCGGAACCGGTGACCGCGATGATCTTCGCTGCCGAGCGGGCGCGCGCCGCCGCGCCGAGCTTCTCCAGCGCCGCCAGCACGTCCGCCACCACGATCATGGGAATGCTCAAGCGCCCGAGCGCCGGCAGCTTCTCTTCCGCCACCACCAGAAGCCCGGCGCCCGCGACATGCGCGGCGGTGGCGAAGTCGTGGCCGTCAAGCCGTTCGCCCCTGATCGCGAAAAAGGCCTCGCCGCGCTGGAGCGTGCGCGTATCGATGGAAATGCCGGGAACGCCCTCCGGCAGCCGGCCGTACGGGCGGCCGTCCATCGCCTCGGCCATGGCTTGGGAGGTCCAAAGGTCGCTCATGCGGCCGCACCCCTCAAGGCCAGCCGGACCTCCTCATGATCCGAAAAAGGCAAGGTGCGCCCGGCGATGGTCTGGCCTTCCTCGTGGCCCTTGCCGGCGACGATGAGCGTGTCGCCGGCCTTGAGCAAATCAATGGCCGTGCGGATCGCCTCGCGGCGGTCGCCGATCTCGATTGCGCCGGGCGCGGCGGCAAGGATCGCGGCGCGGATCGACGCCGGCTCCTCGGAACGCGGATTGTCGTCGGTGACGATCACAACGTCTGCGAGGCGGGAAGCGATCTCGCCCATGATCGGGCGCTTGCCGCGATCGCGGTCGCCGCCGCAGCCGAAGACCACGGCCACGCGCCCGGTGGTGAAGGGCCGGACCGCCGCCAGCACATTTTCCAGCGCGTCGGGCTTGTGCGCGTAATCGACATAGACGGGCGCGCCGGAGGCGGCGGTGCCGACGAGCTCCAGCCGCCCGGAAGCGCCCTTCAGATGTTCAAGCGCGCCGAGCGCGGTTGCGGCCTTCGTGCCGGTCGCGATCGCGAGGCCGGCCGCGACCAGGGCGTTGTAAATCTGGAAATCGCCGGCCAGCGGCAGGTCGATCTCATGAAGGACGCCATCGGACTCAATCTCGGCGCGCTGGCGGTAGCGCTCGTGTTCGACCCGCTTCAGCGCGAGGAACGTGCCCTTGCGGCCGACTGTCAGCACGTCGAGCCCGGCATGCCGTGCCGCGCTTTCCGTCGGCTCCGACCATGGATCGTCGGCGAAGATCACGGCGGGGGCACCCTTCGGCAACAGCGCCTCGAAGAGCCGCATCTTGGCCTTGTGATAATCCTCCATGGTCGGATGATAATCCATGTGGTCGCGGCCGAGATTGGTGAAGGCGCCGGCGGACAGCCTGACGCCGTCGAGACGCCGCTGGTCGAGCCCGTGGCTCGATGCTTCCATCGCCGCGTGGGTGACGCCGGCGTCTGCGAGTTCCTTCAACAGCCGGTGAAGCGCCACCGGGTCCGGTGTCGTCAGCGAGCCGTATTCCTCGCGGCCGGGCGCGGTGACGCCGGTCGTGCCGATGCTGGCCGCCGCCTTGCCGTCCTGCTCCCATATCTGTCGCGTGAAGGACGCGACGGAGGTCTTGCCGCTGGTGCCGGTGACGGCGACCATCATCGCCGGCTGCGCGCCGAAAAAGCGGGCCGCCGAAAGGGCGAGCGCAAGCCTCGGATCGTCGACTGCGATGACGGGAGCGGAAAGCGCGCCCACGGATGCATCCCGGCCGGCGACAATCGCGACCGCGCCGCGTCGTGCCGCCTCGGCGGCATAAGACGCGCCGTCCGCCTTGCTGCCGGCAAGCGCGAAGAAAAGATCGCCGGCGGCAATGGCGCGCGAATCGGAGCCGAGCCCGCTTATCTCAAGGTCGCCGGATGCGTCCCCGCCCAGAGGCAGGATGCCGGCAAAGTCCCTCAGCTTCATCACACTCCAATCGTTCCGGCGGTCCCCTTGGGCCATCCCCTAAGCTTCCGGAATCAGTGATAAGACACGAGCAAGGCCTGAGTATCGTGGCCGAATTCGGGCTCCACTCCGAGCATCGGCGCGATACGGCGGATGATGGCGCCGGCGGTCGGCGCGCAGTTCGCGCCAGCCGTCGCCGGCCAGCCGCCATAGGGCTTCGGCTCGTCGAGGATGACCAGCACCACATATTGCGGATCGTCGATCGGGAACGCCGCGAGGAAGGCGTCGAAATTCTTGTTGTGGGCATAGCGGCCGTTGACGACCTTGTCGGCCGTGCCGGTCTTGCCGCCGACGAGGAACCCCGGCACGGCGGCCTGGCGGCCCGAGCCCTTTTCCACGTTTAGCCGCATGAGATAGCGCATTTCCGCGCTGGTCTGCGCCCGCAATACGCGATGCTCGACGGCCTCGGCCTGTGCCTCGGTGCGCGGCAAAAGTGTCGGCGGGATATAGAAGCCCCCATTCATGACCGCGGAGCCCGCGACCGCCGTCTGCAGCGGCGTCGTCGCCACGCCGTGGCCGAAGGCGATGGTGATCTGGTTGAGCGGCGTCCACTTGTCGGGCGAAAGCGGGGTCGCGACCTCCGGCAACTCGAGCGGCATCTTGGTGAGCAATCCGAGCTTTGTCAGGAAGGCCTTGTGCTCGGGAATGCTGATCTTCTCGGCTTCCTTCGCGGTGCCGATATTGGAGGAATAGATGAAGATTTCCGGCACGCTCAGCACCCGGCCCTTGGCGTGGTAATCGTGGATGGTGTAGCGGCCATAATGGAGGGGGTGCGAGGCGTCGAACTTGTCGGTGATCTTCACCCGGCCGGAATCGAGCGCCATGGCCGTGGTAAACGTCTTGAAGGTCGAACCCATCTCGTAGACGCCGCCCGACATGCGGTTCAGCCGGTCTTTCTCGTTGGCGTTATAGGGGTTGTTCGGATCGAAATCCGGCACCGAGGCCATGCCGAGGATCTCGCCGGTCTTGGCATTGAGGACGACGGCGCCCGCCGCGATGGAACGGTACCGCTCCATCGCCTGGGTGATCTCGTCGTGGATGACATGCTGGATGCGCAAATCGATCGACAGCTTGACGGGCTTGAGGTCGTTGGCGGTGGCGAGACCCGTCTGCTGCAGCACCGCCAGGCCCTGATCGTCGACCCACTTCTCCATGCCGGCGATGCCCTTGTTGTCGACATTCACGAGGCCGACGACATGGGCGACCGTGGAGCCGGCCGGATAGAAGCGGCGCTTTTCCGAGCGGAAGCCGATGCCGGGAATGCCAAGCTGGAGGATGTCGGCCTCCTGCTTCGGCGTGAGTTGGCGCCTCAGCCAGACGAAGCCGGCCTTGCTGTTCAGCCTGTTATAGACCTGCTCGTAATCGATATCCGGCAGCACGGTGGCGAGTTTATCGATCGCCTCGTCGATATCGACGATGCGGCGCGGTTCGGCGTAAAGCGAGGCGGTCTTGATGTCGGTCGCAAGCACCTCGCCGTTGCGGTCGACGATATCGGGCCGCGCGGCCGTCGGGCGTCCCGCCGGCGGACCGTTGTCCTCCGGCTGATGGGTGCCGTAATAGACGAGCCGCCCCGCCATCACCGCATAGATGGCGAAGAAGACCGACATCGTCATAACGATCCGGTTCTTCGTGCGCCCGCCGCCGGATTTGCGCGCGCCTTCCATCACGATCGGCGCATCCCCGTCTTTGGCCGTCTTGTTCCGGCCCCGCTTCAGCCAGCCGATCATGGCTTCACCCCGCTGGTCACGATCCCATCGGTCCCGTTGCGCGCCACCGTCACGCCGCCGTCAGGCGGGCTTTGCGGCCGCATCGGCAACTCGTCAAGCGTGGCGATCTGGTCGGCCTGAACCGGCTTCAACTGCAACTGGTCCTGATAAACCTCGACGAGCTTCTGCAGCCGGCCCGGCCGCGACAGGAGCGCCCAATCGGCCTTGAGGAGATCGATCGTCTCTCCTTCGAGCCTGATCTGGGTTTTCATCCGGTTGATGGCGTCGAGTTGGTCCTCCGCCCCGCGCTTGACCTGATAGGTGTAGGCGGCGGCGGCGACCATGACGGCGATGAGAACGGCATCTGTGGTACGAAACACGGGGTACTCTACCTCTCTGCCGCGAGCCGGGGCTCAGGCAGCCTCGGCAATGCAAAAATGGATGGATCGGCGGCGCGCGCCGGCTCGGCCGTGCGGACGGCGCCGCGCAATTTGGCCGACCGCGCGCGCGGGTTTTGCGCAATCTCCTCCTCGCAGGCCGTGACGACGCGGGCCGGCTTGTCGAAGGTCGCCGGCGCGGCCGTCTGTGCCGGCAGGTGACGGGACACCGCGGCCGCCGCCGAACGGTCGGCAAGGAAGCGCTTGACGATGCGGTCCTCCAGCGAATGGAAGGAGACGATGGCAAGACGACCGCCGGGCTTCAGGACGCGCTCGGCGGCGAAAAGCGCGGCCGCCAGTTCGCCCAGTTCGTCGTTCACGAAAATCCTGAGCGCCTGGAAGACGCGCGTCGCCGGATGGATTTTTTCCTTCGGATTGTTGCCGATCGCCGCTTCGATAGCCTGAGCGAGATCGCGGGTCGTCGTAAAAGGCCGGTCGACCCGCCGCCTTTCGATCATACGGGCGATGCGGCCGGCATGACGCTCCTCGCCCAGAATACCGAATATTCGCGTGAGATCGCCGGCCTTGAAATTGTTCACTACATCGGCGGCGGTGAGCCCGGCCTGCGCCATGCGCATGTCGAGCGGCCCGTCATGGCGGAAGGAAAAGCCGCGCACCGCCTCGTCCAACTGCATGGAGGAAACGCCGATGTCGAGCACGACGCCGTCCACCGTGCCGCCCGCGCATTCGTCAAGCCGGGAAAATGGAGCCTCGACCAGCCGCAACCGTCCGCCTAAGGCCGCTTCCAGCGTCCGTCCGGCGGCGACGGCGTCCGGATCGCGATCGATGGCGACGACATCGGCGCCCGCATCGAGGAGCGCGCGGGTATAGCCGCCGGCGCCGAAGGTTCCGTCGACGACCACCTTGCCGGCAGCCGGCTGGAGCATTTCGAGGACCTCGGAAAGGAGAACCGGAATGTGGCGGGCCGGTCCGCCACCGGCGTCTGACGTGCCGCCGGGGCCTGCCGTCATTCCGATTCTCCAGCCTGCCATGCCCTGGCGGCCGATTGCCGAAGCCGGGTCAGCCGCGCGCGAACCGCCGCGCCATGCGCACGCAACCGTTCCGGCTCCCAGATCTGGAAGAAATTGCCGCGGCCGAGGAAAGCCGCTTCCGGCCCGATCCCGGTATGCTCGCGGATGAAATCCGTCACAACGATGCGCCCGTCCTGATCGAGTTTCAGGAAGGTGCCGTCGCCATGGCAGAAGAAGGAAATGTCGTCCGCCGCACCGGTAAGCGGGTCCTCCGCCGCGATCCTCGCCTCGTAGCGGTCGAGAAGATCGGGTCCGCCGACATCCATCGAGGGCGCATCCAGCGTCCTCAGCGCATAGAGATCCTGATAGCCGCGCTTCTGGAGCACCGTACGAAAATGCGCCGGCACGGAGACACGTCCCTTGGCGTCGATGCGGTTCACGGCGCTGGAGAGAAAACGATCCATCACAGGCAGTACCCGCCCCGGCCACGATCTCCGTCCATGATCCGCCGCAAATCGGCTCTCCAATTTCAGATTTCGCGTTTCCGGCAGGCGAACGGAAGCGAACGGCGGCGCGGACGGCCCGGCCCCTGCACGCTCTACCCTCTGCGGAAACGATCGGTTGACTGACTGAATGGGGTAACATGGGCTAATATGGGCGTCAACGGGAACAACTCCGGCTGCGCCTGCCCCGGCGCTTTCAACGCCCGGGATTTCGGCCGGTTCGCACATTTATCGGTCATTAAGCCTAATGATCCGTTTATGATCGCGTGCGACCACTCAAAGCCGGGCGTGTCGCACGCACCCGGCGCAGGACTTGTGGGAAGCGCTTCAGGGGGCGCTCGGAGATTGGGCTACGGCACATTTCGCGCGCGGGTTGCCTTCCTTGGACAGGACGCTACCTACGTCGCGACGACAGAACTGATTCCAGTCCGAAAAGGAGCCATGGATGCGGCTGAAATTGATTATGATGGTTGCCTCGGTAGGATTGATCGGGGCCGCCATATCCGGCTGCGTCAGCGAAGGCGGCCATTACCGCTCGGACTACAGGCCAGCCGCCTACCAAACACACACGCGACATGTCGACCACCGTCGCGACCGTGACAGCTATCGCGCGAAAAACGTTCGCCAGAGCCGGAACGACAGCAGCCATCGCTCGAACGACAGGGACCGGCACTACAACAAGCACCGGGACCGGACGAGCGGTCACTACAAGGATTGCCGTCCGGGCACGAAGGATTGCCGCCGCCCACACAGGTGAGGCCGCGGAGAAAAAAATTGCCAGCCGCCTGAGGAGACGGTGCCGGCATAGTCGTCAACGAGCGAGAGCATCTCGCTCGTTTGGCGTGCATAATGTGGGCTAGAAGTCGAAATAGGCTTGCTGTATCTCACGTCGACCGTGCAGGATCCGCATCACCTCAATTCCATCTGCGATTGCGCGATAGAATGTGAGATATTCGCCTATAACGATACTTCGGATATCTGTTCCGATGTCATCGCGCGCAATGCCAATACGCGGTTGGGTCGCGGTAAGCTCCCACCGCTGCTCAATTCTATCAAGCAATCGGTCCGCCGCGGCTGGATTCTCCCGCGCGACATAAGACCAGATTCCGATAGGATCCTCTTCGGCCTGCGCGCTTCGCAGGACGATCGGCATTATCATGCTGAACGCTTCGCCTGGGCAACCCTGCGACGTGCCTCGGTCTTGATCTCCGCCATCGAGCCATATCGTCCCGGCCCGCTGTCGATGCCCTTCTGCACAAGCGCGCGCAGTTCCTCCAGCGTGTAGCCGAACAGGTCTCGCCGCTCCTTCCACTGGCGCAGCGCGTCGCGGACGACCTCGCTTGCGGAAGCATATTCACCCGCGGCGACCGCCTCATCCACCTCGGCGGCGAGTTCCGGCGAAAGCGTGACGCTTCTTTTATCCACCGTCGACATGAGAACCTCCTGTCTGGATCGTATCCCCATCCGGAAAGTAGGATCAAATCCTACCGCTCGCAAGCATAAGCACTGCCTTTCAGGCATTGCCTGAACAGGAAAATTGCCAGCCGGCCTGTAAGCCGGGTTCTGTATGGCCCCGCAATCTCGCGACTGCGGAACGTGGCGGCCATTCATCTGGGACGGATGTTGCCATCCGCCTCGTGCAACCAACCCGGATGGCCGGGCCGGAAACAGCCCTGAAGGTTGCCCTTCGCGCCATCCCTATTCGGTCTTGCTCCCGGTGGGGTTTGCCGTGCCGCCCCTGTCGCCAGGCGCGCGGTGGGCTCTTACCCCACCCTTTCACCCTTACCCCGCCGGTAAATCGGCCCGTCTGTCGCGGCCTGCCCCGCAAAGGGGCCGATTTACAGGCGGGGCGGTCTGCTCTCTGTGGCACTTTCCCTGAGGTTTCCCCCGCCGGCTGTTAGCCGGCACCGTGTTTCCATGGAGCCCGGACTTTCCTCCCCGCCTGAGCGGAGCGGCCGCCCGGCCGACTGGCAGGCCGTATAAAGACGTTCGCGGGCCGAATTTCAATCCCGCCGGCTTCCGATAGCGCCGTCCAGCACACAAATAGCGTGTATGACCGTTCTGTTAGACCG
This sequence comes from Hyphomicrobiales bacterium, assembly GCA_030456445.1. Lineage (GTDB taxonomy): Bacteria > Pseudomonadota > Alphaproteobacteria > Rhizobiales > Rhizobiaceae > Mesorhizobium_L. Next base: position 12,746 of record JAKDNM010000075.1, read on the forward strand.
CCTCCGTCACAAGCGCCTCAAGCAGCGCGTGCAGGGTCTCGATCGTCGATTCATCGGCAATTCCGTCCACGAGCCCCGGCCGGAAATGACGCTGGAACGCCATCACCACCAATCGCGTCATGTCGTCGAAAGCTCCGTTGATTTCCACGCCGTAGCCATAAAGCGCCAGCATCGACTGCAGCCTTTCCACGGCTTCGCCGACGCTGCCCTGCATCACAACGCACCCTTCGCGGACCGGGACGGGCTCGACGAAATGGCCGATGCCCGAAGCGGCAAGGCGACCCCACGGGAATTTTTCGCCCGGATCGGCCTTGCGCGCCGGCGCGATATCGGAATGCGCCAGGACCCGCTCCGGCGGCACGCCATGACGCAGGGAAATGCCCCGGCAAAGGCCGATGACCGCGTCGACCTGGCTGTCACCAAAGTCGTTATATCCAAGGAAATGGCCCCGATTGACGATCTCGATACCGACCGAGCGCGAATTCATGTCGGTCTCGCCGTGCCATGAACCCGCTCCGGCATGCCATGCCCGGTCGGCCTCGCGCACCATCTGCACGATCAGCCCGTCCTCATGAACGATATAGTGCGATGAAACCTCGCTTTCGGGATTGCACAGCCAGGCTTCCGCGGCCTCGCCGGTTTCCATGCCGGTGTAGTGCAAGATGATCGCGTCGGCGCGCTTTCCGTCGCGTCGAGGGCCTAAATTCGGCGAAACCCGCACTTCCGCGCCCCCATGATCCGGCTGGAACCCGCTCATCGGCGCCGCTGTCCCCTCTCGATCGTCTCGTAAGCCGTGTTGAGCGCGGCGACACGGTTGGAAGCGATTGCGACGAACTCTTCCGGCAGGCCGCGCGCGATTGCGCGGTCGGGGTGGTTCTCGCGAACAAGCAGCCGGTAATGTTTGCGGATTTCCTCGAAACTCTGGTCGCGGCCGACGCCCAGTACCTTGTAGGGGTCCGCCTCCCCGACATCGGCATGGCGCGCGAGGATGCTTTCGAAATGATCGGGGCTAATCTCGAATATTTCGGAAATACGCCGCAAAAAGGCGACTTCCCGCTCATGCACCATGCCATCGGCCTTGGCGATGTGGAAAAGCCCGTCGAGGATATCTTCGAGCATCGCGCAATTCGGATAGCCTGACCCGCACATGGCGGCCAGCCGCTCGGCATAGGTCTCGTAGCCGGCGATATCCTGCTTGGCGATGTCGTAGAGACGGGCGACGTTGCGGGCCTCGTTCTCCGGCACAAGGAAAATCTGCCGGAATGCGCGGATCTCATTTTGGGTTACGATGCCGTCGGCCTTCGCCATCTTCGCCGAAAGCGCGATCATGGCAACCGAAAACGCCACGCGGCGCCGCAATTCGGGATCGCCGGCAAACAGCGTGCGCACCATCTCCAGCGCGTTGGAGAGAGCGGTTCCCGATATGCGCGAAACGATATCGCCTATGCGAGTCCAGATCGACATCGGCGCGTTCTAGAACGAGTTGAGGCCGATTGAAACAGCGCCTGCGGGGCTACGACGAATTGGCGCGCGGCATCCCTGGGTTCAGGGCGGTCCCCCAACTCGTTTCACCAATCTCCGTGCGGAGAAAAAGACTCTATGCAAAGAAAAAGGCCGGCGAACCGGCCTTTTCCCATAATCATGCCTGGAGGCGGCTTACTGCGCCGGGGCCGTGGAACCGCCCGTAGCGCCACCGGTCGAAGAGCCGGAACTATCCGACGGAGCCGTCGGCGTAGTGGGAGCCGGCTTCATGGAATTGTCGGCCGGAGGCGTGGTCGGGGCAGTCGTCGCAGGCGGTGTGGTGCTCTGCGTCGTCTGGTTGTCCGTGCCGCCATTGTCGTTGCATGCCGCGAGGCCCAGCAAAGCGATCGCCGAAACGGACGCGAGAATGAACTTTTTCATTGCCTTCTCCTTTCGAAGCTCGCCCGGTCACCCCCGAGCGTCACCGGAACAATGAACGCGCCGTATTTTCGTTTCGTCACATTGGGTTACCGCATGTTACAGCCGCCTCCACGCGCGGAGGCCTCGGCCGACTTCGACGTTGCCCGCGAAGGGTTTCCGCCTTACAGGAGCCCGGATCGAATAGTGTTGAACGGAGCGGATGGATGGGCGGACGCTGGGATTTCTGGATCGACCGGGGCGGCACCTTCACCGATGTGATCGGCTGCGATCCCGAAGGCGGGCTCCATCCGCGCAAGCTTCTTTCCGAAAATCCGGAAGCCTATCGCGACGCCGCCATCCAGGGCATCCGCGACCTGCTCGGCGTCGCCGCCGGCGAGCCGATCCCTTCAGGACGGATACGCGATATCAAGATGGGCACGACGGTCGCCACCAACGCGCTTCTGGAGCGCAAGGGCGACCGCGTCGCGCTCATCATCACGCGCGGCTTCCGCGATGCGCTGAAGATCGCCTATCAGGCACGGCCCGACATCTTCGCCAAGGAGATCGTCCTTCCCGAACAGCTTTACGAGCGCGTCATCGAGATCGACGAGCGCGTGCGCGCCGACGGAACCGTTGAAAAGCCGCTCGACCTTGAAAGCGCCCGCGCGGCAATCGAAGCGGCAAAGCGCGACGGCATCGAGGCGGTGGCTATCGTCTTCATGCATGCGTGGAAATTCGCCGACCATGAGGTCGAGGCCGAGCTTTTATGCAAGGAAATCGGCTTCGCGCAAATTTCCGTCAGCCACAAGACATCGCCGCTGATCAAGCTGGTCGGCCGAGGCGACACCACCGTGGTCGACGCCTATCTGTCGCCGATCCTGTCGAGATACGTGCAGCGCGTAGCAGAGGAATTGGGTGCCGTCGCGGTATCGGCCGCAGGCCAAGCGCGCGACCGGACGCCGGCCGGTCAGGCCGCCCTTCGCCGCGACGCCAAAGGCGCGCAAAACGAAAAGGAGTCGGCCAGCGAGCGAAGCGAGCGCACGGCCGTGAGCCCAAGACTGATGTTCATGATGTCGTCGGGCGGGCTGACCGCCGCCGACATGTTCCAGGGCAAGGACGCGCTCCTGTCCGGTCCGGCGGGCGGTGTGGTCGGCATGGCCGAGACAGCAGGGCTCGCCGGCTTCAGCCAGGTGATCGGCTTCGACATGGGCGGCACCTCGACCGATGTCGCCCATTATGACGGCGAATATGAGCGCGCCTTCGATACCGAAGTCGCAGGCGTGCGCGTGCGCGCGCCGATGATGCGCATCCATACGGTCGCTGCCGGCGGCGGCTCGATCCTGCATTACGAGGACGGACGCTTCCAGGCCGGGCCGGATTCGGCCGGCGCCAATCCCGGTCCCGCCTGCTACCGGCGCGGCGGGCCGCTCGCCGTAACCGACGCAAACCTGATGCTCGGCAAATTGCAGCCCGACTTCTTCCCGCCGATCTTCGGCCCGAACCAGGACCAGCCGCTCGATCGCAGCGTCGTGGAGGAAAAGTTCCGCGTTCTGGCCGATGAAATCGGCGACGGGCGCTCGCCGGAAGCGGTGGCCGAAGGCTTCATCACCATCGCCGTCGAAAACATGGCCAACGCCATCAAGAAGATCTCGGTGCAGCGCGGCTACGACGTGACGGGCTATCTCCTCAATTGCTTCGGCGGCGCGGGCGGCCAGCATGCCTGTCTGGTGGCCGATGCGCTCGGCATGGAAACGGTGCTGATCCACCCCTTCTCCGGCCTGCTTTCCGCCTACGGCATCGGGCTTGCGGTCGTCTCGGCCTCACGCCAGCAGGCGCTGTTGAATCCGCTTGCCGAAGCGTCCCTCCCGGCCATCGGGGAAATGATCGCCGACCTCGGCGGTCAGGTGCTTGCCGAACTTTCCGGCCAGGGCATCGACAAGGCGGACGTGGCGGAGCATGCCGTCCTCCATATCCGTTACGACGGCACCGACACATCCTTGCCGGTCGGTTTCGACCACGGCTCGATTTCGGAAGCGAAAAAAGCCTTCGAAGCGGCGCACAAGGCGCAGTTCGGCTTCATCTATGACGACAAGCCGATGGTGGTCGAGGCCGTCGGCGTCGAAGGCACCGATGGCCGCGAGCATGGCCGCGACGAAAGCGACCGGCCCGCCGGCGGCACGGAACCGAAGGCGACCGATAAACGTACGCTCTTCACCGAAGGCGAGCACCACGAGGCCGGCATCTTCCGCCGCGCCGACCTTTCCACCGGCAACCGCATCGCCGGCCCGGCGCTCATCATCGAGGGCCACCAGACGATCGTGGTCGAACCCGGCTGGCAGGCCGAGATCACCGCCAAGGACCATGTGCTGCTGCGCCGCGTCGAGAAGAAGCGGCGGCAGGCGGCGCTCGGCACGGAAGCCGACCCGGTCATGCTGGAGGTCTTCAACAACCTCTTCATGTCGATCGCCGAGCAGATGGGCGTGACGCTGCAGAACACCGCCTATTCGGTCAACATCAAGGAGCGGCTCGACTTCTCCTGCGCCGTCTTCGACCGCAATGGCGCGCTCGTCGCCAACGCCCCGCACATGCCCGTCCATCTGGGCTCCATGGACCGCTCGGTCGAGGCCATCATCAAGCTCAACGAAGGCGACATCCATCCCGGCGACGTCTTCGCGCTGAATGCGCCCTATAATGGCGGCACGCATTTGCCCGACATCACGGTGGTGACGCCGGTCTTCGATGAAAAGGGTAAGGACATTCTCTTCTATACGGCCTCGCGCGGGCACCACGCCGATGTCGGCGGCACGGCGCCGGGCTCGATGACGCCGCTTGCCACCACGGTGGACGAGGAAGGCGTGCTGATCGACAATTTCCGTCTCGTCGAGCGCGGCCGCTTCCGCGAGAAGGAACTGCACGACCTTCTCACCGACCACCCCTACCCCGCCCGCAATCCGGTCCAGAACATCGCCGACCTCAAGGCGCAGATCGCGGCCGACGAGAAGGGCGTGGCCGAACTCAGGAAAATGGTCGCGCATTTCGGGCTGGACGTGGTGGAGGCCTATATGGGCCACGTACAGGACAACGCGGCGGAAAGCGTGCGCCGCGTTCTGGAGCGGCTGCCGGACCGTTCGGAATACGAATACGCGACCGACACCGGACAGGTAATCAAGGTGAAGATCACCGTCGACCGCGAAAAGCGCGAGGCGACCGTCGATTTCACCGGCACCTCGCCGGTGATGAAGAACAATTTCAACGCGCCGGAGCCGGTGGCGCGGGCCGCCGTCCTCTATGCCTTTCGCGTCATGGTCGAGGGCAATATCCCGATGAACGCGGGGTGCCTGAGGCCCATAAACATCATCATCCCCGATGGCTGCATGCTGCGCCCCGCCTATCCGGCTGCGGTCGTGGCGGGCAATGTCGAGACCTCGCAGCATGTCACCAACGCCATGTTCGGCGCCATGCGCGCGCTGGCGAACGCGCAAGGCACGATGAACAACCTCACCTATGGCAACGACAAATATCAGTATTACGAGACGATCTGTTCAGGCTCGCCGGCCGGCCGGATGAACAACGGGCACGGCTTCAACGGAACGTCGGGCGTCCATACCCACATGACCAATTCGCGCCTGACCGACCCGGAGATCCTGGAACTGCGCTTCCCGGTGCTCTTGGAGGATTTCCATATCCGCGAGGGCTCCGGCGGCAAGGGCAAGTGGCACGCCGGCGACGGCACGCGCCGCACCGTCCGCTTCCTGGAGAAGATGGAATGCGCCATCCTGTCCTCGCACCGCAACCGCCCGCCCGAGGGCATCGAAGGCGGCGGCGACGGCGAAGTCGGCAAGACGGAAGTGCGCCGG
>JAKDNM010000076.1 GCA_030456445.1 Hyphomicrobiales bacterium
TTCCCGCGCCCGCCCATCGCCCGGCTTGCGGCGGACCTCGATCATCTCCTGGGCTTCCAGCGAACGCAGGAGCCGGCTCATATAGCCGGAATCGAGCCCGAGCATGCTTCTCAGCCTGCCGAGGTCCATTCCGCCGGCCGCGCCGATCTCGAAGATGAGCCGCGCCTCGCCGAGCGGCCGCCCGCGCGACAGATAATCGTCGCCGAGCGCCCCTATGCGACGCGTCACCAGCCGGTTGAAACGGCGAACCTGTTCGATCTGATCATCGTTCATTACCTGACTTTAGTCAGATAGTTTTTCCCTTGCAAGCGCTCCGCTATCCCCGGCCCACATAAGGCATCTTGGTCGCCATCACCGTCATGAACAGCACGTTGGCGTCGAGCGGCAGGCCCGCCATGTGCAGCACGGCGTCGGCGACGCGCTGGACATCCATCGTCGCCTCGGCGGCGATCGTGCCGTTCGCCTGCGGCACGCCCTTGGTCATGGGGGCGGCCATTTCGGTCAACGCATTGCCGATATCGATCTGGCCGCAGGCGATATCGAAGGGGCGGCCGTCGAGCGCTAGCGTCTTGGTGAGCCCGGTGATCGCGTGCTTGGTGGCCGTATAGGGGACCGAGCCCGGCCGTGGCGTGTAGGCCGAAACCGAACCGTTGTTGACGATGCGGCCGCCTATCGGCGACTGATGCCGCATCATGCCGAAGGCGGCGCGGGCGCAGAGGAACGACCCGGTGAGATTGACGCTCACGACATCGTTCCAGACCTCGACCGGGATCTCGTCGATCGTGGTCGATTTGTAGCTCATCCCGGCATTGTTGAAGAGAAGATCGATCCGGCCGAAGCGTTCCTTCACCTCGGCAAAGAGATCATCCACGTGCGGGGCGTCGGAAATATCGCACGGAATGGCTACGGCCCGTTCCGGCGTGCCGGTGGCAGTCACGGCGGCATCCAGCGGACCGCGGCGCCTGCCGACGAACGCCACCGTCCAGCCATTGGCGACAAGCGTTGCGGCCGTAGCCTTGCCCACTCCGGTCCCGGCGCCCGTTACGACCGCGAATTTTCCATCCGACATGACCATCTCCTCGACCCGAAGAGGTTCAGATGCCAGATGGAGGGTGGCTCGGCAAGGCGGATGATACCCATCTAGCGGGGCCGCAGAAAAAGGGCGGCCAGTGTGACCGCCCTGATCAGGACCGCGCTTGGGAGGAGGAAAGCCGATCCGACTGAGAATCAGGATAGGATAGGTTGATTAACCAATCGTTAACGTCAAGGAAACGCGCTTTCTCCAGCTATTCGATGAAGGGAAGGAATGGCTGTCCGGCGAGCGCCTGGAAGTAGAGGAATGCAACGAAGCCCGTGAAGAGCGCCGAAAACAGCCATACCGGCCGGCGATTGCGGGCGCCGAAAATATAGGCCGATGCAACGCCGAAAATCGGGATGAAATGCATTGCGTGCGTCGCAAAAAGATGAGCGACGCGCAGATCGCCGCCATCGCGCGACCAGCCCGTCAAGATCATGGCGCCGGCATCGGAATGGGCGCCGCCGATCCAGTGGCTGCCCCACGCACTGAGCGTCCCGGCGACAATCATGGTCAGAACGAAAGTGAGCGTCAGACCGATCACGACGGAATCGCGAATGGCGGGCGCCACGTTCAATGTGCGGTTCCGTAGGACAAGGACGCCGAGGAGACCCGAAAAGGCGACCATCAGCGTCGCGCCCACGCCCATCATGGCGTAGAGCGCGATATGCAGCACGTCGGCGTGATTGTAGTGCGAGGCCTGGGCAAGCGAAGCCTGGAACGAGATATAGACGATCTCGAACAGCGCCGCCGCCGCGACGATCCGGACGGCGGCGCTGAACCACCATTTCTCCCCGTCTTCCCGGCTCACCCACCCGGCGAAAAAGGCGAGTGTCAGCATGTAGAGGAATATCGCCGTCGCGAACTTGACCGGCTTAATCCATACGTCGATGCCGTTGAAGAACCGCGGATCGAGCGCGCCGGCAAGTGCCATCGGAATGGCGGCAAGACCGATCAGGATACCGACGCCTGCGAGGACCGGTTCGCGCCGGCCAAGTTCACCAAGCCACCAGACAGGATCGAGGCGAACGGCCGGAGGCGTGTAAACGGGAACCGGAAGCGATTTCGCGAGCGTGTTCATGATGCCGCTCCTTTCAACGAAGGAGCCGACTTCGCCGCGGCGATGGCGTTGAAAAGCAGGTAACCGGCCGGGCCAAAGAAGAATGTGAGAACGAGGCAGGGGATCACCGCCCAGAATGGAATGCCGTTTTCGCAGGCTTTTCTGGTGATCCACGCACCGACGAAGAGATCGAAGGCGAGATAGTGGATCCAGCCCGCAAGCAGCAGTTTCGGGTTTCCGAAAAGCTCCGCCACATGTTCCAAACTGTCGAAGCCCCCCTGACCGCTCGACCAGAACGCCATGATCAGGCTGCTATAGACAACCGCAAGCAGAAGCGGGATCGCCACCGCCGAAACATAATGCGCAACCCTCGGGATGAACGGGCTGGCCAGCAGGGCAAGCCAGCCGGCGATCGCCACCGAATTGACAATCCGAAAGATCGTTTCCGCATCCATGGTCGCTCCTTCCGAACCCAATCTTGACACTGTCAGGATCGTAATTTGCCAGCCGGCCTTGACGATGTCAAGATCGAATTTGACACCGTCAAGATGACAGTTCATACAAAGATCGGGGTCGATCAGATGGAAAGGGCGGCCATGAAGGGTGGCGAGACATCGAAAGCCGGCTATCACCACGGCGATCTGCGCGAGGCGCTGCTTGTCGCGGCTGAAGAGGAACTCGCCGAGAAGGGCGTGGAAGGCTTCACCCTGCGCGGCTGCGCCAAGCGCGCGGGCGTATCCCATGCCGCGCCCGCGCATCATTTCAAGGATGCCGACGGGCTGCTGACGGCTTTGGCGGCTGTCGGCTTCACCCGCTTCACGACCGCCATGACGGCCAGGCAATCCGCCGCGCCGGTCAATTCGCGGGAGCGTCTGGTCGCGCTCGGCCTGGGCTACATCGACTTCGCCATTTCCGAGCCGGCCCTCTTCCGCCTGATGTTCGCCTCGGGACGGCCGGACTTCAACGATCCCGAATTGCAGCAAGTCGCCATGAATTCTCTCGGACAACTGATTCAGGGGGTAAGCGCCGTTCGCGGCAGCGCGGCTCAGGGCGACAAGGCGGCGATGCTCGACGTCGCCGCGGCGTGGTCCATGGTGCACGGCATCGCCGACCTGGCCCTTTCCGGCCGCATGAAATTCATGGATGAACCGGGCCTCGCGGGCGATCCGGACGCTACATACCGCAATCTCATCGAGCGCATCCTGCCGCGCATGGAGTGAAAATCACCGGCCACAGAAAGGCGCGGCGAGCCGGCTTTCGCGCCCAACGAAGCGCTTTATCTCCCGAAGCGTCGGCGCAAACTGATGAAGCGGCTTCGCCAGCGAGCCCACCAGAAGCATGTGCCCGACGCGCCGATAGTCGGAAACCTCGACGCGGTTGCCTGCCCGCTTCAACGCCTTGGCCAGATTGGCCGTGTTGTCCGGATCGACGACAAGGTCGGATTTCCCGGCGATCAGCAGCGAAGGCGGATGTTTCCCGGCCGCGAAATTGACCGGAATGGCCGCCGCGCGAACATTCTCGGGGAAAATGCGCCGGTAGCGCTTCCTGTGCAGCGGCAAGGCGGCGTACGGACCGGCAAGACCGATGAAGCCCGAAACGCGCCGGCAGACATCGACGCCTTCGGCTTTCAGGTAATGCGGGTCGAGCACAAGCAGCGCGCCGATTTCCGCGCCCGCCGAATGCCCCATGATGAACAGCGGATGCTTTGCACCGACCCGTTTCGCAATGGCGGCAACCGCCCTCGCCTCGTCCTCCACGAACGCCGGGAAGATCACCTCCGGATAAAGCCGGTAGTCCGCGATCGCGGTGATGAAGCCGCCCCTCGCCAGCGCCTCGCCGACAAATTCATAATCCTTGCGGCTGCCGCTGTGCCAGCTCCCGCCATAGATGAAGACGATGACCGGCGCGTCGGGCGTGGCGTTGGCCGGGCTGTAGAGATCGTATTTCTGCCGCGCCAGGGAGCCATAGGGCATGCCCCGCTCCACGGAGACGCCCTCGTCGGGCTGGAGCGCGTTCATGATGCGGCCGCCTGCCGAACAGGCCGGCAGGAGCAGGACGGCAGCGATCACGAGCAGGAAGCGGAAGATGACCACGCGCGAAAACTCCGAAACCGGGTCGGCATCGTCCCCGGCCCAAAAAGGATATGCCGAAAATGAAGCGGAACACGACACTATTGCGGCGGCCTCTCCCGGCGATGTCGCGCCACCCGCCTTTCGACCGACACCGCCTTCAGCAGCGCCACCACCTCCTGCCCCGGCGCTATCTCCATCTCCTCGGCGGATTTGCGGGTAATGCGCGACCTCAGCCTCTGCGAACCGAGATTCAGCGCCAGTTCGACGAAGGCCGGGTCGGCCTTGACGATTTCCTCCACGACGCAGGGAAGCTGGTTGCGGATGGAATGCCCGGCCTGAACTTGCCGCGCGATGGCGACGTCGCGCGCGCGGACGCGCAGCCGGACCGCCTCGCCCGCCGAAAATCCTTCGCCCACCAGTTCCAGCCGCGCACCACCGGCGTCGATCAGCGCCACCCCATATTCCGGCTCGACCGCGCCAACGACGCCCTCGATCAGCGCGCCGGCTTCCTGGTGTCCGAGCGTATCGCCGAGATCGAGCCGCCCGAAGATTTCCGCCGCCGGCCCCGCCGCGAGCATCCGGCCCTGTTCGAGCACGACCACCGTATCGGCGAGCCGCGCCACCTCGTCGATCTCGTGACTGACATAGACGATCGGTATCGCCGTCTCGTCGCGGATCGCCTCGATATAGGGCAGGATCTCGAGCCGCCGCGCCTGGTCGAGCGAGGAAAGCGGCTCGTCCATCAAGAGGATCGCCGGGTCCGACAGAAGCGCCCGCCCGATCGCCACGCGCTGCCGCTCGCCGCCCGACAGCGTCGCGGGCGAACGGTCGAGATGGCTTTCCAGCCCAAGCAGCGCCACGACTTCCCCGAAAGGCCGCGTCGCGCGCCGTTTACCGGCCCAGCGCGCATAGGTCAGGTTGCGGCGCACGGAAAGATGCGGGAAGAGCCGGCCGTCCTGAAAGACGAAACCGACCTGCCGGCCTTGCGGCGGAAGGTCGATCCGGGCCTCGTTGTCGAAAAGCACCCTGCCCCCGGCGACGATCCGCCCCGTCTTCGGCCGTGTCATGCCGGCGATCATCTTGAGGATCGTCGTCTTGCCGGCGCCCGAATGCCCGAAAAGGGCGGTGATACCCGAACCCGCCTCGAAACCGGCGTCGAGCCAGAAATCGCCGGCCTCGCCGGTAACCGAAACCTCCAGCACGCCCATCAGCCGCGCCTCCTCGCAAGCCTGCGCGCAAACCATTCCGACGCGACGATGGCGAGTAACGAGAGCACAATCGAAATGACGATGAGCCGGAGCGCGGCGGCGTCGCCGGTCGGGCTTTGCAGCAGCGAATAGATGGCAAGCGACATGGTCTGCGTCTGACCGGGGATGTTGGCGACGAAGGTGATGGTCGCGCCGAACTCGCCGATGGCGCGCGCGAAGGCGAGGATCGCGCCGGCGATCACGCCGGGCAGCGCGAGCGGCAACAGTACGGTCAGGAAGGTCATGATCCGCGAAGCGCCGAGCGTGCGCGCGGCATCCTCCAGGCCCGGATCGGCAGCCTCGATGGAAAGCTGGATCGGCCGCACCAGGAGCGGGAATGCCATGACGGCGGCGGCGAGCGCAGCCCCCGTCCAGCGAAAGGCAAAAACCACGCCGAAGGTGTTTTCCAGAAAGCTTCCGAGCGGCCCTTTGGTGCCGAAGAGAAGCAGGAGCCCATAGCCGGTGACGACAGGCGGCAGCACCAGCGGCAGCGTGATCAGCGCCTGCAACAGGGTCTTTCCCCGGAAACGGCCGCGCGCCAGAAGCCACGCGACCGCGAAACCGGGAACAAGGCCGAAGACGATCGCGGTGAACGCGACCTTCGCCGACAGGATAACGACCGTTGCTTCCGCCTCGCTCAAGGTTCTTGCCTATTTCTTCGCTGGCGCGAAGCCGTGGGCGACGAAATTCTTCTGCCCCGCCTCGCTCGACAGGAAGTCGAGGAACTTCACCACCCCGTCATTGCCGTTAACCGTTTCCGCCGCCGGATAGACGATCGGCTTATGGCTGTCTTCCGGGAAGGTATAAGCCGTTGCCAGTTCCGGCGCGGCAAAACGGTCGGACCCGTAGACGATCGCGGCGCCGACGGCGCCCTTGCGCACATATTCGAGCGCGACACGCACATTCTCCCCGAACACGGCGTTCTTTTGGACCTTGTCCCAGAGTTTCAGCGATTCCAGCGCCGCCTTGCCGTATTTGCCGGCGGGCACGCCCTTCGGGTCGCCCATGGCGAATTTCCCGCCCGAAAGCATGGCTTCGGGATCGGTAACCGATTGTGTCCCAGATGCCGCCGCGATCACCAGATCGTTGCGCGCGATGATCCGGCGCGTGTCCGGCTTGATGAGCTTGCGCTCGGCGAGATAGTCCATCCATTGCAGGTCGGCGGAAACGAAGGCATCGGCCGGAGCGGCCGCCGCGATCTGCTTTGCCAGCACCGAACTCGATGCGAAGGACAACACGATCTTGGTGCCGCTGGCGGCCTCGAAATCCTTTGCCGCCTGGTCGAGCGCGTCCTTCATGCTGGCGGCTGCGAAGATCGTGTACTGCTCCGCGGCCTGCGCCACGGAGAAAAGCGGCGCCACAATGAGGGCGCCCGCGAGAAGAAGAATCCTGAACATTGTCATCCTTTCATGCCGACCATGCCGGAACAGAACACCGCGGTCATGGCGACCGGCGTTTCGGTTTTCCGTGATGGTGGGCATGATGGAGAGACCCGCGCCCCGGATTCCCCTCGACCCTTAACGCAGAGGCGGCCATCGACTACCGCCCAGGATCTGTCGCGCGGCGACGCCGCGCGGACATCCCGGCCGCTCAAGGGCCGGAACGCCCGCGCAACTTATGCAATCCGAAGCGGATTTGGCAAGAGTGCTGGCGACGATGGGCAGACGCCCTGCCGTTAAAGCCGTTGCTTCGATAATATGCCTCTCTGTCCTTTGTCATTGGACATGCTTCATCCTCGCCACGCCTCGTTTCCGGTCTGGCCATTGTCGAAGAACTGGGAAGCGGGCGCGAGGCCATGCCTCTCAATACTATTGACTGGCACGGCAACATACCGCGCCCGCCGGCTCTCTTTTCGACCGCCGCCCTCCTGAGAAGGTCAGCAGCCGCCTCCTCTGAGCCCGGGTCACGTCAACCCACCGCCGGAGGCACCGGTCCTTCCCCACCAAACCACCGTCATGATCGGTGTTCCCGATGGAAGGAACTGACGGCAATTATGGAGGAAGGTCAGGAGGCGTGGAGAGAGACAGATGGAGAAAATTCGAACAGCAAGCGGAAAGAATGGGTTGGGAGATAAATGGGTACAGGTTTATTCACGTCCTGTTCGGTTGATACCCCTCATCCGACCGAGCTTCGCTCGGCCACCTTCTCCCACAAGGGGCGAAGGGGGAGCGTGGCATTACCGCTTCCGCCAGTCTCCAACATCAATGATTTGCAGGGAGGCCGACGCAGTTCCCTATCCTCGCCCATGGTGGGAGAGGATAGGGAGCCCGGTGAGGCAAAGCCGAACCGTTGGGCGAACTTGGTGAGGGGTGGAGGGCCGAGCCGGATGAGGTGCCGGCCGAAGCGACCACCCGATCACGCCCGGACGGATTCCACGGCCGATTCAATATGCCGCACGAGATTGTCCGGCAGTTTCAGCCGCGTCGCGAGCGCCTGCAGATAGCTGCGCTCCACCGGCGTATCGACATCGAGCGCGAGGCGGGAGGCCGTGTAGAGTTCGACCTTCTGCGCATCCGTCCGTGCTTCGGCGATCAGTTGGCCGACGCTGAAGGATCGCCCGAGTTCCGCTTCCAGCAGGGCTTCGGCGTCCGGCCCCACGCCGGCAGCCCGCAGCCTGTCGAGGATGGCTTCGCGCTCCGCCCCGTCGATCGCGCCATCGGCCTGCGCGGCGGCGATCATGGCGCGCACCAGCGTCATGGCGAATTCCGTCTCGCCTTGCGGCGTCTGCGAATGGTGGAAGGCCGTATCGTCGGGCGGCGGCGGCAATTCGATCGCGGCCGCCGGTGTCTCGGCCGGCGCCCTGCCGCTTTGATAGTTGCGGTAGGCCTGGTAGGCGAGGCCGGCCACGGCGGCCAGACCGCCGATCTTCAGCACCGAACCGGTAAGCGCGCGGCCCTTGCCGGTGCCGAGCAGAAACGCCGCCAACGCGGCGGTGGCCATCGGATTATCCCGCGCGAGCCCCGTCGCCCTGGTGGCCGTTTCGCCGACGGTCGATTGGGTTCCGGGCAGCCTGGCGTCCAGAAGATCGCCGAGCAGTTTCCTGGGTTCGAGCATGCATGCCTCCTCTTCGATCCGGTGCTCGGGCTTCGGTCAGGTAGGCACGGTTGGCGACATTACAATGACGCGGGCGGCACGTTTCCGTGGCAGGCGAAGATGTGATCAGCCGCCGATATGCGGCTTGACGCCGCGCTTGCCGGCAAGCCCGACCTGGCGGTGGCGCTCTGCGTAGCCGGCGCGATCTTCTTCCGATCTCTCCTCATGGCAATAGGCGCAGGAGATGCCGGGCCGGTAATGCGGCGCTTGCCGGTCGGCGGCCGTAAGCGGCCGGCGGCAGGCGCGGCAAAGCTCCGCCTCGCCTTCGCGAAGCCCATGGCCGACCGACACCCGCTCGTCGAAGACGAAGCATTCGCCCTGCCACCGGCTCTCGGTCTCCGGCACGTCTTCGAGATATTTGAGAATGCCGCCCTTGAGGTGGAAGACATCGCGCAACCCGAGCGAACGCAGATAGGCCGTCGCCTTCTCGCAGCGTATGCCGCCGGTGCAGAACATGGCGACCTTGCGGCCGGCAAGCCGCTCCCGGTTCTGCTCCGCCCATGTGGGGAATTCCGAAAAGCTCGCCGTGCCGGGATCGACCGCGCCGGCAAATGTGCCGAGCGCGACCTCGTAGCCGTTGCGCGTATCCACGACTACAATATCCGGATCGGCGATAAGCTGGTTCCAATCCGCCGGATCGACATAGGTGCCGGCGTCCGCCGCCGGGTCGAGGTCGAGAACGCCCATCGTCACGATCTCCTTCTTCAGCCGCACCTTCATGCGGTGGAACGGCATCTCGTTCGCCTCGGAGAACTTGACCTCATCGGCGGCCAGTCCGCAAATCTGCCCGAGAAGTTGAAGGACCCCGGCAACGCCTTGCGGGCTGCCGGCGATCGTGCCGTTCACCCCTTCCCCGGCCAGGAGGATCGTGCCCTTGACGCCGCCCTGCCGGCAGGCCTCCAGGAGCGGCGCGCGCCAGCGCCCGCAATCCTCGAGGCTTTGGAACCTGTAGAACGCGGCGACCCGGACCGTATCGGCATTCGTGGATAAAAACATGCGGTAAGGCACTATCGGCTCATCTGCCGGCTTTCAAGTTTATCCCGTAAGCCGTTGTCGGGATTCGACTTTCCCCGCATGTTCACATCTTCTTGAAGTTTTTTCCGCGAGAACCAATTCACGGCCTGTATCGCCGGGCCACAATGTGCCCGACGAAACGGAACAGACAAGTTTATGTTTTCAAACGACGTCATTTCGGAAATCAGGGCGGCGGCAAAAAGCCTCGGCATCGAACCGGCGGCATTGCTTGCCGTGGCGGAAGTCGAAAGCGGAGGCGCGGCATTTGCGGTCGTGGACGGAAAGCGCGAGCCGCTTATCCGCTTCGAAGGGCATTATTTCGATCGCCTTCTGTCACCGGAGAAACAGGCCGTCGCACGCGCGGCCGGGCTGTCTTCGCCGATCGCCGGCGCCATCGCCAATCCCGTCTCGCAAGCCGGCCGATGGGACCTCCTCGCCCGTGCCGTACGGATCGACCGCCCCGCCGCCTACGAATCGGTTTCGTGGGGGATCGGTCAGGTCATGGGCGCGCATTGGCAAAAACTCGGCTTCGCTTCGGTGGGGGATTTCGTCGCGCTTGCCCGCCGCGACGTCGCCGGACAGACGGAAATCATGGCGCGCTTCATTGACAGGGAGGGGCTGTCGGCGGCGCTTGCCGCACAGGACTGGCCCGCCTTCGCGCGCGGGTATAACGGGCCGCTCTATGTGCGCTCGAATTATGACGGCCGCATCGCCGCCGCCTATGCCGAATATGGCGGCAAGGGGCCGGGAGGTGTCCCGCCAAAGCCCGAGCCGAAGCGCGGAGAACTTCTGTACAGGGGCGCGCGCGGCCCGACCGTCTACGATCTGCAGACGGTGCTGACGTCGCTTGGCTACGGCACGGCGGCGGACGGCATCTTCGGGCGCAATACCGAACGTGCGGTGAAGGCATTCCAGCGCGGATACAGGCTCGCCGCAGACGGCATCGTCGGACCGGCCACCTATGCCGCGATCGAGGCGGCCATGGGCGGAACATCCGGCCTGCTCGCCCTCTTCCGCCGGGCATGGATATCGCTTCTGGCCCGCATCGGGCTCGCCTGAACCGCCGCTTTCGTGGACTTGGGCCAGCGCTTCTGCTAGAGACCGCTCGCTTCCTTGGAGCATGATGCGATTGAATCGGATCATGCTCTCATCTTTGTTTGAACATGATCCTTTCGGAAAACCGGCGCCCGCTTTTCCGGATCATGCTCCAGCGAGCGGCGAGAACACCATGGCGCAGAAAACCGACAAGCTCCTGCCGATCCTGGAGGGTCAGCCGGTCATCCCCGTGCTGAAGATCGACCGCCTCGCCGACGCCGTTCCGCTCGCCCGCGCACTTGCAGCGGGCGGCCTGCCGGCGGTCGAGATCACGCTGAGGACGGCGGACGCCATCGACGCTATCCGCCTCGTCGCCGACGAGGTTCCCGAAGCGCTGGTCGGCGCCGGCACGATCCTGTCGGCGCATGGTTTCGAGCAGGCCGTCGATGCCGGCGCGCGCTTCGTCGTCAGCCCCGGCACGACGCAGGAACTGCTCGACTGCGCCCGTGCGAGCGGCGTTCCCTTCCTGCCCGGCGCGATCACGCCGAGCGAGATCATGTCGCTCAGGGAAGAAGGCTATTCGATCCTGAAATTCTTCCCGGCGGAACAGGCCGGCGGGGCGGCTTTCCTGAAATCGCTTGCCGCGCCGCTCGCCGGTATCCACTTCTGCCCGACCGGCGGCATATCGCTCGCCAACGCGCACGACTATCTCAGTCTGTCAAACGTGGTCTGCGTCGGCGGCTCGTGGGTGGCACCCGATGATCTGCTCAAGGCGAAAGATTGGGACGGCATCACCGCCCTTGCCCGTCAGGCGGCGCAGCTTCCGCGAAAATAACAGCGCCCTGAAATCCGTATCTTAATTTGTCTCGAAGCGCGCCATGGCCAGGAACTTCACCGCCGAACCGGTGAAGCGATGCGGGTCCTCTCCGGAATTGTCCTGGCGGAAACCGGCCGTATAGACGAAGCTCGGTTTCGAGCGGACCATATCGAAGGCTCTCGCATGCTGCCTGCTCGTCCTGACCGGCATGAGAGGCAGGCGCGGCTGCACCGCCCACTGGGCCACATCGGACTTGACGGCGACCGGGACCGGCTTCGCCTTCGGCTTCATATCGCTCGAAGAGGCGCGTGCCTCCTTGCCGGTCGTCTCAACGCCGGAAGAAACGACCACGATGGGGTCGGCGGCCTCGGCCTTGGCCAGAAGCGCGAGCCTCTGGCTGTCTCCGGCGCGGCCGACACGGCCTCCCTTGCCGGCAGCGTCTCTCCCCCGAAGCACGGCCTGCATGGAGGTGACGGAGTGCGTCTCCGGCAGGAATTCCGGCCGGGGCTCCGGCAACGTCGTATAGCTCGCGGTCTGGAAGAGGGCCGTCGGACGCGCCGTCGGCAGGGGGCCTGCGAATGCCTGCAGCGCGCCCCTGTCGGTGCCATTGGCGCCACCGGTGCCGGCTGCTTCCGCCAGCCGCGTGCTTTCGCGCGCCAGCACGGCGGCGATCTGGTCGTTCGAGGTTCCGTAGGCCGTGGTTGCCGCGGCCACCAGCGGCTGCCCGCTGGCCGGTTCGGCCGGCGGCGTGTAAGCGGGACGCCACGTCGGCAGCGGAATGTTCATCGCCACTTGCGTCTCCGGCGACGGCTCGCCAACGTTCAGGTCGGGCCTGGGAGCCTTCTGCGGCAACGCGACGGCGGCAAGCTTGGGCATATCGGCCGCCTCCCCGCTCGCGGGAGCGGACCTTACGCCCGGCAGCGGCGAGGAAGCGGATGGCTTGGCCCGCGGCTTTTGCGCGCTGGCGACCACGACCGCTTCGCTGTTGTCTTCCTCTTCGTCGGCGCCACCACCGAAGAGCGAAGCGAAGAAGCCCTTATGCTTGCGCCCCGACGCGCTTGCGACCTGCACGCTCGGCGGTTCGCCATTGCGCTGGCGGTACTCGGCGAGCGCCTGCTGATAGCCCGGAAGCGGCTTGCCGTCCGACGGGATATGGATCGTGCGGCCATTGGGGAACAGCGCCAGCAACTGGCCGCGGCTCATGCGCGGCCAATGGCGCACGCCGCCGACATCCATATGGACGAAGGGCGAGCCCGAAGTCGGGTAATAGCCGACCCCGCCAACCTCCATCTTGAGGCCGATGGCACGGAGTTTCGCCAGCGGGACGCCGGGAATAAAGAAATCCATCGCCTTGCCGAGCGTATGCTGGCTCTTCTTGGCGACACCGCGGCTGCGGCTTCTGAGCATGTTGTTGGTGGCGGGCGAACGATAACCGCACACGACGTTGATGTATTCGTGCGATCCGGTCTTCTGGTAGACGGTCCAGATCAGGTCCAGAAGCCGCGGATCCATCGAGACGCTTTTGTTCTTGCGCCAGTCGCGCAGGATATAGTTGATCTTGTGCAGGCCGTCCGGCAGGTAGCGGCCGTTGCGCTTGAAGGCGATCTCGGCCTTTTCGCGCGTATGCAGGTTGAGAAGCTTGAGGCTGCGGGTCTCCGCACTGGCCGGCGCGATCATCGACAACAATACCGCCGCGATCAGGAGCGCCGGCAGCAGTGCCATGAGCCAATCGGGCGCCCTTTCCCGAGCGTCGGCGGTCTTGTTCGGATCAAGCAAATCTGAAGGCCTTGCAGGCAACCGATGTCCCCGGAAACGACATTCGGGCGCGTGGAACCAATCCAACTATCGCCACTAATGGTTAATCCATGCTTATCGAGCCCAAATGCGGTGACACCGTGGCATTTTAGTGACCGCAGCTTGTGGCTACGATGCATGGTAAACGCAATCCTTAGGGAATTTTAATGGCTTGGGCAAGCCGCCCTGCGGCCGTCAGGACGCCATCCTGGTGGAGCGGCCTTCCTCGGGATCGATCCCGTATTCCTTGAGCTTGCGGTAAAGCGTCGAGCGCCCGATGCCAAGGCGCCGCGCCACCTCGCTCATCTGGCCGCCATAGCGGCTGATCGCAAGCTGGATCATCTCCAGCTCGACATCGGCGAGTGAGCGCACATTGCCACGATCGTCCAGAGCCCTGAGGATACCGAAATGGGCGCTTGTACGCGCATCCAGCGAGGCGTTTTCCTCTTCCGGCAAGGGCGAAACAGAGGCCGGCGCATCCGCTCCGCCGCCTTTTGCCGGAAACTCGCCGGCATCCATGTGCCCTGCAAGGTCGAACCCGT
The DNA here is from genome assembly GCA_030456445.1 of Hyphomicrobiales bacterium. Taxonomy (GTDB): domain Bacteria; phylum Pseudomonadota; class Alphaproteobacteria; order Rhizobiales; family Rhizobiaceae; genus Mesorhizobium_L. The sequence goes on from JAKDNM010000076.1 coordinate 13,750, forward strand.
CGAGCTGGCCGCGTATCTGCGGAAACTCGTCTATCCCCAGAGTGCCGGTCTCGCACAGCACGACGGCGCGGAATACCGCGTTTTCGAGCTGGCGAATATTGCCGGGCCAGTCATAGGCCTTCAACATGGCGAGCGCCTGCGGCGTTATGCCGGTCACCGGCCTTGCCGGCCCCGACGTGCCTACACGCGAAAGAAAATGGTCGACCAGGGCCGGAATGTCTTCCCGCCGGTCGCGCAAAGGCGGCACGTGGATAGGGAAGACGTTCAGCCGGTAAAACAGGTCCTCGCGGAACTGCCCGTCCTTCACCCGTTGCAAAAGATCGCGGTGGGTCGCCGAGACCAGCCTTATGTCGACCTTCGTGGAACCGCGCCCGCCGACCGGATCGACCTCCCCTTCCTGCACGGCACGCAAAAGCTTCACCTGCACGTCGAGCGGCAGATCGCCGATCTCGTCGAGGAAGAGCGTCCCCGTATGGGCTTCGACAAACTTGCCGACGTGCTTTTCCGTGGCGCCGGTGAAGGCTCCTTTCTCGTGGCCGAAGAGGATGCTTTCCACAAGATTTTCAGGGATGGCGCCGCAATTGACGGTGACGAAAGGCTTGTTCCTGCGCTCGCCGGCGCCCTGGATGGCGCGCGCCACCAATTCCTTGCCCACGCCTGATTCGCCTTCGACGAGGATCGGGATGTTCGACGCGGCCGCCTTCCGCCCGAGGCGGACCACGCGCTCCATGGCCGCACTTCCGGTGACGAGGTCCTTGAAGTTCAGCGAGCCGCCGGCTGGCCGCCTCGCACGCTTGGCCTCGTCGCCCAGCGCTTCCACCTTGAGCGCACTGGCGATGGCCGTTCGAAGACGCTCCGGCGAGGCCGGCTTGACCACGAAGTCGAAAGCGCCGTTGCGCATCGCCGTGACCACGGTTTCGATGCCGCCTTGCGAGGTCTGCACGATGACGGGGACGAACATGCCCCGGTCGCGCATCCGCTTCAGCACCTCGATGCCGCCGAGATCCGGCATGACCAGGTCGAGGATGACGACGGAGACATCGTTCCCGTCGAGAAGCCGCAGCGCCTCCTCTCCGCCCTCCGCCAGTACCGCCTCGTAGCCGGATTTCGTCACGGCGGCCTGCAGCAGGCGCCGTTGCACCGGATCGTCGTCGACGATGAGGATGGGCACCGTCATGATACCCCCATCATGATGTGCTCGTCATGATATGTCCGTTAATTTTCACAAGTGTCGGATAGCATATGGATCATCGTGGCACAGGGTTCTAAATAAGCCTTCAAGAAAGCCGGTGAACGATTTCTTTAGACCGTGCGCCCGCACCCCATGCGAGAGCCCCTACCCCAGACGAGAGGATGATGATGCCAATGCGAAACGACCGCATGCCCGAACCCTTGCGGGCGCCGCAGGCTCCCAAGGCGGCCGCACCTGCAACCGCTCTGGGCAACCTTCCTGAGTGGAACCTCGCCGATCTCTACCCTTCGATGGATTCGGCCGAACTGAAAGAGGACATTGGACGCGCGGGGACCGAAGCCGTCCGCTTCGAAGAGCGCTGGAAGGGAACGCTTTCCGCCGAGGCCGCGCAGCGTGCCGATGGCCGCCTCGGCGAAGCGGTCCGGGCCTATGAGGCGATACAGGAACGGGTCGGCCGCATCGTTTCCTATGCGGGCCTGATCTATGCCGGGGACACATCCGACCCGAAGCGGTCGAAGCTCTATGGCGACATCCAGGAGAAGATGACCGACGCCAGCGCACATCTGATCTTCTTCGAGCTGGAGCTGAACAATATCGACGACGTCGAAATCAAGGCGGCGCTCAAGGCCGACAAGGCGCTGGCGCATTACGAGCCGTGGGTCGCCGATCTGAGGAAGGACAAGCCCTACCAGCTTGAAGACCGCATCGAGCAGCTTTTCCATGAAAAGTCGATCACGGGTCGCGGCGCATGGAACCGGCTCTTCGACGAGACGATGACGGCACTGCGTTTCACCATCGATGGCGAGGAACTGTCGCTCGAACCGACCTTGAACCTCCTGCAGGACGCCGACCCGGAAAAGCGGCGCAAGGCGGCCGAGGCGCTGGCCTTGGTGTTCAAGGATAATCTGAGGACTTTCGTCCTCATCACCAACACGCTCGCCAAGGACAAGGAGATTTCCGACCGCTGGCGCGGCTTCGAGGACATCGCCGATTCAAGGCATCTGGCAAACCGCGTCGAACGCGAGGTGGTCGATGCGCTGGCAAGCGCCGTCCACGATGCCTATCCGCGCATCTCGCACCGCTACTACGCCATGAAGGCGAGATGGCTCGGCATGGACAGGATGAACCACTGGGACCGCAACGCCCCGCTGCCGCAAACGCCGCAAACCGCCATCGGCTGGGACGAGGCAAAGAACACGGTCCTGCAGGCTTATGGGGCCTTCGCCCCGGAAATGGCCGACATCGCCCGCACTTTCTTCGACCGGCACTGGATCGACGCGCCGGTCAGGCCCGGCAAGGCGCCGGGCGCCTTCGCCCATCCGACGGTTCCCTCCGCGCATCCCTATGTGCTCCTGAACTATATGGGCAAGCCGCGCGACGTGATGACGCTTGCCCACGAACTCGGCCACGGCGTCCACCAGGTGCTGGCCGCAAGGCAGGGCGCGCTGATGGCCTCGACGCCGCTGACGCTGGCTGAGACCGCGTCCGTGTTCGGCGAGATGCTGACCTTCCGTTCGCTTCTCGAGCGCACCCGCGACAAGACCGAGCGCAAGGCCATGCTGGCGCAGAAGGTGGAGGACATGATCAACACGGTCGTGCGCCAGATCGCCTTCTACGAGTTCGAGCGCAAGGTCCATGCCGAGCGCCGCAACGGCGAACTGACGGCCGACCGCATCGGCGAGTTCTGGCTGGAAGTGCAGGCCGAAAGCCTCGGGCCCGCCATCAGGTTGCGGGAGGGATACGAGACCTTCTGGTCCTACGTCCCCCACTTCATCCACTCGCCCTTCTACGTCTATGCCTACGCCTTCGGCGACTGCCTGGTGAACTCGCTCTACGCGGTCTACCAGAACGCCGAAACGGGGTTCCAGGAGAAGTATTTCGAGATGCTGAAAGCAGGCGGCACCAAGCATCACAAGGAGTTGCTGGCACCCTTCGGCCTCGACGCATCCGACCCGGCCTTCTGGCAAAAAGGGCTCGCCGTCATCGAGGGCCTGATCGACGAATTGGAGGCAATGGACGAATAGCGCCGCTTGCGGTCGTGGCAAAGCGGCTCTGCCTATAGTAGATTAATGGTTCTGGCGGAATGTTCATTCCGCTGGCCGAACGACGGAGAGCGCCATGAACATTCCGCTCAAGAAGCGCTATCAGGACTGGATCGCCGGTCAGGTGAGCGCCGGCCGCTACGCCTCCGAGATCGATGCGATCGAGGAGGCGATCGCCGAGAAAATGGAGAACGACGAAGCCGACCGCCTTTGGGAGCGCATTCAGGAATCCGAGCGGCAGATCGAGCGCGGCGAGTATGTGGTTGCCGACGAGGCTTTCTTCGAAAGCAAGCGGCAGATGATCCGTGACCGCTATATGAAGCCGGAGAAATGAAGCGCTATGAAGTGATCTTCAGTCCGCTGGCCGATACTGATTTCGACTCCATCCTCCACTATATAGCCGCCGACAATCCTGCGGCAGCCATCCGCTTTGTGGACACGCTTCGTGAGCGAACAATCGATTTTCTTTCCATTAGTCCGAACGGCGGAAGACGGCTGGGCAAGGTCCGCCATATTGCCTTTGGCAATTACGTTGTCGTCTATCGCGTAGAAACAGGGGCTTTAAGGGTCCGCGTGCTCCTCGTCACCGAGGGACATCGTGCATGGCATCGCCTGCTCAAGGATCGGGTTTGAATTCCGCTCCCGCCCATACGCCCTATGATGGCTCGTCCAGGCCCTTTACCATCGGGCTGAAGCCGCTCGATCCCGCCGGCTGGATCGAGGTAGACGGCCATCTGGAGGCCCATCTCGCGGAAAAGGACAGGCTGGAGGCCGGGCACGGCGCATCCGTCTTCGCCGCCGAACCCGGAACGGCAGAGGCGCAGCGGGAGGTGCTGGCGCTGTTGGTCGACCATCTGCCGGCGCGCTTCCCCGAAACCTATCGCCGGGCCGGCGACATCATGCATGTCGGCGTCTCGGGCCGGACGGTCGATCTTGCGAAATCGGGCGAGCCACCCCTGAAGATCGCGGCGCGGCTGGTGCAGGAAGATCTCGTGCTGATGCGGCGCGGCGCGGAGGGCTGGCGAATTTGCGCAGCCTCCCTTTCCTTTCCTTCCTCGTGGTCGCTGGCTGAGAAATTCGGCAAGCCGCTTCGTGAAATCCACCGGCCGGTGCCGCATTTCGGGCCGGAAAGCCGCTCAGACGATTTGATCGAGCGCATGTTCGACAAATTGCAGGGGCAACTCGAGCGCTTCAACTGGTCGCTCCAGCCCGATGCCGGCCTCTACAAGCCGCTCTCCTCCATGCAGCGCGACGATCGTGCGGAGAACGCCGTCTCACGGTTTCCCGGCATCGACGCCGCCGCCGTCGCCTTCATCCGCGTCGAACGGCAAACCGTGCGCAAGCTGCCCGTCTCCGGCGACATCCTCTTCACGATCCGCATCCATCTCGATCCGATGTCGGCATTGCGTGCCCACCCTGAACGGGCGCAGATCGCAGCGTCCTTCGCCGCGCAGCTTGCAGCGCTCGGCCGGCCCGAACTCGACTATAAGGGCCT
>JAKDNM010000077.1 GCA_030456445.1 Hyphomicrobiales bacterium
CGCCGGACGAGGCGCAAATGGCCGTCTTCGTGGAGGGCGACCACCTTGCAATCATCGGCGAAAACCGCAAGCTGCTCGTCTTCCCGCTCGATCAACTCGCCGAGATGACGCGCGGCAAGGGCGTCAGGCTGCAACGCTACAAGGACGGCGGCCTCGCCGACGTCAAGACATTCAGCCTCGCCAACGGCCTCACCTGGCAGGATTCGTCCGGCCGCACCTTCACGCGCCCGAAGGAGGAACTCGCCGAATGGCTCGGGGATCGCGCACAGGCAGGCAGAATGGCGCCGAAGGGATTCCCACGGACAGGGAAATTCGGTTGAACTCGAAGCCCTGATGCGCATTTGGAGGATTACGCCGCGCGCGGCGTCATTCCTGGGTCCGCCCGAGTATCTGCAGTGTTGACGGGTTGCGGGAGATTGCATGTTCTTTGTCGCCTCGAAGCTTGTCGGGTTCGTCATTCAGCCGCTGAACCTTATCGCGCTTTTCCTGCTTGTCGGGCTGGTCGCATCGCTGGTCAGGCTGAAACGGCTGGCGGTCCTGTTTCCGGCGCTTGCGCTGTTGATCCTTGTCGTTTCGGCGTGGACGAGCACCGGCTCCGTGCTGCTCGAGCCGCTGGAAGACCGCTTCGCCCGGCCTGCCGTGCCGCCCGAGGACGTGAAAGGGATCATCGTTCTGGGCGGCTTTTTCGAAGGCGGCATCAACCTGGTGCGCCACGGCTATGAACTGAACGACAGCGCCGACCGCATCGTGGAGGCGGTGATCCTCGCGCGCCGATACAAGGTTGCGGAAATCGTCGTGACCGGTGGCAATGGCTCGCTTTTGCTGGCAGGCGAAGGCGATGCGGTGACCGCTCCGCGTCTCCTTGGGGCGCTTGGGATCGCGCGTGAACGGCTCCGGCTCGAAATGCGCTCGCGCAATACATACGAGAATGCGGTCTTTACCCGTGACCTGGTGAAGCCGAAGCCCGGCGAGAAATGGCTGCTGGTGACGTCCGCCTTCCATATGCCGCGATCGATGGCGCTTTTCCGCAAGGCGGGGTTCGATGTCGTCGCGTGGCCGACGGATTACCGCACGGTCGGCAACGAACGCCTTTCGCTGGCGCGCGACAATGCGATCGACTGCCTGCAGAACATGACGCTTGCCATACGCGAGTGGGTCGGGCTTGCTGCCTATCGCCTGTCGGGAAAGATCGACCATGTCTTCCCGGCGCCGCAATAGCTTGCGCCGGCGCGCAAGCGCGACGACATAAGGCCATGTCGGGAATGTCGGGCGCGCGATAGCGGAAGTCGGCGGATATCCAGCGCCCAGCGTCAAAGTCGGGATAGATTGGGGCGAGATAGATTGGTGCGGGATAGATTGGCGAATTTTCGCGGAACTCCGGAAATGTTTCTCTCCGTCTTCGACCTCTTCAAGATTGGCATCGGTCCGTCGAGTTCGCACACGATGGGGCCGATGACGGCGGCCGTCCGCTTCCTCGATGAGCTTTCCGGCGACGACTGGCCGAGGCCGGTCGGAACGGTGGTCGACCGGATCGCTGTCAGCCTGCACGGCTCGCTTGCCTTCACCGGTATCGGACACGGCACCGATCGAGCGGTAATCCTGGGGCTGACGGGCCTCACCCCGATCACCGTCGATCCGGACAAGTCCGAAGCGGTCATGGAGAAGATCACCGCCGAAAAGCGGATCGAGCCGCCGGGCCACCCCGGCTATCGTTTCGATCCGCAAAAGGACCTCGAACTCGACCGCAAGCACCCGCTGCCGGGCCATGCCAACGGCATGATGTTCTCCGCCCATGACCGTGACGACCGGCTGCTCTTGCGCCGCATCTATTATTCCATCGGCGGCGGTTTCGTCGTTTCCGCCGAGGAATTGCAGCGCATGAAGACCCAGAGCGAAAAGCCGGAGGAGAGGGGTGTGCCCTATCCCTTTGCCAGCGCGCGGCAGATGCTGGAAATGGCAGGCGCGAGCGGGCTTTCGATTTCCGACATGAAGCGGGCCAACGAGGAAACGCGGATGGGCCGCGCCGAACTCGACGCCGGGCTCGACCGCCTCTGGGGCGCCATGAGCGCCTGCATCGATCGCGGCCTGTCGCAGGACGGCATCATGCCGGGCGGGCTGAAGGTGCGCCGACGCGCCAGGAAGCTCAATGAGCGCATGGAGGAGGAATGGCGGCAAAACCGGCCCAATCCGTTGATGGCCAACGACTGGCTGTCCGTCTATGCGATGGCGGTCAACGAGGAGAACGCCGCCGGCGGCCGCGTGGTGACGGCGCCGACCAACGGCGCGGCCGGCGTGGTGCCGGCGGTGATACGCTATTGGCGTCGCTTCCACGTCGACGCCGATCCGACCGGTATCCATGATTTCCTGCTCACGGCGTCGGCCATCGGCGGCATCATCAAGCACAACGCCTCGATTTCCGGCGCGGAGGTCGGCTGCCAGGGAGAAGTCGGCTCGGCCTCGGCGATGGCCGCGGCCGGGCTATGCGCGGTGATGGGCGGCACGCCCGAGCAGATCGAGAACGCCGCCGAGATCGCGCTGGAACACCATCTCGGCATGACCTGCGATCCGGTCGGCGGGCTCGTGCAAGTCCCGTGCATCGAGCGCAATGCGCTGGGCGCCGTGAAGGCAGTGACGGCGGCCTCGCTGGCCATCAAGGGCGACGGACAGCATTTCGTGCCGCTCGACGCGGCCATCGAGACCATGCGACAGACCGGCCACGACATGAACGAGCGCTACAAGGAAACCAGCCAGGGCGGGCTCGCCGTCAATGTCGTGGAATGCTGAACGCGCGGCAAAGTGGCGAAATGCGCGGCCCTGCCTGTGGAGACCCCCGCCGCGAGCTTGACCTCCACGCACCCGCCGCTAAACCATAGGCCATGCCTCTCAACATTCTCAAATTGTGCGTCGGCTGCGACAGCATCGAAGATCTCGAGGAATGGATCGAATTCCGTCTCGATGAGAAGCGGCGCGCCGGCGAGAAGCCGGAGCAGTTTCATACCACCCGCATGATGCCGAAGCGGGTGGAGGAGATCACCTCCGGCGGCTCGCTCTACTGGGTGATCAAGGGCAACATCCAGTGCCGGCAGCCAATCACCGACATCCGCCCGTTCAGGGACAAGGACGGTATCGGCCGCTGTCATCTCGTGCTCGAACCGAAGGTCGTGCGGACCGAATGGCAGCCGCGTCGTGCCTTCCAGGGCTGGCGCTACCTGAAAGCATCGGAAGCGCCGGTGGATGTGAGGGAAGGGCGCGACGGGTGGTTTGCGTTGCCGCAGAATTTGCGGCACGAACTTGCCGAACTGGGCTTGCTGTAGGCCGCGTTATCGGGCGATCATATCGGGTGCATCGAGGTCGATGCGTATAGCCGGCCGCCCGTCCGGTGCGAAAACCCTGACGCGGACACGCGCCGCCGGCTGCGAAGCCCGCCACGATCGGGCGCCGTGGCTGAGCAGCAGCGCGACCAGGTCGCGGGTCTTGAAGCGGTTGCCCGGACTGCGGAAATCCGCGAGCCGCGTCGCCGCCATCCGCAATGTGCTGAAGCCGATGCCGCGCGCCTGTGAAGGCATCGGGGATCGCGTTTGCGGGCGCGGGTCGGCGATACCGACTGCGCCCTTTTCTTCCGTAACCATGGCCTTCCCCCTCTACTCGATACTATTCAGGGTACGCCCCACCCGAAATCCTGTGCGCCCGCTATTGCTCCACCGCGTAGCAGGCGATCTTGCGCTTCTTCAGCGCGCCGCAGGCGTCCCATGCCTGGGTCTTCGACGAGAAGCCGCCGAAGCGCGCGCGATAGTAGGTGTCGCCGCCCTTCTGGTAGACGGCGGTGAAAGGCGAGGCGTCCGCAAGCACCGTCGGTGCCTTCTGGCTGGTCTTGTTGAGCACGGCGCGCGCCTGCGATTCGCTGTCGGTGGCGGCGACCTGGATCACCCATCCGGCCGGCGTCGTGGAGGCGGTGCTGACCGGGTCGACGCCCTTTCTGGCGATCGCTTCGGCGACCTTGAGGGCTGGCCTCGAGGTCGGCGCAGGAGCCTCCGAGACGAGTGCGAGAGCCTGCGTTTCCGGCGCGGGAACAACCCGCGTGGGCCGCTTGTCCGGGGTTGGCGCATCATGGCGGGGGAGGGCGACCGCGACCGCTGCCGGCGCAACCTCCTGCCGCGAGGCGATATAGTCGCCCGGGTCGCCACGGCGCGAGGCGCGAGGCATGTATTTGCGGATCAGTTCAGCCATTTCCGCGTCGCGGGAACGGCTCGTCCTGCCACCCAACACGACCGCCACGATGCTGCGTTCGTTGCGCTTCACCGAGGTTGCGAGGTTGTAGCCGGAGGCGCGTATGTAGCCGGTCTTGATGCCGTCGACGCCGTCGATGCGTCCGAGCAGGTGGTTGTGGCCCTTGATCCGATGCCTGCCATACTTGAAGGAACGGATGGCGAAATAGTCGTAATATTGCGGGAAATGCTCGCGCAGCGCGATGCCGAGCAGGGCGACGTCGTGCGCCGTCGTCACCTGTTCGTTGTCGGGCAGTCCGTTGGCGTTCTTGAATGTCGTGCGCGTCATGCCGAGCCGATGCGCGGTCGCGGTCATGGTGCGGGCGAAATTGCGTGTGCTGCCGCCGAGCATTTCGCCCAGCGCCGTCGCCGCGTCGTTCGCCGAACGGGTGACCAACGCACGGATCGCAGTATCGACCGTGACCGAACCGCCGGCCTTGACGCCAAGCTTGGTCGGCGGCTGGGAAGCGGCCTCCGCCGAGAACGGTACCGGCGTCGACTTCGAGATTCTGCCCGACCGCATTGCTTCGAAGGTGAGATAAAGCGTCATCATCTTGGTCAGCGACGCGGGGTAGCGCAACGCGTTGGCATTCGATTCGTAGAGCGTCCGGCCCGTCTTCGCGTCGATAACGATCGCCGCATGGCGCGTCGCTGCCTGGGCCACGCCGGACCAGGCCATGATAGCGACCACGAAGGAGAGGATGACCGCCTTTGCCATGTGTGAGGTGAATTTCGACACAAACACAGAAGCCACTACTACCTTGCCCACAGCCTTGCCCTTGGATTTTCTTGCCGCGTTCGAGCCGCCAAGGCCCGCGAGATGTTGAACGGGAAATCTATTGGAAGCGGCGTTACCAATCCGTTTATGGTAACCGTAACGTTCATAAATTCTTTTGCGTTCGATTAATTTGCGACCATGCGGCCCTTGCACTTCCAGCGGTCTGCGTCGTCGCCCGCATTGACAATTTGTGCAATGCATCTACATTTTGTGCATCGCAAAAATCCCAGGCTTTCAGTTGAATGGAAAGGTTCATGGCATGACGCATGCATTCGAGGGTGCCGACGTCCTCGGCAAGGAATTCATCGATACCGGTCTGAAGAGCTTTGCCTCGCTCTCCAAGAGCATCCAGGCAATCGCGGTGGACGCGACCGAATACACCAAGAAGAGCTACGAGGACGGCAGCACGGCGTTCCAGAAGTTCGCCGCGGCGAAGTCGCCCGAGGCAGCCTTCGAGGTGCAGGCCGGCTATGCCAAGAGCACGTATGAAGGGTTTGTCGCAGAAGCCACGAAGATGATCGATCTCTACGCGGAACTGGCGCGTGATGCCTACAAGCCGTTCGAAGAGATCGCGCCGAGGGCGAAATAGGCTTTCATCCGGCCTTTCGTCGAAAGAGTCCGTTTGGACCCGGTCGCGCCGAGCGGCCGGGTTTTTTGTTCACGCCGCATGGCTGACGAAATAGGGGTGTCGTTTATGATGACCGTATTGTCAGCGCGCCAGAAGGCCTTAAAATTACGTGATGGATACCTACATGTCGGGCTCTCGACCAAGCTCGGCGAAAGGAAGGCAACGATTGACGATCGGCCGGGAACCAGCGCGGTGTCGCGCCGTTACCATGCAGGCGGGCCAGGACCGGGGAAACGGCACCGGGCGGGGCACGGCTGTCATTGCCCGGCCCAGGCAGAAAACGAAGAAGCCGAGCCTCTACCGCGTTCTGATCCTGAACGATGATTACACTCCGATGGAGTTTGTCGTGCATGTGCTGGAGCGTTTTTTCCAGAAGGACCGCGACGCCGCGACCCGCATCATGCTGCACGTTCACAATCACGGTGTTGGAGAGTGCGGGGTCTATACATTCGAGGTTGCCGAGACCAAAGTGACGCAAGTCATGGACTTTGCCCGTCAGCATCAGCACCCGCTGCAATGCGTGATGGAGAAGAAGTGAGGAATGAATGCCGGCTTTTTCCCAAGGCCTAGAACGGGCGCTGCATCAGGCGCTCACTTACGCCAATGAGCGTCACCACGAATATGCGACGCTCGAACATCTGCTGCTCGCCCTGATCGACGACGCCGACGCCGGCGCCGTGATGCGGGCCTGCAACGTCGATCTCGATGAACTGAAGCAGGTACTCGTCACCTATATCGACACGGAACTGGACAATCTCGTTACCGGTTATGACGAGGATTCCAAGCCGACAGCCGGCTTCCAGCGGGTCATCCAGCGCGCCGTCATCCATGTGCAGTCTTCCGGCCGCGAGGAGGTTTCGGGCGCCAATGTGCTTGTCGCCATTTTCGCCGAGCGCGAGAGCCATGCCGCCTATTTCCTGCAGGAACAGCAGATGACCCGCTACGATGCGGTCAATTATATCTCGCACGGCATCGCCAAGCGGCCGGGCGCTGGCGAATCGCGATCGCCGCGCGGGGCGGAGGAAGAGCAGCCCGGAGCGGGCGGCGGCGGCGAGCCACCGGAAGAGGGTGGCGGCAAGAAGAAGCAGCAGCAGGATGCGCTGACCGCCTACTGCGTCAATTTGAACGACAAGGCGCGCGCCGGCCGCATCGATCCGCTGATCGGCCGCGAGTCCGAGATCGCCCGCACCATCCAGGTGCTCTGCCGCCGTTCCAAGAACAACCCGCTTTACGTGGGCGATCCCGGTGTCGGCAAGACGGCCATCGCCGAGGGCCTCGCCAAGCGCGTCGTCGAGGGCGATGTGCCGGACGTTTTGTTGAACGCGACGATCTTTGCGCTCGACATGGGCACGCTTCTTGCCGGAACGCGCTATCGCGGCGATTTCGAAGAGCGGCTGAAGCAGGTCGTCAAGGAACTCGAGGAATATCCCGGCGCGGTCCTGTTCATCGACGAGATCCATACGGTGATCGGCGCCGGCGCCACGTCCGGCGGGGCGATGGATGCTTCGAACCTCCTGAAGCCGGCGCTGTCGTCGGGCGCGATCCGCTGCATCGGCTCGACCACCTACAAGGAGTTCCGCCAGTTCTTCGAGAAGGACCGCGCACTGGTGCGGCGCTTCCAGAAGATCGACGTCAACGAGCCTTCCGTGGACGATGCCATCGCCATCATGAAGGGGCTGAAGCCCTATTACGAGGACTTCCACAAGGTCCGCTACACCAATGAGGCGATCAAGGCGGCGGTCGAGCTTTCGGCGCGCTACATCAACGACCGCAAGCTGCCCGATAAGGCGATCGACGTGATCGACGAGACGGGCGCCTCGCAGATGCTGCTGCCCGAATCGCGCCGGCGCAAGACCATCAGCGTCAAGGAGATCGAGGCGACCGTCGCCACGATGGCGCGCATTCCGCCGAAGACCGTGACGGCCGACGACGAGAAGGTGCTGGCGACGCTGGAGGACGAACTGAAGCGCGTCGTCTACGGGCAGGAGACGGCAATCTCCGCTCTGTCTTCCGCCATCAAGCTGGCGCGAGCCGGCCTGCGGGAGCCGGAAAAGCCGATCGGCAGCTATCTGTTCTCCGGCCCGACCGGCGTCGGCAAGACCGAAGTCGCCAAGCAGCTTGCCGCCTCGCTCGGCGTCGAACTGATCCGCTTCGACATGTCGGAATATATGGAACGGCACACGGTGAGCCGGCTGATCGGCGCGCCTCCGGGCTATGTCGGCTTCGACCAGGGCGGTTTGCTGACCGACGGCGTCGACCAGCATCCGCATTGCGTGCTGCTTCTCGACGAGGTCGAAAAGGCGCATCCCGACCTGTTCAACATCCTGTTGCAGGTCATGGACCACGGCAAGCTGACCGACCATAACGGCAAGAAGATCGATTTCCGCAACGTCATCCTCATCATGACGACGAATGCGGGCGCGGCCGACATGGCGAAAGCCGCCATCGGCTTCGGCTCCTCCAGGCGCGAGGGCGACGACATGGAGGCGATCAACCGGCTCTTCTCGCCGGAATTCCGCAACCGTCTCGACGCGATCGTGCCCTTCGGCGCGCTGCCGGTCCCGGTCGTGCATCAGGTCGTGCAGAAATTCGTCATGCAGTTGGAGGCACAGCTTGCCGAGCGCCGCGTGACCTTCGACCTGTCGTCCGAGGCTATCGCCTGGCTGGCCGACAAGGGCTATGACGAGCGCATGGGCGCCCGGCCGCTCGGCCGGGTCATCCAGGAGCACATCAAGAAGCCGCTGGCCGAGGAAGTGCTCTTCGGCAAGCTGAAGCGCGGCGGTACGGTCAAGGTCACCGTCGTCGACGACGAAGCGGGCAAGCCGAGCCTGAAGCTTGAGGCCATCGGCGACGAGGTGCCGGTGAGGCCGAAGAAGGAAGATCCGAGGAAAGCGCCCGCACCGAAGAAGACGGCAAAGAAAGCTTCGCCTGTGAAGGCGCAGGCGAAACCCCGGCCCTCGGCCAAGGGCCCCTCAAGCCGCCCGGATGCGCCTCCGCAAAAGGGCAAGAGCGCGGCCAAACGCAGCATCGTTCCGCAACTGCCGCGCAAATCCTGATGCCCGGCAGGCACTGATCGAGGCTTCTCCCGGAAGCGTTGGGAGAAGCCTTTTCCTTTTTTGGACCACATCCTTTCGAGTTTGGCATGTTAACCGCGCCGTGATGCTGGAGCAGACCGAAACCGTTCTTCAGGGAGGCGCCGCGGCCTGGTTCATTCGCGGTGTGCTGGCGACCCTTTCGGTCCCCCTGATCATTCTCATTAGCGCCTTTGTCGGTTTCGCCGGCCTTGCCCATGAATCGGGGCTGACGATGGCCGAGACCGTGTTCATGACCGGTGTCGTATGGGCGCTGCCGGGGCAGGTGGTGCTGGTCGGCTCCGTCCTGTCGGGCAGTTCGCTGGCGGCGACCGCCTTCGCCGTCGCCTTGTCGTCCGTGCGGCTGATGCCGATGGTGATGGCGCTGGTCCCGGAAATGCGCACCCGGTCGACCCGTAACTGGGTGCTGCTGCTGCTTTCCCATTTCATTGCAGTGACATCCTGGGTGCTGGCGGCCGAACGCCTGCCGGAGGTGCCGAGAGAGCGGCGCACCGCCTTCTATGGCGGCCTCGGCTCGACCCTGGTGCTGGTCAACATGGTTGTGGTGGTGATCGTCTATCTGGCGGCGCCGCATCTGCCGACAGCCGTTTCAGCAGGACTGTTCCTGCTGACTCCGATCTATTTCATCACCTCGCTGTGGGGCTCGGCGCGGGAACATGCCGCGTATTATGCCATGGGGCTCGGCGTGGCATTCGGTCCGATCTTCCACATGATCGCGCCCGGCTTCGATCTTCTCGGGGCAGGCCTTGTCGGCGGCCTGGGCGGATATGCGCTGCATCGCCTTTTCAGGCGGGAGGCGTCGCGTTGACCTTTTCCTCGTATGACGCATGGTGGTGGCCCTTTGCCTTCATTCTGGCCGGTGGCTGGCTGGCGACGGATAGCTGGCGCTATCTCGGCGTCGTCTTCGGCGGGCGGATGGCGGAGGATTCCGAATGGCTCGTGCTGGTCAGGGCCGTGGCGACCGCGCTCGTCGCGGGCGTCGTCGGCAATCTGATCTTCTTTCCGACCGGCGCGCTCGCCACGACGCCGGTATGGATCCGTGTCGCGGCGGTCGCCGGCGGCTTTGCCGCCTATCTGGCGCTCGGGCGGAAGATAATCGTCGGCATCGTCGCCGCCGAAGCCCTCTTCGCGGCACTGCTGCTGGCCCTTTGATTGCGGCGCTGCGATTGACCGCTGCGGCCGCCGGGCATATCTGACCGTTGCGATATCGTCCGGCCCTGCAAACTGGCGAGAACGTAAGGCTGCAAACGTTTGATACACGAAAAGAAAATAGCTATTGCGCCTATGATGGACTGGACGGACCGGCATTGCCGGTTCTTCCATCGGCAATTGACGAGGCTCGCCGTCCTCTACACGGAAATGGTCGTGGCCGACGCCGTTATTCACGGCGACCGCGAGCGGCTGCTTGGGTTTTCCGAGGCCGAACAGCCCGTGGCGCTTCAACTCGGCGGCTCGGACCCGGCGAAACTCGCCGAGGCGGCCGGGATTGGTGCGGAATTCGGCTATACGGAAATCAATCTGAATGTCGGCTGCCCGTCGGATCGCGTGCAGTCCGGCACCTTCGGCGCGTGCCTGATGCGTACGCCCGAACTCGTCGGTGCCTGCATCAAGGCGATGAAGGCGGCCGCCTCCATCCCCGTGACCGTGAAATGCCGGCTTGGCGTGGACGAGCAGGACCCCGAAACGGCGCTCGACGAACTGGCCGATGCGGTATTCGCGGAGGGTACGGACGCGCTGTGGGTGCATGCGCGCAAGGCGTGGCTGGAGGGTTTGAGCCCGAAGGAGAACCGCGAGATCCCGCCGCTCGACTACGGCCGCGTCTATCGCCTCAAGGAGCGCTGGCCGAAGCGCTTCATCGGCATCAATGGCGGCATACGGACCGTGGCCGAGGCACGCGAACACCTCGCCCATACCGATGGCGTGATGTTCGGCCGCGTCGCCTATCATGAGCCGGGAATGCTTGCCGGCGCGGATGAAATGCTTGGGCAACAGCCGGCCGAACAGGTCGATTTCGCCGGCGTTATCGAGACGATGGCCGATTACGCGGCGCGGCATATCGAGCGGGGAGGGCGCCTGGCCCATG
This sequence comes from Hyphomicrobiales bacterium, assembly GCA_030456445.1. Lineage (GTDB taxonomy): Bacteria > Pseudomonadota > Alphaproteobacteria > Rhizobiales > Rhizobiaceae > Mesorhizobium_L. Next base: position 10,847 of record JAKDNM010000077.1, read on the forward strand.
TCACGCGGCACATGACCGGCCTGTTTCACGGCCTGCCCGGCGCCCGGCGCTACCGGCAGATCCTCTCCACCGATGCGACGCGGCCCGGCGCCGGACCCGAAGTGCTTTGCGCCGCCTTCTCCGCCGTCGAGCTTTCGCCCGCGGAGGCGGCGGCCTGAGCCTCAATCGTAGAGTGTCATCCGGTCGCCGCGCATGTCGAAGCCGGCGAGCGAGTTGATGAAATTCATGCCGAGCAGGCTCTGACCGAGGCTGCCGGGCGCCGCCACCAGCACAGCCATGTGCCGGCGCTTGATCGCGCCCACGGAAAGCTCGTCGATGGTTACGCTCGCCGCCTGTGTCGGGCCATTGGCGGTCATCACCGGCAGATTGTAGTCGAGCTTCGAGATATCGATGCCGGCTTGGCTGGCGGCGTCGGCCGTCAGAACGGTCCGCGTCGCGCCGGTATCGACGATCATGGACACGCCGGCGCCGTTCACATCGGCGCGAACGCCGAAATGCCCGTTGTCGAGCTTTTGCAAGGTCACGACGTTACGCCCCTTCCCGTCCACCGACGAGAGGGGGCTGCCGGGAATGAGCCCGGCGGTGACGCGATAGGCGACGTCCTGCAATTCATAGCGGTACTGGAATCCGGCGATGAGCACGAACACGACCGCGATCCAGATCGCGATGTCGCGCGCGGCATTTCCCATCAGGCGCCGCGAGCCGACAACACCGGCGGCGATCACCATGCCCCAGAGCGCGAGATAGACGCCGCGGCCGAATTTTTCATTGCCGATGCCGAACGTCGAGCCCGCATCGTTGTTGGCGATAAGGAGAATGAGGGCGACCCCGATCGCGCCCAACAGGAACCAGAGCAGTCGATTGCGCATCACCCAACAGAGCCTTTTTCGCGCGCCATGCGGGCGCGACGCGTTTCACGCCGCGGGCGCCGCTCGACGGTTTCGAGGCGGGCCGGCAATTCCTCCATCACGTTGCGCCGCGTCTCTGGGGTCATGGCCGTCCATGCGCCGATCTCATCACGCGTGCGCCCGCAGCCGAAGCAATAGCCGGTCTTCATGTCAATTGAACAAACGAGGATGCAGGGAGATTCGATCGCGGTCATGGAAGTTCCTGTCGCCTTGAGTCACCACATGATATTCCAGTTGACGCTTTGCAAGTATGGCGGAAGCGACAGCGCGCCACGGCCAAAACGCAGGACCGACGATTGCGGGCAGCGGCGGTCGCCGCTATGCCGGTTTCAGCCATTCTTCCTGCCTGCTTGAGCGGTACTGAAATCCATGACCACCGGCCTTCCCTTCGATGATTTTCGCGCATTGCTCGCCGCGCCTCGACCAAGAGACGAGAAGGCCGCCGACCGGGTGACGGGGGATTTCCGCCGCTACGCCGAGGCCGGCGGTTCTCTCGGTCGCCTGGAGGAGCTTGCCGTATGGCTGGCAGGCTGGAGCGGCCGCCCGCGTCCGATGATCCTGCGGCCGCTGCTTGCCGTCTTTGCCGGCAGCCATGGCGTGGCGGCGCGCAAAATCTCGTCCCTCCCGGCCACCGCCACGGCCGCGATGGTGGAACGGTGCAGTTCGGGCGCCGCACCCGTCTGCCAGCTTTGCTCGACCTACGATCTGGGTCTGAAGGTCTTCGATCTCGCGCTCGACCTGCCGACCGGCGACATCACGGTCGAGCCGGCGCTCGACGAAAAGGCGACCGCCGCGACCATGGCCTTCGGCATGGAGGCAATCGCGGGCGGCGCCGATCTTTTGTGCCTCGGTGATTTCGGCGTCGGCAACTCGACCGTCGCCGCCGCGGTCTGTGCAGCACTTTTCGGCGGGCGTAGGGCGGACTGGGTCGGAGACGAACCGGGCGCCGACGCTTCGATGAGAGGCCGCAAGGCCGGCATGGTCGATGCCGCTCTTTCCGTGCATTCGGGCCATCTCGCCGACCCGCTCGAAGTGTTGCGCCGTCTCGGCGGGCGCGAGTTTGCGGCGATCGCCGGCGCCATCATCTCGGCGCGCGCGGAACGGATCCCGGTCGTGCTGGACGGCTATCCCGCCGTGGCCGCTGCCGCAATTCTCCAAGCCGTGAACCCGGACGCAATCAGCCATTGCGTGCTTGCCGGGCTTTCCGGCGATGACGGCCAGGCCAAGGCGGCCGCGCGCCTCGGCCTCATGCCGCTGCTCGATCTCGACATCGTCGAGAGCGGGGTGGGCGCAGCGCTTGCCGCCGGTCTGTTGAAATCGGCGGTGGCTTGCCACGCTTCGATTGCAGTCTCCGGCATGCGTTCAGAGACCGTTTGAAATTCGTCAGGCCGAGGCGAAAACGGTGTTTGGCGAGCACCGAAGCGGAGCGTACTTCAAGTAGGTGAGCATCGGAGCGCAGCCGAAACCCGTTTGCAGCCCGGCCTCACACATTTTCAAACGGTCTCTGACAGTCAGCGGCGGGCGGCGCGCTTGGGTTCGGCCGTCGGCATGGCCGGCAGTTCCTCCATCACGCGCGATGCCGGGAAGACCGCCAGCGCCTCGGTGCCTTCGCGCAACTTCGAGATCAACTCGAACTCGCCGCCATGCATGTGCATCATGCCCTGCACGATGGGCAGGCCGAGCCCTGTACCCTGTTCGGCGCTCTTGATGGCGATGGAGCCCTGGCCGAAAGCGGAGAGAACCACGGGTATCTCGTCGGGGGGAATGCCGGGGCCATTGTCCTTGACGGAAATGTACTGGCCTCCGCCGACCGTCCAGCCGACACGCACGCGGATTTCGCCGTTCCTCGGCGTGAATTTCACCGCGTTGGCGATGAGATTGAGCGTGATCTGCCTCAGCGCCCGTTCGTCGCCATACAGTCGCGGCAGGTGCTCCTCATATTGCTGGATAATGCGGATGCTCTTGTTGTGGGCTTTCAACTCCATCATCCGGCAACAATCTTCGACGATATGCGCGAGCCTGAGCGGTTCCTCGTTCAGCACGTAACGGCCGGCCTCGATGCGCGACAGGTCGAGGATTTCATTGATGAGGTCGAGCAGGTGCTGGCCTGAATCGTGGATGTCGTGTGCGTATTGCCGATAATTTTCGTTTTCGAGCGACCCCAGCACTTCCTTCGCCATCACTTCGGAAAAGCCGAGAATGGCGTTGAGCGGCGTCCGCAATTCATGGCTCATCGAGGCGAGGAAGCGCGATTTGGCCAGATTGGCTTCCTCCGCGCGGCGTCTTGCCTCGTCGGACATCGATTTGGCGGTCTCGAGTTCCGCGATCAGCGCGTCCTTCTCCGAACGGAAGGAAAGCAGCATGATGGCCGTGCGGTTCAGGTGGCTGGCAATGTAGGAGAAGAAGGGCAGGGCGAGAAACAGGAGCCCGGCCATGACCGCTTCGACCGGATTGGCCAGGTTCGCGCCGAAGGCCAGATAGGCGACGATTGGAAGCGCGAAGGTCACGACGAGTGCGTAGCGGAGCGACGACGCAATCAGCGCGGTCGCCGCGATCGCGATGAGCAGAACCACCGCCTTGATGATGGGGAACTGGTCGACGCGGCATTCCGAGCAGCCGAGCCAGGCGAGATAGGCCCAGCCGAGCCCGCTGCAGAAATGGCCGACCAGAAGGTTGCGCGACGCCACCGCCGCATCGATGGCGGAGGTCTCGGTCTGGTCGATACGCCGGGCGGTCACCGCGAGGACGGCATAGAAGGTCACCGTGCAAAAGGCCCAGATCAGGATTTCGCCGCTCATGCCGGCGAAGAGCCCGGCGGCGGTGACGAGCAACACCATCAGCGGAATGGCGGGTGCCCCGCCGACGATGGCGTGGGCGTGCAGTTTCAGCAATTCGCGATCGAAAGCCGGATTGCCCGCCTGCTGGGACAGGCGCTCGCGCGTGCGGCGCACCGCACGGGCCACATCGCTGTGGCGATGCGGTTGCCTGCGGTCGACGATGATCTTGTCGGCTGTTTGCGAGAGCTGCAGCACCGTTCCGTTCTTGCCGCTAAATCCAAGCCTGCAAACTACGATTGAATGATTAAGAGACCCTTTTGGAACAGGTCCAAACTCTACCCTTGCGATAGCGGTCCGCACCCTTGTAAGCAGGGAGCAAAAGGAAAACGGCGATGAAGCTTTATGATGGAGGGCGCGCTCCGAACCCGCGCCGGGTGAGGGTGTTTCTGGCGGAGAAGGGCATCGAGGTGCCGCTGGTGCCGGTCGATATGGGCGCGCTTGGCCATCGCTCCGAGGAGGTCGCCAGTCGCAACCCGCTGAGGCGCCTGCCGGTGCTGGAACTGGACGATGGCACCGTCATCACCGAATCCGTCGCTATCTGCCGCTATTTCGAGGAGCTTCATCCCGAGCCGGCGCTGTTCGGCAAGGGCGCGCTCGGCAAGGCGACGGTGGAGATGTGGCAGCGGCGCATGGAACTGAACTTCATGTTCTGCGTCGCGCAGGCGTTCCGCCACATCCATCCCGCCATGAAGGACTGGGAGGTGCCGCAGATCCCCGAATGGGGAGAGGCGAACAAGCCGCGCGTGCTTGAATTCCTCGCATTACTCGATCGCGAACTGGCGGATCGCGAATTCGCCGCCGGCGACGAATATTCGATTGCCGACATCACGGGGTTGATCGGCGTCGATTTCATGAAGCCGGCGAAGATTGCCATGCCGCCGGAACTCACCAACGTCATACGCTGGCATGAAGCGCTTTCCGCAAGGCCGAGCGCGGGAGCCTGAGGCGCAAAAGTGTCCGAACCGCTCGACCGCCTGCTTCGCGAGATCGAAGCATGCCGGATTTGCCTAAAGCATCCGAAGAGGCCACTTCCCCATGAGCCACGGCCGGTTCTGGTTGCTTCCGATCGCGCCAGGATACTGATCGCCAGCCAGGCGCCCGGCACGCGCGTCCACGCAAGCGGCGTGGCTTTCGACGACCGTTCCGGCGACAGGCTGCGCGAGTGGCTGGGGATGACGAGGGAGGCGTTCTACGATCCTTCGCGGCTGGCGATCGTGCCGATGGGCTTCTGCTTCCCCGGTCTTGACGCGCATGGGGGCGACCGTCCGCCACGCACCGAATGTGCGCCTGCGTGGCGCAGGCGGCTGCTTGCGCTGATGCCGCAGGTGGAACTCGTCCTCGTCATCGGCCTTTATGCGCAACGCTGGCATCTCGGTGCCGACAGGGGACCGTCGGTCGATGCGACGGTCCGCGACTGGCGACGCGTCTTCGAGCGGCCCGGCCTGCCGAAATGCCTGCCGCTTCCGCACCCGTCCTGGCGCAACACGAACTGGCTGAAGCGCAATCCGTGGTTCGAGAGCGAAGTCCTGCCGGTTCTGCGAGCGGAGGTTTCGCGGCTTGCTGCATAATGGCGTTGGACCAAAATTTTTTATGTGATGGGTTATATCGGGTAGATATTTGTTGAAACCGCGGTCAAATAGGCTAAATGAAGCAATAAATTTCTACCGGGAGTTTGACCGATGGATCGCCTCGACCGCAAGATTCTACGCCTGTTGCAGGAAAACGCGACGCTTGCCGTCGCCGATGTCGCCAAGAAGGTGGGGCTTTCGACGACGCCTTGCTGGCGCCGCATCCAGAAACTGGAGGAGGAGGGCGTTATCCGCCGCCGGGTGGCGCTGCTCGATCCGGTCAAGATCAATGCCCGCGTCACCGCCTTCGTGTCGATCCGTACCGGCTCGCACTCGCACGAATGGCTGCGGCGCTTTTCCGAGGTGGTGCAGGAGTTTCCGGAGGTCGTCGAATTCTACCGCATGAGCGGCGATGTCGACTATCTCCTGCGCGTCGTGGTGCCGGATATCGCCGCCTACGACTCGTTCTACAAGCGGCTGATCACGAAGATCGATATCCGTGGTGTTTCCTCGGCCTTCGCCATGGAGCAGATCAAATATACGACGGAGCTGCCGCTCGACTATCTCATGCTGGAGAAAGAGGCCGCTTCCTCGGCGGCCTGATCCCGTTTCGGCGCGAGGAAGGAAAGCGCCGCCTGCCTACCGCTCCAGTCGCGCGAGCAGCGAGGAGGTGTCCCAGCGCCGCCCGCCCATCTCCTGCACGTCCTTGTAGAACTGGTCGACCAGCGCCGTCACCGGCAGCCTTGCCCCGTTGCGGTCTGCTTCCGATAGGCAGATGCCGAGGTCCTTTCGCATCCAGTCCACCGCGAAGCCGTAATCGTATTTCGCAACGTTCATGGTCTTGTGGCGGTTTTCCATCTGCCACGACCCGGCCGCGCCCTTGGAGATCACCTCGATCACCTTTTCGATGTCGAGCCCGGCCTTCTTGCCGAAATGGATGCCTTCGGCGAGGCCCTGGACGAGGCCGGCGATGCAGATCTGGTTGATCATCTTGGTAAGCTGACCGGAGCCGGCCGACCCCATCAGTCCGATCATGCGCGCAAAGGCATCGATGACCGGCTTCGCCCTCTCGAATGTCGACTGCTCGCCGCCGACCATAACGGTGAGGACGCCGTTTTCCGCCCCCGCCTGACCGCCGGAAACCGGCGCGTCGAGAAAGCCGAAGCCGTCTTTTTCCGCCTGCGCCGCCAGTTCGCGCGCGATTTCGGCCGACGCGGTGGTGTTGTCGATGAAGACCGAGCCCTTCTTCATCGACTGGAACGCGCCTTCCTTGCCGAGGGTGACGGCGCGAAGGTCGTCGTCATTGCCGACGCAGGAGAAGACGAAGTCCTGGTCCCTGGCGGCTTCGGCTGGTGTCGCGGCGCTTTTGCCGCCATGCTCGGCGACCCATTTTTCCGCGCGCGCGGCGGTACGGTTATAGACCGTGACCTCGTGGCCGCCCTTGTTCTTCAGGTGCGCGGCCATCGGATAACCCATCACGCCAAGGCCCAGAAACGCAACTTTCGCCATTCTCTCGCTTCCTCATTCCAATATGTAACAGATACTATTCCTACGGCATTGTCGGCGTGCAATGCACATGCTCAGTCGCCGTAGATGTCGAAATCGAAATATTTGTCGTTGATCCGCTTATAGATCCCATTGGTTCGGATTGCCGCGATCGCCGCGTTGAACCGCTCCAACAGATCGGTATCGCCCTTGCGCACCGCGATGCCGACGCCTTCGCCGTGGATATTCGGGTCCGGTTTGATCGTCCCCAGAAGACGGCAGCATCGCCCGGCATCGCTCTTCAGCCAGTTGCCCAGCACGATCCGGCTGTCCATGGCCGCGTCTAGCGTGCCTGCTGCCAGGTCGTGCTCATAGCCCGCGATGGTCGTATAGGCGCGAATGGTGCTCTCCTTGTATTTCGCCTTCGCGAATCGGGAATGGGTCGTGGATCCCTTGACGCCGAGTGAGAGACCTTTCAGTTCTTCCGGCGTCACGCCGGCGAGTGGCGAATCTTTCCGTACCACGACTGCCGGCGTCGTCCGGTAATAGGCATGGGTGAAATCGACCTTCTTCCTGTGCTCGTCCGTGATCGCCATCGAGGAGATGATGGCGTCGAACCGGCCGGACTGAAGGGCAGGGATGATGCCTTCCCAATCCTGTGTCACAAAGGTGCAATCCGCCCCCATCTCCGCGCACAGCGCCTTGGCGATATCGATGTCGAAGCCGACAAGGCTGCC
>JAKDNM010000078.1 GCA_030456445.1 Hyphomicrobiales bacterium
GCGCGCCGGCGACGACCTTTACCGCCCCTTCCGCCACCTGACGCCAGACGCGTTCGCGGCTGCGCGGGGCGAGGTCGGAATGCCATTCGGCCGGCTTTGCGCCGAAGCGGTCCTGGAAGCGTTCGAGGAATTGCTGGGTGAGCGCGATTTCCGGCACCAGCACCAGCACCTGCCGGCCTTTTTCCAGTGCCGCCGCGATCGCCTCGAAATAGACCTCGGTCTTGCCCGAGCCGGTGACGCCGTCGAGCAGCGTAACAGAAAAGCCCTGACCTGCCCTCTCCCGAAGGCTGGCCGCCGCCTCACCCTGCGCCGGCGTCAGTTCCGGCGCCGCATAGTCCGGATCGGGCGCCGCCACGATAGGCCGCGGCGGCAACAGCACCGGTTCGAAAATTCCCTGCTCGCGCAGCCCGTCGATGACCGTGGAGGAAACTCCCGCCGCATGCGCAAGCCCCGAGCGTGTCCATGCCAACCCGTCTGCGGCATGTTCGAGCACGCGCCGGCGCGCATCCGTCATCCGCTCGGGCGCGGTTCCGGTAAAGCGCAGCCCTTCCACCGGCAGTTCGGGATCGAAGGCCGCCGGCACGCGCAGCACCATGCGCGCCACCATGCCCGGCGCGGAAAGCGTATAGGACGCGATCCATTCGACGAAGCGCCGCATATCCGCATTGATAGGCGGGCAGTCGAAAACTTCCTCGATGGCGCGCAGCTTCTTTGGATCGACCGCACCGCATCCACCGTCCCAAACGACGCCGGCAACCTGCCTTGGCCCGAGCGGCACGCGCACGATCGCGCCCGGTCCCGCCGTCATGCCATCGGGCACGGCATAGGAATAGGGCTCGCCTGTCGGCACCGGCACCAGCACCGGCACGACCTGCCGTTTGAGCGAATCTTCTGTCATGACGCGTGACCTTGCCCGGACTTTGCACTAAATCAAAGCCAACGATGCGGCGGATGCCCGCTGCCTCACAGCCATGAAGGAGACGGTCATGAAATTTTTCGTCGATACAGCCGACGTGAAAGAGATCGAGGAACTGAACGATCTGGGTCTCGTCGACGGCGTCACCACAAACCCGTCGCTCATCATGAAATCGGGCGGCAAGATATTGGAGGTCACCAAACAGATTTGCGACATCGTCAAGGGGCCGGTCTCGGCGGAAGTCACCGCGCTGGATTACGCCGGCATGATGAAACAAGCGAAGGTGCTCGCTGCCATCGCCCAAAACATCGCCATCAAGGTGCCGCTGACCATGGACGGTCTCAAGGCATGCAGGGCGATACGTTCCGAAGGCCGCATGGTCAACGTCACGCTTTGCTTTTCCGCAACCCAGGCGCTTCTCGCCGCCAAGGCCGGTGCAACCTTCATCTCCCCCTTCGTCGGCCGAGTGGACGACATGGCCGATGACGGCATGGAGATCGTCTCCGAGATCCGCACGATCTACGACAATTACGATTTCAAGACGGAAATCCTCGCCGCCTCGATCCGCTCCGTGAACCATGTCAAGCAGGCAGCCCTCATCGGCGCCGACGTAGCGACCGTGCCGGCAAAGATCATCAAGGCGCTTTACCAGCATCCGTTGACGGACAAGGGCCTGGAATCCTTCCTCGCCGACTGGAAGAAGACCGGCCAGACCATCGCCTGAAGGTCCGAATCGGATGCGGGAGGAACAAGCCGAGGCCGTCGCCCGCGAGGTCCTCGAAGCGCTGGAAGCCGGCCGCCAGATCGAGCCTTTTTCGGTTCGGCGTCCTTCCTTCACGGCGCGGGAGGCCTATGCCGTGACAAAAGCGCTGCGCCGGTTGCGCGTGGATGGCGGTGCGGCGCCCATCGGCCGTAAGATCGGCTTCACCAATCGCGGCATCTGGTCCGAATACGGAGTCTACGAGCCGATCTGGGGCGACGTCTACGACACCACGGCCAGCGAGGTTCCACCTGATGGAGTGATCCGCGCTTCGCACCTGTCCGAGCCGAAGATCGAACCGGAGATCGTGTTCGGCCTCGCGCACGACCTTCACTCCGGCATGGATGAACGGTCGATCCTCGACGCCATCGGCTGGGTCGCGCATGGCTTCGAGATCGTCCAGTCCGTGTTTCCCGGCTGGCGCTTCGCCGTCGCCGACTGCATCGCCGCCGGCGGGTTGCACGGCGCGCTCGTCGTTGGGCCACGACGCCCGGTCCACGCCGACGAGCGTGACCGATTGTTCATGGCGTTGCCTGCCTTTTCCATCGCGCTCCACCGCAATGAAACGGAGATCGACGCGGGCAAGGGCGCAAACGTGCTCAATGGCCCGTTGAGCGCGCTGAAACATCTGGTCGAAGTGTTGGGGAACGACGATCTCAACCCGCCGCTGAGGGCCGGAGAGATGGTGACGACAGGAACTCTGACCCGCGCCTTTCCCATCGTGGCAGGCGAGAAATGGTCGACGACCCTGTCGGGCATCGATCTTCCCGGGCTGGCCGTGACGATCGGCTGACGCGGCAGGATCAGGCCTTTTCCTGAGTCCGGAAATCGGCATTCGAATCGGCATCGAGGCCGAAGAGCGTGTGCGCCTGCAGGCGTGCAATCACCTCGCCCGGCTCGCCGTCCAGGTCGGCGGTCGGGATCGGCCGGCCGATGGTAACGGAGTAGGAGCGGTCCTTCTTGTTGAGCAACTCACGAAAAATCGTCATGTCACGCAACTCCGTCGAATATTTCGACAGGAAATAGAACAGGCCGGAATTGCGTGCGGTCATGCGCATGGGCACGACTGGAAAGTCATAGCGTCGGGCCAATGAAATCACCGAGGTCTGCCACGGCCGCTCCGTCAGCTTGCCGTCGTGCCAGTAAGCGATACGGCCCGAAGGAAACAACACGATCGCCCGCTTCTGCATGAAGGCGCGTGCGGTCATCTCGAGCGTGTCGCGGCTCTTGGCATGGGTCTTCTCGTCCTGCCGCCATTCGACCGGGATGATCAGGTCCCTGAAGCCGGGGGCGACGCGCTGGGCATCCCTATTGGCGAAGATCGCCATATCGGGCCGTACATTCTTCAATATATCGAAGACCGCGATCCCGTCGGCAATGCCGGTCGGGTGGCTCGGGGCCAGGATGAACCCGCCGCCTGGAGGGATATTCGAAAGGCCGGATATCTCGACATCCAGCGACAATAGCGCACTCAGATGCGCCATCGCATCATGGCCCGACATGGGAGCGATCTCGGCGGCTAGTGAAACGGCGCGGCTGTACTGAAAAGCGCGATAGAGGATCGGGCGCAAGAGAGGCCACAGCACCGTCTTCGACATATGCGTGGCGCGCTCTTCGATGAGCTGGTCGATGATATGCGGCTCGATAAGCGGGGCGTCGGGCAGTTCGCCCGCGAAGGCTTCGTCGAAGGAGGCCGGCACCCTACGGAAATCCATTTGCAATCCGCTCGGTTCAGGCCCGTTCGGTTCGTAATTGTCTGGCTGAACTCTGTGACGCCGCAGTGACATCCGATCCATAAACCCCGCGCACCCGCGAAGGTTCCCGCGATCGAGGCTATTTCTTTCCTTCGCGCAAGAGATCCTGAGCGACGGCAAATCGCAGAAGCTGGGCCAGTTCGCGCGCCGCGCGCTGCTGTGCATCGTTTTGGGCACGCAGCGCGGCATATTGCTGCCGCGGAACGTCGATCGAGGAGGAGATGTTGCGACTGCCCTTGGCAACCATCTTGTTGGTCGTCACATCGGTCAGCGTATAGCGTGCCGTCAATGTGAGAATGGCAGCGGTCGGGACGTTGACGTCGTCACGGGCGGACACCGGGGCCGTAGCACTCGACATAAGCTGGCTGGAGACGTTGAGATCAAGCGTATAGCGAGGGTTCGTCGTTTCTCCGGCGCCGCCGCCCAGCAGGAAGATCAACTCATTGCGCACGCGCTGAGCGTCCCGCGTCGTCACCGGCTTCACCGCGACGGATGCCAGTTCGGCAGCGGTCCCGGCCGACGCACCTGCCGAAGCCGGGTCCTCCTTCATGTAGAGCGGCCGGACCGTGCAGGCAGAGGCGGCAACCGCCAGGCCGATGACGAACGCGAATGCGAAGAGCGGGGCTTTCCGTTCACGCAACGACATTGACGATCCTTTGTGGAACCACGATCACCTTGCGGGGCGGCTTACCTTCGAGCGCCTTCTTGACGAAATCGAGGTCGAGCGCCGCCCGTTCGACGGCACCTTGATCCGCGTCGCGCGCAATTGTCAAATCGCCGCGCTTCTTGCCGTTGATCTGCACGGGCAGCGTGATTTCCTCGTCGACGACAAGTGCGGGGTCGACAGCAGGCCAGGCCCGCTCCGCAACCAGCCCCCTGCCGCCAATTGCGGCCCAGCACTCCTCGGCCAGATGCGGCATCATCGGCGCAACGATGGTGGAAAGCGTCTCGACGGCTTCACGCAGCGCCGCGCGCATGCCCGCATCGCTCTTCCCGGCCGCAAGTTCGGCAAGCGCGGATTGGAGGGTATTGGCAAGCTTGTAGATGGCGGCGACACCCGTGTTGAAGGCAAGCCGCTCGATCGAATCGCCAACCGCTTTCAAGGTGCGGTGTACCGACCGGGATATTTCGGCGGCCGGTCCCTCATGCGCCGGGCGCGCCTCCGCGCCCTTCAAGAACGGTGCGGCCTCCGAGACCATGCGCCACACCCGCTGCACGAAGCGGTGTGCGCCCTCGACGCCGGCCTCGGTCCAGATGACGTCTCGGTCGGGCGGCGAATCCGAAAGCATGAACCAGCGTGCCGTATCGGCCCCGTAGCCGGAGATGATGTCGTCCGGATCGACCACGTTCTTCCTCGACTTCGACATCTTCTCGATGGAGCCGATCGTCAGTTTCTCGCCGGTCGAAACGAGCGTCGCGCTGCGCTTGCCGTCCACCTCTTCGATCCGGACCTTGGCCGGCTCGATCCACTGTGCGCCGGCGCCGCTGCCGAGCCTGTAGGTCTCGTGCACCACCATGCCTTGAGTAAACAGGCCCTCGAAGGGTTCCTCGACCGTGTTGACATGGCCGGTCGCCTTCATGGCGCGCACGAAGAAGCGGGAATAGAGCAGATGCAGGATCGCGTGCTCGATGCCGCCGATATACTGGTTGACCGGTAGCCAGCCTTTCTTTCCGTCGACATAGGCGAGCGTCGTCGGCGCTCTTTCGTTCCACGGATCGGTGAAGCGGGCGAAATACCAGGACGAATCGACGAAGGTGTCCATCGTGTCGGTGTCGCGCACAGCAGCCTTGCCGCATTTCGGACAGGAAACATGCTTCCAGGTCGGATGGTGGTCGAGAGGGTTGCCCGGCCTGTCGAAGGTGACGTCGGTCGGCAGTTCGACGGGAAGGGCCGAATCCGGCACCGGCACCGAGCCGCAATCCTCGCAATGGACGACCGGGATCGGACAGCCCCAATAACGCTGACGCGAGATCAGCCAGTCGCGCAGGCGAAACTGCACCTTGCGCTCGGCCACCGGCCGGTTGCCGCTCGAAACGCCCGAAAGCCGAGTGGCGACCTCATCGAAAGCCGCTTTCGGCCGCATGCCGTCGAGGAAGCGCGAGTTGATCATCACGCCGTCGTCGACATAGGCTTCCTCGGTGATCCGGAACGACGTGGGATCGCCGCCTTCGGGCATGACGACCGGGATGACGGGCAGCCCGTATTTGTTGGCGAAGTCGAGGTCGCGCTGGTCGCCCGAAGGGCAACCGAAGATGGCGCCGGTGCCGTATTCCATCAGGACGAAATTGGCGACATAGACCGGCAGCGTCCACGAAGCGTCGAACGGGTGCACGACGCGGATTCCGGTGTCGAAGCCCTTCTTCTCCGCCGTTTCCAGCGCCGCCACGGAAGTGCCGGCATGGCGTATCTCGTCGATGAAGGCAGCAAGCTTCGGGTTTTTCTCCGCCGCTTTCTTCGCCAACGGGTGATCCGCAGCAACCGCCATGAAGGAAGCGCCGAAGATAGTGTCGGGACGCGTCGTATAGACTTCGAGTTCGGTCTCGCCGTTGGGCGCACTTCCGGGCTGGATCGCCCAGCGGATCAGGAGGCCCTCGGACCGTCCGATCCAGTTGCGCTGCATCAGCCGCACCTTCTCCGGCCAGCGGTCGAGCGTGTCGAGCCCGTCGAGCAATTCCTGCGCCATCGAGGTGATCTTGAAGAACCATTGCGTCAGGTCATGCTGCTCGACCTCGGCACCGGAGCGCCAGCCACGGCCGTCGATGACCTGCTCGTTTGCGAGCACCGTCATGTCGACCGGGTCCCAGTTGACCTTGGCCGATTTGCGCTCGACGAGGCCGGCGCGCCAGAAGTCGAGGAACATCTTCTGCTGGTGCTTGTAGTAGCTCGGGTCGCAGGTCGCGATCTCGCGCGCCCAGTCGAGCGACAGCCCCATCGTCTTCAATTGCGCCTTCATCGAAGCGATATTGGCGTAGGTCCATTCGCGCGGATTGACCTTGTTGTCGCGCGCGGCGTTCTCCGCCGGCAGACCGAACGCGTCCCAGCCCATCGGGTGGAGAACGTTCGACCCCATCGCCCGGCGATAGCGCGCCACCACGTCGCCCATGGCGTAATTGCGCACATGGCCCATGTGGATGCGGCCGGACGGATAGGGGAACATCTCCAGCACGTAATGCTTCGGCCGGGGATCGTCGTTCCTGGTTTCGAAGAGCCGTGCGTCGTCCCATGCCTTCTGCCACTTGGCCTCGGAAGCGCGCGGATTATATCGTTCGGTTGCCATGTCGGGGTTTTCGCTTAAAAGGCATGGCTGTGGAATACAGCCGGAGATTTGGAAACGCGGCGACCTTCACCATGCTTTGCGCGAAGCGTCAACTGCGCGTGCTGGCGCATGTCGGAATGAAAAGATGACGGATGTCGTGGCACGGCTCAAAGCCGTGAAAGAGAAGATCGCACGAGCCGAGGTGGAGGCGGGCCGCCCAACGGGGTCGGTCGCGCTCGTCGCTGTTTCAAAGACTTTTTCCGCCGACGATATCCGTCCTGTCACCGATGCGGGCCAGCGCGTATTCGGAGAGAACCGCGTGCAGGAGGCGCAGGCGAAATGGCCCGGCCTCAAGGCAGATCACCCCGGCATTGAACTACACCTGATCGGTCCGCTGCAATCGAACAAGGCCAAGGAAGCGGTCGCCCTTTTCGACGTGATCGAGACGGTCGACCGGGAGAAGATCGCGGCGGCGCTTGCCACCGAAATGAAGAAACAGGACCGCTCGCCGAGACTCTTCGTACAGGTGAACATCGGCTCGGAACCGCAAAAGGCCGGCATCGACCCGCGCGAGGCGGTGGCGTTCGTCGAGCGCTGCCGCAACACGCACGGGCTGATGATCGAGGGGCTGATGTGCATCCCGCCGGTGGATGAGAATCCGGGCCCGCATTTCGCGCTTTTGGAAAAGCTGGCGCGCGAGGCCGGCGTGGCCAAGCTGTCGATGGGCATGTCAGCCGATTACGAAACGGCGATCGCTTTCGGCGCCACCTCGGTCCGCGTCGGCAGCGCCATCTTCGGCGGGCGAACCTAGAGCAATTCCAGGAAAAGTGGGAACCGGTTTTCCGTCCGGAATTGCGTGAAAACAATATGATAGAGCGGTTCCGCGATTCGGAGAAAAGCGGAACCGCTCTATCGGACAGCGTTCGGCACGCGTCATTCGACCGCATTGTTTCCGGCTGGCCGCTTCCCATCTTCCCAAGAGAACATGAGCGACCGCCTGGCCGCTTCTTCACCAATGAAGGAGGGCATCATGCGCGACGAAAATATCTCCCGCCGCAATACAATTGTTTCCGACAAACCGGTCTTCAATGGGCTGCACCCCCGCGTCTACATCGCCATGGTCGTGCTCGCCCTGTGGTTCGTCATCGCCGGATGGATCGGCTTTGGCGGTGGCGGATATGCCGAATATCTCCTCGTCATCGTAACCGGCTTCTTCTCTATGTTGATCGCGCTGCCGCTTATCGCGGGCCATGAATGGCACAGGTTTCATACATGGATGCCACGCCACACGGACAATTTCGACGAATGGCTTTCCAGCGAATTCCAGGTCGATCAGACGCATATGCCAGCAAGAACGGCAATGCTCCTGATATTGCTGCCGTTGATGGCCGCGGCGTTCAGTATGACTGCTTTCGCGGTCGTCGCGCTCGCTCTGGAATAGCGCGACCGGCCGCCCTCAATTGAGCAGCAACTCGCCTTTCACATTGCACCATTCGTTCGGCGCGATCAGCCGCCGGTGCGTGTAGCTCACCGAATGCAGCGGCCCGTCGAGCTTCGACTTCCAGAATTCGAGGAATTTGAACAGGACCGGGAATTTCGGTGCGATGTCGTATTCCTGCCAGACATAGGTCTGCAGGAAATTCAGATGATCGGGCATGCGGTAGAGGATCTCGGCGGTGGTCAGGCCGTATCCTTTCAGCATCAGTTCCATTTCAGGCGAGGCGTACATGCCGGTGCTCCCCGCGTCATGGCCTCCTCCGCAGACTGGATTGTGCCGGGAACATGGTTAACGATCCATTAGACGAAAGCCTAATAAGAGGCACTCTTCCATAATTAAATCAATAGCTTGGCAGCATACCGACGGAAGTGCTGACAGCAACCGGCGGCAATCATGCCGGCATTGCCGGCCGGCCGGCGGTCGAACCGAACGTCTAATGTTGTAGCCTCCGGCAGAATGTTAATAATGGCCTGAACGGCAGCCGGTAGCCCGACATGGCCGGCAGGCAACTGGAGAAAATAAATGTCCGATGAATATGTCCACCCAGTTCAACCCGAATGGAAGAAGAATGCGCTGATCGACAAGGCGACCTACGACAAATGGTATGCCGACAGCGTCAAGGACCCGGACGGCTTTTGGGGCGAGCACGGCAAGCGCATCGACTGGTTCAAGCCATACACCAAGGTGAGGAACGCTTCGTTCGAAGGCAACGTCTCGATCAAATGGTTCGAGGACGGGCTGACCAACGTTTCCTACAATTGCATCGACCGCCATCTGGACAAGCGCGGCGACCAGATCGCCATCATCTGGGAAGGCGACGACCCTTCCGACGAGAAGAAGGTCACCTATAAGGAATTGCACGAGCAGGTCTGCCGCTTCGCCAATGTGCTGAAGAAGCACGGCGTCAAAAAAGGCGACCGGGTCACCATCTATATGCCGATGATTCTTGAGGCGGCCTATGCGATGTTCGCCTGCACGCGCATCGGCGCCGTCCACTCCGTCGTATTCGGCGGCTTTTCGCCGGACGCGCTGGCCGGGCGTATCGTAGACTGCAAGTCCAATTTCGTCATCACCGCCGACGAGGGCCTGCGCGCCGGCAAGCATATCCCGCTGAAGGTCAACACAGACAAGGCTGTCGAGATTGCCGCCCGCGAAGGGATCAAGGTCGACAAGGTGATCGTCACGCGCCGCACCGGCTCGCCGATCAACTGGGTGAAAGGCCGCGACTTCTGGCTGCACGAGGAAGCGGCCTCGGTGGAACCCGATTGCGAGCCGGAAAAGATGGCGGCGGAAGACCCGCTGTTCATCCTCTACACCTCCGGATCGACCGGCAAACCGAAGGGCGTGCTGCACACGACCGGCGGCTATCTCGTCTTCGTCTCGATGACGCATCAATACGTCTTCGACTACCATGACGGCGATATCTACTGGTGCACGGCCGATGTCGGCTGGGTGACGGGCCACTCCTACATCCTCTACGGGCCGCTCGCCAACGGCGCGACCACGCTGATGTTCGAGGGCGTCCCGAACTACCCGACGCCGTCGCGCATGTGGGAAGTGGTCGACAAGCACAAGGTCAACATCTTCTATACGGCGCCGACCGCGATCCGCGCCTTGAGAGGCGTCGGCGACGAGTGGGTCGAGAAGACCTCGCGCAAATCGCTGCGTATCCTGGGCTCGGTCGGCGAGCCGATCAATCCGGAAGCCTGGGAGTGGTATTTCAACGTCGTCGGCGAGAAGAGATGCCCGGTCATCGACACCTGGTGGCAGACCGAAACCGGCGGCATCATGATTGCGCCCCTGCCCGGCGCCATCGACCTCAAGGCGGGTTCCGCCACCCTGCCCTTCTTCGGCGTCGTGCCGGAATTGCTCGACAGCGACGGCAAGATCATCGAGGGCGAGGGCAGCGGCAATCTGTGCATGCGGCAGGCATGGCCGGGCATGACGCGCACCGTTTTCGGCGATCATGACCGCTATGTGCAGACCTACTTCTCCGCCTACAAGGGCAAGTACTTCACCGGGGACGGCTGCCGGCGCGATGCGGACGGCTATTACTGGATCACCGGCCGCGTCGACGACGTCATCAACGTGTCGGGCCATCGCATGGGCACGGCGGAAGTGGAATCGGCGCTGGTCGCCCACGACAAGGTGGCGGAAGCCGCCGTCGTCGGCTACCCCCACGATATCAAGGGCCAGGGCATCTATTGCTACGTCACGCTCACCGAAGGCCTCTCGGGAAGCGAGGAACTGCGCAAGGAACTGATCGCCCATGTGCGCAAGGAGATCGGGGCAATCGCCGCACCCGACAAGATCCAGTTCGCGCCGGGTCTGCCGAAGACGCGCTCGGCCAAGATCATGCGCCGCATCCTGCGCAAGATCGCCGAGGACGAATACTCGTCTCTCGGTGATACCTCGACGCTGGCCGACCCGAGCGTGGTGGACGATCTGATCGCCAATCGCCAAAACAAGCGGGCGTAGGCTTTGCGCCGCAGAGGCTGAGCGGACGGCTGGCGGCACCAGCCGTACAAGATGCATTCCCGGCTTTTGCCGGGAGGCGAAAAGCCGACTATTCCAAAAGCTCTGGTCCGTTGCGACAGGCCAGCGCAAATTCAAGGCATAAGAGATGGAACTGCGCTGTGCGATCCTTGACGACTATCAGGAGGTCGCGCTCGCCATGGCCGACTGGAGCGCGCTTGAAGGAAAGGTGGGGCTGGAGACCTTCGCCGACCACATCCAGCCCGGCGCATTGCCCGACAGGCTTGCCGGCTTCGACATCATCGTCGCGATGCGCGAACGCACCGTCTTCGATGCGGCGCTTCTGTCCCGCCTGCCGAAGCTGAAGCTCCTGATAACCACCGGAATGGCAAACGCCGCAATCGATACAGAGGCGGCTGAAAGG
Organism: Hyphomicrobiales bacterium; assembly: GCA_030456445.1. GTDB lineage: Bacteria > Pseudomonadota > Alphaproteobacteria > Rhizobiales > Rhizobiaceae > Mesorhizobium_L. Next base: position 11,085 of record JAKDNM010000078.1, read on the forward strand.
CTAGGCATCCTCGTTTGCGGCACAGGCGGCACTGTCGGGCCGGCGGCCGAACTCGCCTGGGGCTTGCTTCTGGCGCTGGTGCGCAAGATTCCGACAGAGGTCGCCAACCTGCGAGCGGGCAGCGACCGCTGGCAAATGGCGGTCGGCGGCGGGCTCCAGGGCAAGACGCTGGGCGTCGTCGGCATCGGCAGGCTCGGCCGGCTCACCTGCGGTTACGGCCGGGCCTTCGGCATGGATGTCATCGGCTGGTCGCGCAGCCTGACGCCCGAGAAAAGCGGCGAACTCGGCATCGCATACGCGGCGGCCCTGAACGATCTTCTCGAACGCTCGGACGTGGTCTGCCTGCAACTGAAGCTGACGGAGGAGACGCACGGCATCATCGGTCGGCGCGAGATCGGCCTGATGCGGCAAGGCGCGATCCTCGTCAACACGGCGCGCGGCCCGCTCGTCGACGAGGCAGCGCTGATCGAGGCTCTCGGCAACGGCAGGCTTGCCGGCGCGGCGCTCGACGTCTTCGAGCAGGAGCCGTTGCCGCCCGGCCACCCCTTCCGCACGCTGCGGAATGTCGTTGCGACACCGCATCTGGGCTATGTGACCGAGGAAACCTATCGCATCTTTTTCGCCGATGCGGCCGAAGACGTTGCGGCCTGGCTTGCCGGCAAGCCGGAACGCGCGCTCAATGCGCCGGCGGCGGGGAAAAACGCATCATGAGCGCGACGGAAGAAGGTCGAAAAACCGAAGGCGAATACGACTACATCGTCGTTGGCGCCGGCTCGGCCGGCTGCGTTCTGGCCAACCGCCTGTCCGCCAACCCGAAAAACCGGGTGCTGCTGCTCGAAGCCGGCGGCAAGGATAGCTGGCGCTGGATCCATATACCGATCGGCTATCTCTACTGCATGGGCAATCCACGCACCGACTGGATGATGCGCACCGAGCCGGACAAGGGGCTGAACGGGCGCTCGCTCGCCTATCCGCGCGGCAAGGTGCTGGGCGGGTGCTCCTCCATCAACGGCATGATCTACATGCGCGGCCAGGCCAACGACTATGATGGCTGGCGCCAAAAGGGCAATGTCGGTTGGGGATGGGACGATGTCCTGCCCTATTTCAGGAAGTCCGAGGACAATTGGCGCGGCACGGGTGATTTGCACGGTAGCGGCGGCGAATGGCGGGTGGAGAAGCAGCGGCTTTCCTGGCCGATCCTCGACAGTTTCCTCGAGGCTGCGAAGGAACTCGGCATCCCCGAGACCGACGACTTCAACAAGGGCACGAATGAGGGCGCCGGCTATTTCGAGGTCAACCAGAAGCGCGGCATCCGCTGGAGTACGGCCAAGGCGTTCCTGCGGCCGGCGCTGCCACGGCCGAACCTCAGGCTGATCACCGGCGCGCTGACCGAGCGTATCGTGCTGGAGAACGGCCGCGCCACGCGCGTCGAGTTCACGCAAGGCGGCCATGCCGCGACCGCTACCGCGAAAGGAGAGATCATCCTGGCGGCAGGCGCGGTCAACACGCCCAAGCTTCTGGAACTGTCCGGCATCGGCAGGGGCGATATCCTTAAGTCCATCGGCGTTGAACCCGTCAAGGAGCTTCCCGGCGTCGGCGAGAACCTTCAGGACCATCTGCAACTGCGGACCATCTATAGGTTAGGCAGTGGCCGCACGCTGAACCAGCGGGTCAACAGCCTCTTCGGCAAGGCTGCGATCGGCCTTGAATATGCGCTGTTCCAGTCTGGCCCGCTATCGATGGCGCCAAGCCAGTTCGGCATCTTCACCAAAAGCGACCCGCGCCTGGAGACGCCCGACCTCGAATACCACGTGCAGCCGCTTTCGACCGACAAGCTCGGCGATCCGCTGCACCCCTTCCCGGCAGTCACCACCTCGGTCTGCAACCTGAGGCCCGAAAGCCGGGGTTCGATCCACATGGCCGAGGCAAAGGCGGACGCCCACCCGCTCATCCGGCCGAACTATCTGTCGGCGCCGAACGATCGTGCCGTCGCCGTGCGGTCGCTGAAACTGACGCGCGAACTGATGAAGACCAAGGCGATCGCGCCCTTCCAGCCGACCGAAATGCTGCCCGGCGAGAAATTCCAGAGCGACGAGGAACTTGCGGAAATGGCCGGCGATATCGGCACCACCATCTTCCACCCCGTCGGCACCTGCAAGATGGGCGACGACAAGCAGGCGGTGGTGGATGCGCGCTTGCGGGTCCACGGCATCGGTGCCCTGCGCGTCGTAGACGCCTCGATCATGCCGACGATCACGTCGGGCAACACTAATTCGCCCGTCATCATGATCGCCGAAAAAGCCTCGGAGATGATCCTTGCCGACGCGGCGAGGTGACATCCTTTCTCAGGCGAATTCCACGATCTGCCGAACCGCCAGACCGTCGGCCAGCCGATCAAAGCCCTCATTGATGTCTTCGAGCTTCAGGCGGTGCGTGAGCAGCCGATCCACCGGCAGCTTGCCGCGCTTGTAAAGGGCAAGGAGCCGGGGGATGTCGCGCGATGGCACGCCGGAGCCGATATAGCTTCCCTTCAGCGTGCGTTCCTCCGCGACCAGCGAGACGGCTGGCAAAGACAACATGGCCTTGGGGTGCGGCAGGCCCGCGGTAACGGTCGTGCCGCCGCGACGGGTGATCTTATACGCCAGTTCGAGGGCCTTGACCGAACCGGCGAATTCCAAAGCCGCTTCGACGCCGCCGCTGGTGGCTTCCCGCACCTTCTCCACCACATCGGGATCGTCCGCGTTGAAAGTGTGGGTCGCGCCGAGTTCTTTCGCGAAATCGAGCTTGGAATCGAGCCGATCGACGGCGACGACAGTCTCGGCTCCCGCTGCCGCTGCCCCGATGAGGGCGGCCAGTCCCACGCCTCCCAGGCCCACCACGGCCACGGTGCCGCCTGGCTTCACGTCGCCGGTGTTGAAGACAGCGCCGGCTCCGGTCAGCACGGCGCAGCCGATGAGCCCCGCCACGTCGAGCGGCAGCTCCGGGTCGATTTTGACGAGCGAGCGGCGTGAAACCGTCGCATATTCGGCAAAAGACGAAACGCCGATGTGATGGAGGAGCTTGCCGCCCCGGCGGGAAAGACGGGTGGCGCCCGTTAAGAGGTCGCCCTTGCCGTTATGGAGGGCACCCGGTTCGCAAAGCGCGGGCCGGCCTTCCGAACAGGCGGCGCAATGGCCGCAACTCGGCACGAAGACGAAAACCACGTGATCGCCGGGTTTGAGATCGTCGACATATTCTCCGACTTCCTCGACGACCCCGGATGCCTCGTGCCCCAGCACCATCGGCAGCGGGCGGGGCCGATTGCCGTCGATCACCGACAGATCCGAATGGCAAAGGCCGGCGACCGCCATCTTCACCAGCACTTCGCCCGGCCCCGGCCCCTCCAGATCGACTTCCTGCACCTTCAGGGGCAGGGTTCCGGCATAGGGGCGTTCCAGGCCCATTTCCTCCAGGACGGCCGCCTTGATCTTCATTTCCGGTTCCTTCGTTTTATAGCAGGCAGGCTTTCGCGATATCGGCTCGATATGCGGCCGCATACACGATCTCTTCCCCTGTCGCTTCTCGATAGAAAACTGCTTTAACACCGCTCCCGGGTCCGAGACCAGAATGCGATCGGCGAGATTGGGGATTTCAAGGAAGGCGGGACGAAGTCACGACGGCGAGGGCTCGGGCCGATGGGCGGGAACGGCCGTAAAGCTGTTCGTCCCGGCGCGGGCCCGGTCGGTCCGGACCAACAGATCCGGACCGCCTTTACCCTGCGCCGCCGTCAGGCTCGCTTCGCCACGCGGGACAGCACCATTACCGCCGCCGCCGCGAGGCAAATTTTCAGGAGATCACCCGGAAGGAAGGGCAGTACTCCGACCGTCAGTGCTTTTGCCCAGCCGACGAATTGCGAAAGCCATAACCATCCAAAGCCGTAGATCAGCAACAGTCCGGCAAGCATCGGCAAGACGGACGCCACGCGGCCTCCAAGCCCGGCGCGTCGGATCCATTCGCCGGAAACGAATGCCGCAACCACAAAGCCGAGGAGATATCCTCCCGTCGGACCGATCAACGATAAAAAGCCGACGCCCCCATGCGCCGCGCTTGCAAAGACCGGCAGGCCCGACGCACCCTCAAGCAGGTAGAGCGCGATCATCGAAGCCGCGAGACGCCCGCCGACGAGGCCGGCCAGAAGGAACGTGCCGAACACCTGCATGGTCATCGGCACCGGCCAGAACGGCACGGTCGTCTTTGCGCACACCACCATCACCAGGCTTCCGGCGATAACCAGGGCCGGAATGCGAAGAGCAGAGGGAAGAAGGGCGTATGTCTTCAGGCGAACGCGATCCGGCCTGACTGAATTTTCCGTTGTCACGAGGTACTTCTCCTTGCAGTTATAGATAATTTGGTGATATTATCTACAAAATGAGCCAGATCGGCACCGTACCCGCTCTTTCTCTTGAGCGCACGCAGAAATTCCATAGATTATCTATAGATGATTGAACGAACCGACCCCATTGCCTCCCGTATCGCCGCAACGCTTGCCGCGCGCATCGTCTCAGGTGAACTGCCGCCGGGCACTGCGCTCCGGCAGGATCACGTGGCATATGAATTCGGTGCGAGCCATGTGCCGGCACGCGAGGCATTTCAAATGTTGCGCGCCCAGGGCCTTGCCGTCAGTGAACCAAGGCGCGGCATGCGTGTCGCGCCCCTCGACGCGGAATCGATCGGCGAAGTAGTGGAAATGCGTGCGGCGCTTGAAATGCTGGCCTTCCGTCATGCCGCCCCGCGCATGACGCCTGCGCATGTTGCAAGGATCGAGGAGGCCTTGCAGGCCGGCGAGGAAGCCGGCACCATCCTCGCATGGGAAGCGGCCAACCGCGATTTCCACAAGGCGCTGGTCGAGTCTTGCCGCATGTCCCGCTTGCTCGCCGCACTTGAACAATTGCGCCTCGCCAGTTCCCGTATCGTGCTTGCCGCAGTGCGCTCGACCTCCTGGCAGCCTCGGTCGAACCATGACCACCGCCGCATCGTGGATGCCGTCAGGAACAAGGATTTCGAGCGGGCAGCCGGGCTGCTCAACACGCATATTCAAGGAATGGAACGCGCAGGACCACAGCAGTTGGACGAGTAGCCGATGGAACTTGACGATTTCCCGCGCGCGGTCGACATCGTGTATCGGTTTTCGCCGGGTCCGCCGATCCTCGATCGACCCATGGAAGCGCATCGATGACGGGAGACAAGACGTGAAGACGCTTACCATAAGGCGGCCGGACGACTGGCACCTGCATCTGCGCGACGGCGCAGTGCTGGAGGCGGTGCTGCCGGCAACCTCGGCGCATTTCGCCCGCGCTATCGTCATGCCGAACCTGGTGCCGCCGGTGGTAACCGCGGCCGAGGCCCGCGCCTACCGGGAGAGTATTCTGAAGGCGCTGCCGCAGGACCATGATTTCACGCCGCTCATGACGCTCTATCTGACCGAGACGACCAGCGCGGACGATGTCGAGACCGGCTTCCGCGACGGTCTCGTCACGGCGGTAAAACTCTATCCGGCCGGTGCGACGACGAATTCGCAAAGCGGGGTGCGCGATTTCGACAAGGTCCAGCCCGTGCTGGAACGGATGGCGTCGATCGGCATGCCGCTTTGCGTCCATGGCGAAGTCACCGACCCGGCAATCGACATTTTCGACCGCGAAGCCGTCTTCATAGAACGCGTGCTCGATCCGTTGCGCCGCCGCACTCCGGAACTGCGCATCGTCATGGAGCACATCACCACGAAGGAAGGGGTCGCCTATGCGCGGGCGGGCGGCGACAATCTCGGTGCCACCATCACCACGCACCACCTCATCATCAACCGCAACGCCATCCTCTCCGGCGGCATCCGCCCGCATTATTACTGCCTGCCCGTCGCCAAGCGCGAGGCACACCGGCTGGCGTTGCGCGAGGCGGCGGCCTCCGGCGAGGGACGCTTCTTCCTCGGCACCGATTCCGCGCCGCATCTCGACCCGCTCAAGGAATGCGCCTGCGGCTGCGCCGGTATCTTCTCCGCGCCCAACACGCTTTCATGCCTCGCGCATGTTTTCGAGGAGGAAAACGCGCTCGACCGACTGGAAGCCTTTACCTCGTTGAACGGCCCGGCTTTCTACCGGCTGCCGCCAAACGAGACGCGCATCACCTTGAAGCGGCACGACGAGCCTATCGCCAATGCGAAATCGCTCGCCACGCGCGACGGTCCCCTGACGATCTTCGACCCGATGTTTCCCATCCACTGGAATGTGGAAGCGGAGGCTTTCTAGCAGTGGCCGAAGCTGGTAGCGGGGAGTTCGTCCGAAAGAACAAAATGAACCGGGGCGGAATCCATGTTCTCCAATAGCTTTCCCGATCGCGCGCTGATCTCCGGGACGGTGGCCCGCATGCTGCTCGAGATCGAGGCGGTGCATTTCCGCGCCGACCAGCCCTATACCTTCACGTCAGGCCTTGCGAGCCCGGTCTATATCGACTGCCGCAAGCTGATCTCCTATCCGCGCATCCGCTCCGCGCTGATGGATTTCGCCGCTTCCGTCATCTTCCGCTCGGCCGGCTTCGAGCAGTTCGATGTGGTCGCCGGCGGCGAGACGGCCGGCATTCCCTTTGCCGCCTGGCTCTCCGACAAGATGGGCCTGCCCATGGTCTATGTGCGCAAGAAGCCGAAGGGTTTTGGCCGCGACGCCCAGATCGAAGGCGATCTTGCCGATGGCGCGCGCGTTCTTCTGGTCGAGGATTTGACCACCGATGGCGGCTCCAAGCTGAAATTCGCCGAGGCGATCGCCAATGCCGGCGCGCATGTCTCCGACACGTTTGCCGTCTTCTACTACGACATCTTCCCCGACACTCCGGCAAGGCTCCAGGCAGCCGGCATGCGGCTGCACTATCTAGCAACCTGGTGGGACGTCTTGAAAGTCTGCAAGGACGAACAGCGTTTCGACGCCGCCACGCTGACCGAGGTGGAGCGCTTCCTCAAAGCCCCGGTCGAATGGTCGGCGGCCCATGGCGGCATTTCAAAACTGCCCGGATAACGCTCTGCCCGCGAAGAGATAAAATCTACGTCGAAAAGCCCCAGCGCCGCCGCACATGCGCGACGCTTAAGCAATCGACCCCTTGAAGGAATCTGGAGCGGGTGAAGCGATTCGAACGCTCGACCCCAACCTTGGCAAGGTTGTG
>JAKDNM010000079.1 GCA_030456445.1 Hyphomicrobiales bacterium
TCCGGACGGAAAACCCGTTTCCACTTTCGGGAGACATGCTTCAGTTCCTACAGATCGACGTCCAGGATCGCCATCGAGAAATTGTAGGAAAGCTCTCCGTCGTCGTCGTCGCGGAAGATGATGCCGAGGAATTCGTCGCCGACATAGAGCTCGCACGAATCGTCCTTGCGCGGGCGCGCCTTCACTTCAAGCGTCGGGTTCTTGAACGTCCGCTTGAAATAGGCGTCCAGCTTTCTGATTTCTTCGGGCTTCAAATAAACTCTCCGGTGACAGTCGGCTATAAGCCGAAGCGCTACTGACGGCGCTTCTGGCATGCCGGTCCTCACCATGTAAAGCCCGGAAGCCGGCTTTCAACCGTTGGGGAATGCGTTGTCCTGATTGCCAAGCAATTGGTCCATTGCGCGCGAAGGCTCGTCGCAACCCGCCTCGCCGACAATCCGCGCCGGCACGCCGGCGACCGTCTTGTTGTTCGGGATCGAGGTGAGCAGCACCGAGCCGGCCGCCACCTTCGAGCAATGGCCGACCTCGATATTGCCGAGAATCTTGGCGCCCGCGCCGATCAATACGCCGTATCGAATCTTGGGATGCCGGTCGCCGCCGGCCTTGCCGGTGCCGCCCAGCGTAACGGCATGAAGCATCGAGACGTTGTCCTCCACCACCGCCGTCTCGCCGACAACGACGCCGGTGGCATGATCGATGAAGATGCCCTTGCCCATGCGCGCCGCCGGATGGATATCGACCTGGAAGACAACCGAGGAGCGGCTTTGCAGGTAGAGCGCGAAATCGCGCCGCCCCTTGGCCCAAAGCCAATGGGCGAGCCGGTGCGTCTGGATCGCGTGAAATCCCTTGAAATAGAGAACCGGCATCAAGAAGCGGTCGCAGGCGGGATCGCGGTCGTAATAGGCCTGTATGTCGACACGCACCACCGCGCTCCAGTCGGGGTCGTCGCGCATCATCTCGGCAAAGGTCTGCCGGATGATGTCGGCACTCATATCGGCATGGTCCAGCCGCTCGGACAGGCGATGGATCACCGCCTCTTCCAGCGTCGACTGGTTGAGAATGGTGGAGAAAAGGAAGGCGGAGAGCAGCGGGTCGCGTTTGACGGCTTCCGCCGCTTCCTCGCGCACGGCGTCCCAGATGGGATCGACGGCCTGCAGACCGTCGCTTCTGGCGGCGTTGCGGATATTCATCGGCGCTTTCCCTTCCGCTCCGGGGCGGTCCATCGTGTAGTTGCCTTCATAGTCCATCGCGAAGGTCGATTGAACCGCAATTTCCTTAAGCATGCTTCAAATGGATTTGATGTGCCCGGATTCAAGCCGGCCTGGAAAACGATTCGTTGACCGGGGTGACACGCGTGAGCCCAAACTCACATGCCCATGCGTTCAAATCCCTTAGATCGGATGCTGGCGCAGAAACTCCAGCACCCTTTTCTTGAAGGTGCGGTCGCCCACGGAAAGCATGTGGTCGCGGCCCTCGATGGCGAAAGCCTCGCCATGCGGCATCAGTTTGGCGAGCGCTGCCGGCGAGCCGGCGATGTCGTCGGCGGTGCCGACTGCCACGAGCGTCGGCTGGTAGATGCCGGCGATCTCGTCTGCGCCGATCAGGTCGCGCGAGGTCCGGATACAGGCGGCAAGCGCCTTGCGGTCGCTCTTCGTCTGGTCGGCGAAGGTGCGGAACATGCGGCCCCTGGGATGTGTGACCGAGGCCGGATCTTCGGCAAGCAGGGCATCCGCGATTGGATCCCAGTCGCCGACACCCTTCACCATTCCTTCGCCGAGCCCGCCGAGGATGAGTGTCGCCGCTTTTTCCGGATGGTCGAGCGCCATGAAGGCGGCGATCCGCGCGCCCATCGAATAGCCCATGACATGGGCGCGCGGGATGCCGAGATGATCGAGCAGGGCGGCGGCGTCACTCGCCATCTTCTGTGCGCGATAATCCTCCGGCTCGTAGCTTTTCGACGATGCACCGTGACCGCGATTGTCAAACGCGACGGTGCGGTATCCCGCCTCCGTCAGCGTTTTTACCCATCCGGGCGTCACCCAGTTGACGCTGTGGCTCGAGCCGAAGCCGTGGATGAGCAGAACCGGCTCCCCGTCGCCCCGGTCGACAAAGGCCAGGTGGAATCCGTCATGATCGAAAAATTGCATGGCGCCGCCCCGCTTGGCGGCCATGCCCGCTATTGGTCGTGCGAGGCCGCTTCTATGACCGGGTGGTGCATGACCACTCCGTCCGAGATGCCCGCCTTTTCGGCCATGCCGGCCTTCAATTCAAGGACGAAACGCACCGGCGCGTTCGGCGAGATGATGTCGGTGGAAAACGGCTTTCCCTGCCGAACCGCCCTTACTTCTCCGCGGCTGCTGACAAAGACGAGATCGAGCGGCATGGGCGTGTTCTTCATCCAGAAGGCAAGAGGCTCGCTGTGGTCGAAGGCGAACAGCATGCCGTGGTCGTCGGGCATTTCCTGCCGGTACATGAGCCCCTGCTCCTGTTCCTGCGGCGTATTCGCGATCTCGATCGAGAAGGAATGCGAACCGTTGGCGCCGTCGATGACGAGCGGCGTCGGATCGGTCGGCAGGACCATGGGTGACTGGCCGGCCCGAACAGGCGACAAGAGCAGGGCGATGACAAAAAACGCCATGCCGGCCGCGAAAAGCGTACGTGTCGAGAAAAGCTGAACCCGCGCCGTCATCGTTCCGCCTCGGCAAACGCCGATTCTCAGTGCGAAATCGGCAGGGTTCCCATATCGGGGTGAATTTCGGCAGCCATAAGGCCTTTGTCGCCCCGGCCGAAGCGCACCAGCACGACCTGGCCCGGACGCAGTTCCGTTAGGCCGTAGCGGCGCAGCGTCTCCATGTGCACGAAAATGTCCTCCGTGCCCTCGCCGCGCGTCAGGAAGCCGAAGCCCTTGGTACGGTTGAACCATTTCACCAGAGCGCGCTCCAGCCCGCTTTCCGGCGTCACGGCCACATGCGTGCGCTGCTCGCCCTGTTCGGCGGGGTGGATGGCGGTCGAATTATCCATGGAAAGCACGCGGAAGGCCTGCATGCCCCGCTCGCCGCGCTTGACGAGGCAGACCACGCGCGCGCCCTCGAGCGCCGTCTGGAAGCCATCGCGGCGCAGGCAGGTGACATGGAGAAGCACATCGCCTATGCCCTCGCTGGTCGCATCAGGCAGGATGAAGCCGTAGCCTTTGGCTACGTCGAACCACTTGATGGCACCGGAGACTTCGGCGAGATCTTCGCTTTCGACAGCGCCTTCACGGCCGGCGAAATCGTCGCTCACGCCTTCCTGCCTCCCCGAAGAGGCCTTGTCCCCCATCCGAACGCACCCCTTTCTTGCTACTGAAACGCTGTCTGATTCTTTACGCAAGGATAGCACTCACATTTCGGGTGTGTACAAGCGCCCTCACGTGATTTTTCGTTATTCAACAGATTTGCAATAAAGACGCCGTCGCAGGTCGTGGTGGTTGCCCCGGCCCTGTTCAACGCTCTATGTCTCCGAAAGCAAACAAAGCGAGGCAAGGACATGCGTTATCTCCACACCATGGTTCGTATCCGCGATATCGAGGAATCACTCGATTTCTACTGCAAAAAGCTCGGTCTTGTGGAAACACGGCGTTTCGACAACGAAAAGGGGCGCTACACGCTGATCTTCCTCGCCGCCTCCAGGGATGCGGACCGCGCACGGGCCGAACGCGCGCCGGAGGTCGAGTTGACCTTCAACTGGGACCCGGAAGCCTACAAGGGCGGGCGCAATTTCGGCCACCTCGCCTACAAGGTGGACAACATCTACGACACCTGCCGCAAGCTGATGGATGCCGGCGTCACCATCAACCGGCCGCCCCGCGACGGCAACATGGCCTTCGTCCGCTCCCCCGACAACATCTCCATCGAGCTTCTGCAGGAAGGCGAACCGCTGGAACCGGCCGAGCCTTGGAAGTCCATGCCGAATACCGGCGAGTGGTAGGCGACGCGACGTCGACCCCCACTCCGTCCGCTTCGCGTCCACCTCTCCCCCGCTCGACGGGGGGGAGAGGAAACGCCACCCATGACGGCATCCACCCTTCCTCGCCCTTTTTGAGGGGGAGAGGTGGATCGGCGAAGCCGAGACGGAGTGGGGGTGATTCTCGACCGATGGCCGGGGCCAGAGCCTTACCCATCACGGCATGCTCTTGCCCCTTCCGGCCGCCAGGCATACCTAGACGGCGAACAACAGCGAAACGAACTTCCATGCCCGTCGCCCATCTCGAAGACCGCGCGATCCTCGCCGTTTCCGGTGCCGAGGCCGAACATTTCCTCCAAAACCTGATCACGGCCGATCTTTCGACGCTGAAAGACGGTGAGACCCGTTCCGCCGCGCTCTTGTCCCCACAGGGAAAAATCCTTTTCGATTTCCTTGTCTCGCGGGCGGACGAAGGTGCATTCCGTCTCGAATGCCGCGCCGATGTCGCGGATGATTTCCTAAGGCGGCTCATGCTTTACCGGCTGCGGGCGAAGGTGGAGATAGCAAAGACGCCGCCCTCATCCGTCGCCGTTATCTGGGCGCCGGAAGGCAAATTGTCGGCCGAGCGGCAAGGGCTGACCGACAGCCGTTTTGGCGGGACGGTCCAGCGGCGTTACGACCAGCCCCTGCCCCCAGCCGACGCCACCGAAGGCGATTGGAACGCCTACCGCATCGCGAGCGGCATCGCCGAGGGCGGCTCCGACTACGCGCTCGGCGACGCCTTCCCGCATGATGTCCTTCTCGATCAGGTCGACGGCATCGGCTTCCAGAAGGGCTGCTATGTCGGGCAGGAAGTCGTCTCGCGCATGCAGCATCGCGGCACTGCCAGAAGGCGGGTTCTTATCGTTCGCGGCGAAGCTTCACTGCCGGCTCCCGGCACTGAAATCACGGCCGGCGGGCGCACTGTCGGCACGCTCGGCTCGGTGTCGGGAAACGATGGTCTCGCTATCGTCAGGATCGACCGCGTGAAGGATGCCATGGATATCGGCGAGCCGATCATGGCCCGCGACGTGCCAGTGGCACTGTCGATACCTGAATGGGCGAAATTCACCTATCCGCAGCCGGCGGATGCCGGCACCAGCAACGCCTGATGGCCGACCGTGAGGGCGCCCCGCCGCGCGCGTGGCAGCGCATGCTCTCGGGGCGGCGGCTCGACCTGCTCGATCCCTCGCCGCTCGACATCGAGATCGGCGACATCGCCCACGGGTTGGCGCGCGTTGCCCGCTGGAACGGCCAGACTTTTGGCGACCATGCCTTTTCCGTGGCGCAGCATTCGCTGCTTGTCGAAGAGATATTCGTGGCGACACTGGCCGGGGCAACCGCCGCCGACCGGCTGGCGGCCCTCCTCCACGACGCGGCGGAATATGTGATCGGCGACATGATCTCGCCCTTCAAGTCGGTCGTCGGCGGCGGCTACAAGGAGGTGGAGCGGCGGCTCCAGCACGCGGTCCACATCCGCTTCGGCTTGCCGCCGGAAACGGAGGAGGCGACGCGCAAGGCGATCAAGCGCGCCGACCAGATCGCCGCCTATTTCGAGGCGACGGAACTTGCCGGCTTTTCGGCAGCGGAAGCCGTGCGCTATTTCGGCCGCCCGCGCGGCGTCAGCGCCGGCCGCTTCGACTTTGCGCCGCACTCGGTCAAATCGGTGGAGAAGGCATTCCTGAAGCGCTTCGAGATGATCGAAACACTCAGGGCAAAGGCGCGATAGCTACCGCCCCTGCCGCTCCAGCCGGTCGATGAACCATTGCGTCAGGCGCGCCCAGACCTGATCCTTCTCGCCCGAATCCTCGCAGCCATGGTCGAGATTCGGGTTGTCGTTCACCTCGATGACGAAGACGCCGTCATCGGTTTCCTTCAGGTCGACGCCGTAGAGGCCGTCGCCGATGCAGCGCGCGGCGCGGACGGCGGTATCGATCACCGCCGCCGGTGCATTCTGGACGGTGAAGGTGCGGAACCCGCCTTCGTCCGGCTTGCCGCGCCGGTCGTGGTTGACGATCTGCCAATGCTTCTTGGCCATCAGGTACTGCACGGCGAAAAGTGGCTCGCCGCCGAGCACGCCGATGCGCCAGTCGAATTCGGTCGGCATGTATTTCTGTGCGATGAGGAGGTCGGAATCCTCCAGCCATTGCTGGGCGAGCCGCTTCAACTCCTCGAAATTGACCGCCTTCTTCACGCCGCGTGAGAACGCGCTGTCGGGGATTTTCAGCACAAGCGGAAAGCCGAGCGTGTCGGCGGCGAGTTCCAGATCGCTCGTTCCCGCGATCATCACCGTCGGCGGCACCGCCACCTTGTTATGCGCCATCAACTCGTTGAGGTAGACCTTGTTGGTGCAGCGGATCATCGACAGCGGGTCGTCGATCACCGGCATGCCTTCCTGCTGCGCGCGGCGGGCGAAGCGATAGGTATGGTTGGAGATCGTCGTCGTCTCGCGGATGAACAGCGCGTCGTAATTGGCAAGCTTGGCCAGGTCCTTCTTCGTGATCGGCTCGACCTCCACGCCCATCTTCTCGGCGACGCGCGACCAGTGCCTGAGCGACTGGACGCTCGACGGCGGTAGTTCCTCATGCGGGTCGATCAGCGTGGCGAAGGAGTAACGCGCCGGCGTTCGCGCCTTGCTGTCGCGCCATTCGCGCTGCGTATAGCTTTCCAGCCCTTCCAGAAAGCGCGGCTTCTCCTCCGGCGCGATACGGCCAAGCGGCAGCAGGCCGATCCTGGTGATCGAAGCCCACTCCCCGTCCTTGATCTTCACTTCCAGCGCGGGTGCGCGGAACCAATCGAAGAGCAGCCTTGAGAAACGCTCGAGCGCCTTCACCGGGCCGTTGCCGAAGAACACCGTGATCGAGGGCGGGAAGCTGCCGCCGAGTTCCTTGCGGCATTTGTTGAGCGCCTGCTCGAGCTCCGGAAGCGTGCTCTCGTAGAGCTTGTGCTCGGAGAGGTCGATCATCGTCTCCACGGTCGGAATGACCCGGTGCCCGCGCGAACTGGCCAGAAGCGAGGCGTAGTAACCGCGGCTCTGATAGGCATAGTGGTTGGAGAGGTTGATGACCTTGGGGCGCTGGTTCTGGAACAGCGCCGGATGGGCGAGATAGTCCCGGTTGGTGATGATCTTGTGGGGGGTCGCGAACTGGTCGAGATCGCTTTGCCTGCCTGTCAGGATGACCCAGCTCATTGTCGCCTTCCCAGAATGACGGCCGCGCGCAGGCCTTCTCGGCCGTACTGCGCCATGGCCATGAAGATGGAATACGGTATGGGTATGCTCGCGGCGTCGGTTTCCGTCTCACCGCGTTCGTCCTCGACCCACGGATCGTGCAGGATGATATGGTTGCCGTCGTCGCCGATGGCCAGCACCCAATGCGGCACCTTCTTGCCGAACATGATAAAGCCGCTCACCAGCACCATGACCAGACGTCCTCCGGCAAGTGCGCGGCGGATATCGTCGAGCACGAAGTTCCGGTATTCGACGGGAACGCCGTAGGCATCGACCCGGTTGCGGAAATCGACCTGGGCCAGTTCCATCACCCGGCGCTTCTCGTCGCTGCGGACCGATTGCAGGAAGAGCGCACCGAAGAAGGAGACGATGATTTCGGGCGCCAAGCCGTGCTCATAGGCAGCCACCGCCAGGCCGAATGGCTCGCAGCCCCCCGGCCCCGACATCATGAAGATCGTCGTCGCCTCGCGCCACAGCCTCACTTCCATCACCGCGTCCGGCACGAAGCCGGGCTGGAAGGCGGCCTTTGCCATCAAGAGGCAGGCCGGGCCGCAGGTAAATTCCTCGGATTGTTCGTAATACGGCACGGTCGTCGCGAACGGCACGTCGCCGCGCAGCATCTTTTCAAAGCGCAGCGCGGTCGCCCCATCCTCGTAATAGTCGGGTTCTTTCCCGATGGGACGATAGCCGTTCTTCTCGTAAAGCGTGATGGCGCGCGGGTTGTCCTCACGCACCTCCAGTCGCAGGATCAGCCTGTCCTTGTCGAAGGCGGCATCTTCCGCCGCTTCAAGCAAGGCCTTGCCGACACCGTGCCCATTCGACCCCGGCGAAACGGCGATCGAATAGAGACGTGCCACGCCGCTGCCGCGGCGATAGAGGACGACGCAATAGCCCATGAGGCCGCCGCCCTCATCCGCGGCCAGAACGGATGCCGTATCCCTCTCGATCAACAGGCGGAACGAGCGGCGCGAAATCCGGTCCGTCGCGAAGGCGGCGTTTTCGATCGCCACAAGGGCATCTATGTCGGTAACAAGCGCGGCGCGGATTCGGACGTTCATGATTGAACGATGGTTCCGTGTAGGAAGAAGGCCAAATACCCCAACGGGCCGCCTGCGTGTTGCCTTCTTCCGCGCAAGCATTCGGCCCTACGCTCTCACATTCAGGCTAAATTGTGGCCAACAAGGGCTGCGCGGGGAGCGGCTGCAAATATTGATGCCGGTCAGCCCGATATCGCGCATATGGCTTACTTTTCCGGTACCCGGATTGCCGTCGAGGCGATAGCGCGTCAATTATTCCAAACTCGAATACCGCCGCCGATAAACACGCACAAGGGGATCTTTCATGGAAGCCACGACAAGCCGCCTCGTCGAGGCCGGCCATTCGGCAATACAGGCGGCCGGCGTTCTTGCCGCCCATTATGCTTTTTCGATCCTCGGCGCGATCATCCTGCTCGTGATCGGCTACATCCTCGCCGGGCTGGCGGAAAGATGGCTGCACGCCGGATTGAAGCGGGTTCGCGGCTTCGACGAGACCCTGCGCATCTTTTTCTCCAAAGTCCTGCGCTACGCCATCCTGATCCTCGTCGGGATAACCGTCCTGGCGCAGTTCGGCGTCCAGACCGCGAGCATCATCGCCGCTCTCGGTGCGATCGGTCTCGCCATCGGCCTCGCCTTGCAGGGCACGTTGCAGAATATCGCGTCGGGCATCATGCTTCTGGTGCTGAGGCCCTTTCGCGTCGGGGAATATGTTGCGGTCGGCAGTCTTGCCGGAACCGTGCTGGAGATCGGCCTGTTTGCGACCGAACTCAGGACCTGGGACGGGCTTTACGTCATGGCGCCGAACAACCAGCTCTGGAACAGCGCGGTGACGAACTATTCGCGCAATCCGCGACGGCTCGACGAATGCGCCGTCCGCATCTCGTATGAGGGCGATATCGGCCTTGCCTTGCGCACCCTTTCGGGCCTTGCCAAGGCGGAAAAACGCATTCTCAAGGACCCCGCTCCGATCGCCTATGTCAAGGAGCTTGGCGAGAGCGCGATACTGGTGGTGCTGCGTTACTGGACGACTTCGTCCGACAATTGGACGACCAAGGCGGCCTTGCTCAAGGCTGCCAGGGAGGCCTTCGCGAAGGCAGGTATCTCAATCGCGCTTCCGCAGCGCGACATTCACGTGATCGGCACGCAGGGAGTCGAGCCTTCAGGCACGGCTATCGCCGCCCGGACGGCCAAAACGGGGAAGAGACGCGGCAACCAATAACGGGCCGCCTGCACCACGCATCAGGGAAATTGAAGCGTACGACGCAACCAATTCGTTTGATTGGTGCGAAGATATCAATAGGATCGCCGCTCCCCGCCGGAGAACCATAATGGCCGCCACTACCGTTCCCGTCCGCCAATCGCTTGGCCTCCCGTGGCTGATCATCATCTGCGGCTGTCTGATCGCGGCAATCAATTTCGGGCCGCGTTCGGCGATGGGCTTCTTCCAGTTGCCGATGCTGGCCGACCGCGGATGGGATCGCACGACCTTCGGGCTGGCGATGGCGATCCAGAACCTGCTCTGGGGCCTCGGGCAGCCTATTTTCGGAGCCATTGCCGACCGCTTCGGCACATGGCGCGTGCTGGCGCTCTCGGCGATCATCTATGCCGCCGGCCTCCTTCTCATGGCGACGGCGCACACGCCCGAGATGCTCAATCTGAGCGCGGGCGTGCTGGTCGGCCTCGGCGTTGCCGGCGGTTCCTTCGGCATCATACTCGCTGCCTTCGCGCGCAACGCCCCTCCGGAAAAGCGCAGCTTCGTCTTCGGCCTCGGTACGGCGGCGGGCTCGGCGGGCATGTTCTTCTTCGCGCCGGTCAGCCAGGGGCTGATCGACAGCTACGGCTGGGTGAACGCGCTTGTCTATCTGGGCATCGCCATGCTGGTCATACCGTTCCTGGCGATCCCGCTCAGGGGCAACGCGCAATCCGGCCAGGTTTCACAAGCGGTTGCCGAGCAATCCATGCGCGCTGCGCTGCGCGAGGCGCTCGGCCATCGCTCCTTCCTGCTTTTGACCGCCGGATTCTTCGTCTGCGGCTTCCAGTTGGCCTTCATCACCGTGCATTTCCCGGCCTATCTCGGCGATATCGGCATCGACCCGCGCTACGCCGTCATTTCGCTGGCGCTGATCGGCTTCTTCAACATCATCGGATCGCTGGCGTCCGGCTATATCGGCCAGCATTATTCGAAGCGGATATTCCTGTCGCTGATCTATCTCGCGCGGGCGGTGGCCATCGTCGTCTTCATCCTGCTGCCGCCCTCGCCTGCGACCGTCATCGGCTTTGCCGTCATCACCGGCCTGCTGTGGCTGGCGACCGTAGCGCCCACCAACGGGCTGGTGGCCGTGATGTTCGGGACGCGCTATCTCGGCATGCTGGGCGGCGTCGTCTTCCTGTCGCACCAGGTCGGCTCGTTCATGGGCGTCTGGCTCGGCGGCTATCTGCGCGATGCCTTCGGCAGCTATGACGGCGTCTGGTGGCTGAGCGCGGCGCTTGCCGTCGGCGCGGCCATCGTACACTGGCCGATCGTGGAGAAGCCGGTGGAGCGTCTGGAACTCGCGCCGGCCGGATAGAGACCGTCAGCCGGCCTCGCGACCGGCGAGATTTTCCGCGGCGAAGATCGAGCAGGTTTCGGTGCCGAAAGCGAGAAGCTTGCCGTCCTTGTCCTTCAGCGTCGCCTCGGAAACGGCAAGGGTGCGCCCCTTGTGGATGACGCGCCCCTCGCAGACGACCTCGCCGGTGCGCGGCGTGATCGGGCGGGTAAGGTTCACCTTGAACTCGGCGGTGGTGTAGGCCTCGCCCTTGCGCAGCATGGTGTGCACCGCGCAGCCGAGCGCCGAATCGAGGATGGACGCCGCCCAGCCGCCATGGACCGTGCCGAGCGGGTTGAGATGGTTTTTTCCGGGCAGCCCGTGAAAGACCGCCCTGCCCTCTGCGACTTCAGTCAGCGCGAAGTTCAGCCGGCCCGCCATCGACGGCGCGGGATAATGCCCGTCGACGACGCGCTGGAGCAGTTCGAGCCCGGAATATTTCACCAGATCGACATGCGGGATCGTGCCGAAACCGAGCGGCGACACCCGGCCCGGATAAAGCTCCACCTCACTCATGCGGCACTTTCCCCCTTGCTTGCGAGTTGGCGGCGGAGCGCCGAAAGGAAAGCGGCGCGCGCCTCCGGCGGCTCGATGCCGCGTGCTTCATAGACGTGGCGCCCGAAGAAAAACCCGGTCAGCCGGAACGCCGCGTCGATTTCCGCCGGACTGCCGCGCCGACCGGCTCCCCGTTGGAGAAAAGCCGGTAAGGCCAGCAACCTGTCCTGCCATGGCAGGCCCGCCGACCGCGAGACGGCACGGCCGGTCTTCGGCGAGACATAGGCAAGGTCGTCGTGCGAGCCGGTCGCCGCGCATTGCGAGAGATCGAGCCCGAAGCCGAGTTCGTCCAGCACCAGCAGTTCGAAGCGGATCAGGAGTTCGGCCGCCGAGACGGGATCGTCCAGATGCACGATCACGACGCCGAGCGTTTCGTAAAGCGCCCGGTGCGGATCGCGCTCCGGCAGGAGCCTCAGATGCGTGGCCAGCGTCTGCAGGCCGAAGATCGCGACGGCGCTGTCGAAAAGCCGGGCCGCGTTGAGTTCGAGCGCCTCGACCTGGAAGATGCCGAGATGCTCGTCCAACCGCGCCCGCCATTGGAGTTCGACCCGGTTGCCCGGTTGCAGGAGCGGCTGCATCCTGCGCCCGCGGCCGCCACGCACGAGGCCGAGATGGCGGCCGTGCGCGCCGGTCATCACCTCCAGGATGGCGCTCGTCTCGCCATGCCGGCGGGTGCCCAGGATTATGCCCTCGTCGCGCCATTCCATATCGGCGAGATTGACCTTTCAGCCGGGAAACTCAAGCCCCATCTCGCGATAGCGTTCGGGGTCGTCGCCCCACTTCTCTCGCACTTTTACGAACAGGAAGAGATGCACCTTCTGTTCAAGGATTTCGGCGATCTCCTTGCGCGCGGCCTGCCCGATCGCCTTGATCGTCTCGCCCTTGTGGCCGAGCAGGATTTTTTTCTGGCTGTCGCGCTCGACATAGATCACCTGCTCGATGCGCACGGAGCCGTCCTTCTTCTCTTCCCAGTTTTCCGTCTCGACATGGGAGGAATAAGGCAATTCCTGATGCAGCCTCAGATAAAGCTTCTCTCGCGTGATTTCGGCGGCGAGCTGGCGCATGGGGAGATCGGAAATCTGGTCTTCCGGATAGTACCATGGGCCTTCCGGCAGCCGGCCCGCGACGAAATCCAGAAGATCGGCGCAGCCCGAGCCGTTGAGCGCCGAGATCATGAAGGTTCGCTCGAACCCGGCTTTGGCGTTGGCCTCCGACGCCAAAGCAAGCAGCTTCTCGTGCTTCACGCGGTCGATCTTGTTGAGGACGAGCACCTTCGGCTGGCGGATATCGCCCAAAGTGGCGAGCATGGCCTCCGCATCGGCCCGGATGCCGCGCTCGGCGTCGAGCAGCACCAGCACCAGATCGGCATCCTTGGCGCCGCCCCATGCGGTCGTCACCATGGCGCGGTCGAGGCGCCGGCGCGGGCTGAAGATGCCCGGCGTATCGACGAACACGATCTGCGCCTCACCATGCGTGGCCACGCCCCGAACGATGGCGCGCGTCGTCTGGACCTTGTGGGTCACGATCGAAACCTTGGTCCCGACCAGTTGGTTGAGCAGCGTCGACTTGCCGGCATTCGGCGCGCCGATCAGCGCCACGAAGCCGGAATGCGTCGCCTTCGAGGGTACAGTATCTTCCGTCATTTCGTTATTCCGCATTCGGGCATTCCGCATTCCGATGTTCCGGCGGCCTGCCATACTTTTTCGCGGGCGAGGATCGCGGCCGCCGCAGCCTGCTCGGCCTCGCGCTTGGAACGGCCGCTGCCCTCGGCCGGCGTATAGCCGTTGACATGGACGCTGACGGTGAAGACCGGGTCGTGATCCGGCCCTTCGCGCTTGTCGATGGCGTAGGAAGGCGCGACGCCCGACACCTGATGCGCCCATTCCTGCAATTCGGTCTTCGGGTCGCGTCGCGCGGCCCCGGCCTGCCGCGAGCGCGGCTGCCAGTATCTGAGCACGAAATCGCGTGACACATCGAAGCCGCCGTCGAGATAAAGCGCCGCAATCAATGCCTCCATGACGTCGGCGCGCAAATTGATGCGCTTGCGGCCGGACAGGGTCTTGATGTCGCTGCCGGCGCGCACGAGGTCGATCAGCCCGATCTCCTCGGCGATGTCGGCCAGCGTCTCGGCGTTCACCAGCGCGTTGAGGCGAAGCGACAGTTCCCCCTCGTCGGCAATTCCATATTCCTGGAAGAGCATCTCGGCGATGACCAGGCCGAGCACGCGGTCGCCGAGGAATTCGAGGCGCTGGTAGTCGGCACCCTTGCCGCCGCGTGCGCTGGCATGGGTCAACGCCCGGCTGAGGCGGTTTTCATCTTGAAAGGCATAGCCGATGCGCGCTTCAAGCGCCTGTGCAAGTTCCCTGCCGCTCAACTTCTTACGTTCCATTTCACCATGATACGCATCAGCGTATCATGGTGAAAAGACGCGAGGCGCGAAGGTCGGAGGGCCATTTCCAGATCTCCAGCGGGCTCGCTCCGCCAGCGATGGAGAAGAAGATGATGTTGGCGCGGCCGACGAGGTTTTCCGCCGGCACGTAGCCGACCGAGAAGCGGCTGTCGCTGGAATTGTCGCGGTTGTCGCCCATCATGAAATAATGTCCCGGCGGCACTACGAATTCACGCGTATCATCGCCAAGCCCGTTCGGCGTCAGGTCGAGCGTGTCGTAGGAAACGCCGTTCGGCAGGGTTTCCTGGTAGACATCGACGGGTCGGTCGACCTCGGTGATGTCCGGATTGTCGATCTGGCCCATCTTCTTGCGCGGCACGACGACGCCGTTGAGGTAGAGTTCGTCGTGCTTCATCTGGACGCGGTCGCCGGGCAGGCCGATGACGCGCTTGATATAATCGAGCGACGGATCGGGCGGGAACTTGAACACGACGACGTCGCCGCGCTTGGGCTCGGCTCCCCAGATGCGGCCGGAAAAAAGGTCGGGCGAGAAAGGCAGCGAATAGCGCGAATAGCCGTAGGCCCATTTGGTAACGAAGAGATAGTCGCCTTCCAGCAGCGTCGGGCGCATGGAGCCGGACGGGATCGAGAAGGGCTGGAACAGCAGCGTTCGTATGATGAGGGCAAGCAGGAGCGCCTGGATGATGACGCTGACGGTTTCGCCAAGGCCGCCGGATTTCTTTTGCGATTTATCGGTCACGCTCATGTCGTCCTCAGTCTGGGGTCGGCCGACCCTTGGGTCGCCCCTATTAATCCCTCGGCGCTTCGGGGGCAACGGTTACACGGATGGGCCGGTGAACTATGGCACTTGTTCGACGGGCAACGCCTCGATGACGACGAAAGCCTGGGCGAGCGGGAAGTCGTCGGTGATGGTCAGGTGAACGACGGCGCGGTGGCCGGCCGGCGTCAGTTCGGCAAGCATCGCGGCCGCGCCGTTGGTGAGTTGCATGGTGGGCTTGCCGCCGGGCAGGTTGACCACGCCCATATCGCGCCAGAAGACGCCGCGGGCAAGCCCCGTGCCGAGCGCCTTGGCGCAGGCCTCCTTGGCGGCAAAGCGCTTGGCATAGGAGGCGGCACGCTCAAGCCTGCGGTCCGATTTGGCCCGCTCGGTTTCCGTGAAGATGCGGGCCGTGAAGCGCCCGCCGTGACGTTCGAGCGCGCGCTCTATACGACGGATGTCGATCAGGTCGCTGCCGAGGCCGATGATCATCAGGAGGGCGCCATGTGCACGTCCAGGCCGTCCGCCGAGGCAGCACGCCGCCGCGCGCGTTCGGCCAGCCGCTTGCGCCGCTGCTTGCGAAAGGCGTTGGTCGCGATCCGCGTGACGAAATAGAAGCCGAGAGCCACCGCGAGCCCGATTGGAATGCTGCCGACGGCCATCGGTTTCAGCCAAGGGTCCCATATGCTGGCGAAACTTCCATGGGCGAGCAGATGCCCCAGATGCAGCGGCGGCCCCTCATATGAAAAAGTCCCGTAGAGCATGAAGCGGCCGAGTTCGAGCGTACCGCCCCACAAGAACGGAAGCGTCAGCGGATTGGCGAACATCGTGCCGATCGCCGCGGCGATGATGTTGCCGCGGATCAGGTAGCAGATCACCGTCGCCATGATGATATGGAAGCCGAGAAACGGCGTACAGGAGGCGAAAACGCCGGCCGCCACGCCGGCCGCGATCGAATGCGGCGAGGCGGTCAGCCTGAGCACGCGTTTCGAGATATACTGCCAGGAGCGGGAGAACGAGCGCCGCGGCCAGACAAGGGTGCGGACCTTGTCGTAAAAGCTGTCCGGCTTGCGGCGGCGAAAAAGCATTCCAGAAGGCTTCCTTCAATACTCAGCGCGGTCGCCTGAAATTTCGGGCGATCATGGGCTCTGGCGCATTAAGCATTTCCTGGCCGCCTTCCGCCCCCGTTCGGGGCGCCGTCAACAAACTCATATAGCCACCTGATTGTGGCAGGACAACCTTGTTGCTTTGGCGCGCGGCGCCGTCGGGCATGGCGCCCCGGCTTACCCCGGAGCCGCCATCGCTTCCCTTCTCGCAAACGGCCGGAAAATCATGGCGATCAGGAAGGCGGCAAGCCCCATGCCCCAGGACGCGACGTAGAGATAGGCGTAGCTGTCGAAGCGGTCGTAGAGAAGGCCGCCGACGAGCGGTCCTAGCGACATGCCGAGGCTGCCGGCCATCGCGGTGCCGCCGATGATGGTGCCCATCATGCGAAGCGGGAAATTCTCGCGCACGATCACCGCGTAGAGCGGCATTACGCCGGCATAGATGAAGCCCACCATCGCCGCCACGCCGTAGAATTCGCCGATCTGGCTGGCGAAGACGTAGCCCAGCACGCCGAAGGCCTGCGCCAGGAGCCCGAGCACCAGCACGCGCTGCGCGCCGAAGCGGTCGCCCATGATGCCGAAGGCAATGCGGCCGAACATGCCGGCAAAGCCCTCGACGCTGTAGATCGAGACCGCGGCGACCATCGGGATGCCGCAGGTGATCGCATAGCTGACGGTATGGAAGATCGGCCCCGAATGCGTGGCGCAGCAGAAGAAATTGGCCGCGAGCAGCACCATGAATTGCGGCGAGCGCACCGCTTCCCGCACTGTCATGTCCGGCTGCGGGTTTTCCGATGCGAACGCATCCTCCCCGGCCTCGAGCCGCGGCGGCCGGCGCACTAGAAGTGCTGTCGGGATCATGATCGCCGCCGCGACGCAGGCGATGATGAGCATCGAGGCGCGCCAGTCATGGGTCGTCAACAGCCATGCGGCGAGCGGCGCCATGGTCATCGGCGCCATGCCCATGCCGGCCGAGACGAGCGACAGGGCGAGGCTGCGCTGCGTCTCGAACCAGCCGGCGACGGACGCCATCATCGGTATCAGCACGGCGGCGGCCGCGCCGCCGACCGCAAGGCCGAAGAGAAGCTGGAAGGCGATGAGCGATGTGACCCGGCTGGCGAGCGCGAGGCTAGCGGCGAGGACGATGGAGCCCGTCAGCACCACGACGCGCGGCCCGAAACGGTCGGAGAGCCCACCGCCGATCATGGCGGCGAAGGCCATCGCCAGGAAACCGATCGTCATGGCGGTCGAAATACCGGTGACCGACCAGCCGGTCTCCTTGGCCATGGTCAGCAGGAAAACCGGCAGCGAAAACATCGACCCGGCGGCGACGCAGCCGAGCACGCCGCCCGCCGCGACGATCACCCAACGATAGGAAGACTGAACCATGACCCTTCTCCGGATTGCCGTTCATGCCGCTTCACGTCCAAGGACGCGAAGGCTTCGGCAATGCCGACAATCCGGATAGGCTCGACCGGAAATATTTTCGCGAGCGCTCGCGGCGCTCTATTCCGCCGCCACCTTGTCTTGCGTGTTCGTATCGAAATCCGAGGCGTCGTGGCGCTCGTGAAGCTGGCCGGCAGGGTTGCCCGAGGTGCGGTTGACCATGCGGCCGCGCTTCACGGCGGGCCGTGCGTAGATCCGGTCGGCCCATCGCAGCACGTTCTTGTATTCTTGTACCGACAGGAACTCGGCGGCGCCGTAGTTCCAGCCCTTCACCATGCCGCCATACCAGGGCCAGATGGCAATGTCGGCGATGGTGTATTCGCTGCCGGCCATATATTCGTGATCGGCCAGATGCCGGTCGAGCACGTCGAGCTGGCGCTTCGTCTCCATCGCGTAACGGTCGATCGCATATTCGATCTTCACCGGCGCATAGGCGAAGAAATGGCCAAAGCCGCCGCCAAGGAAGGGCGCCGAACCCATCTGCCAGAAAAGCCAGGAAAGCGCCTCTGCACGCGCCGGCTGCGCGGTCGGCAGGAAGGCGCCGAATTTCTCGGCCAGATGCATCAGGATCGCGCCGGATTCGAATATCCGGATCGGCTCCTTGCCGCTGAGGTCCATCAGCGCCGGGATCTTGGAATTGGGATTGACCTCCACGAAGCCGGAACCGAACTGGTCGCCCTGCCCGATCCGGATCAGCCATGCGTCATATTCGGCTTGGCTGTGCCCGGCCGCCAGCAGCTCCTCGAACATGATGGTGACCTTCTGGCCGTTCGGAGTCGCCAGCGAATAGAGCTGGAAGGGATGCTTGCCGACCGGCAGTTCCTTGTCATGCGTGGGTCCTGCGATCGGCCGGTTGATACTGGCGAATTCGCCGCCATTGGGCTTGTTCCATGTCCAGATTTTCGGCGGCGTGTATTCGGTGGAATCACTCATGTCTCGGGTTCCGGTGTTGGCTTTGTTCAATGAACGTAGAACATGGGGTATCCAAGCCGCGACCGCAACATATGAGTTGGCAAGAATGCGCGCTCCATGGGCATGCCGTTCTTCGCGCCTAGAGCATGATCCG
>JAKDNM010000013.1 GCA_030456445.1 Hyphomicrobiales bacterium
GCCGGCGCAGCCGGGCGAAGCTTTACCCTTGACGCGGCCGGCGGGCATGCGGCAGCCGAGGTTCATTCCTCCTTTCCGTTTTCATTTTTCATATTTTTTGAGCCGCAACCTGCAGCATCGCGTTCCAATCCTCGGCGATCGGCTTCAGCCGTTCGAACTCGCAAGGCATGTCGCCAGCAAGTTCGCGCAATCGCGATACAAACACTTCGCCTTGAGGATTGGCATCGGTGGCGGCGACCATGCGCATATCCAGCCGCGCGGCCAGCGCTCGAAGAGCAGCCTTAGTCGTAGGCGACCAGCCTCCGCCAGTGCTGACATAGAGTGTGTCACGCCGCATCTGTTCGATTGCGGCAAGGCTCATGGCGTCGATCGCCGCCTCGGTCACGCAAATGCGCAACGCGGAGGCTGAGCCGAGCCGGAAAAGCACCTTGCTGCCGCCGGATGCAAAGCCCCGCCATTCCGGGCCACGTTCTTCCCAGCCGGTGACGGCGCCGTCATCACCCTGATGCGCCGCCCACATGCTGCCGCGCGGCCCTTCGCGTAGCAGGTTCTGCGCAATGGCAGCACGGATGACGCGTTCGGGAATATGCCGCTCATCGCGCAGGTAGCGCCAGGTCCCCGATCCACGCCACGGCTTTAAGCGGGCCGTCCAACGATCGGGGATCGACTGGTCCGGTTCGCTCTGCCGTGATTGTCGTTGCCATTGTGGTCTGGAAGGCTCGAATCCGACAAGGGACGCCACCTGCACGAAGGCTTCGAGGAAATCGCAGCCATCCAGGTGCTGGACCAGCGAATAAACATCCCCTTTGGCATCCGAGAGTGGATCGAACCAACCCCTGCCCTCGTAAATGACGATAATGATGTCAGCGTCACGGCGATATTTTACCGCCTTGCGCGTGCTTTCCTTGAGATCGGCCGCGAAGCCGCCGGTTTCCAGCACCGCCTCGCAGCCGACGCGACTTCGCAGGTCTTCTATATCTGCTTTTTCCATGCCTCTCCCCCGGCCGCATTCTGCCGGCCATTTTGAAATTAACTTTTCCGCACACTTCGCGTCCGCCGCGACGAGTAAAGGCGGCAAGGGCGCGGTCGGCAACTGACCAATCTTGCAGTCGCGCTGCACATTGTGGCTGACTGCGGCGCAGCCTCCCTTGCGGCCTGCAGCTCGGCCGCGGCACGCCGCGTTGACAGCGCTGATCCAATGAACCGGCCAGCCACCTGTATAGGGGCAATATTCGAAGATTGCCTCGACCTCGTCATCCTCGAGGTCGTTGACAGGAAGAACACCATGACTACGGCCTCGATCTCGGCCGCGTCGTCCAGCAGATCGCCCTTGTTGCGGAGCGGCTAGAGCCTGGTGAGAACCGCCACGCAGCAGATCGAGCGCGCCGCCAACAGTCTCGCCCGCTGTCTCGCCGGCGCGCGCGAGCGCCAGCAACAGGATCGATGGCTTTGGGGCGCGGGAGCTGCCGGCCTGGTCGCGGGCGTGCTGTTGACGCTGTTCCTGCTGCGCGTACTGCCCGGATCGGTCGATATGGCTGTAGCCTCGACCGTCATGAACGATGAGCGTTGGAAAGCCGGAATCTCGCTCATGCAGTCGGGAAGTCCCGGAGGCTGGCAAAGCATTGTCGATGCGAGCGACTTGGTGCGCGCCAACACAGACGCGCTCACGCGCTGCGCCGCGGCGGCTGCGAAGGCGAAGAAGGATCAGGACTGCACGATCACCGTGTCAGCGCCGACGCGGTAGTGTAGAGTTGTTGGCGGATTTGAAGGACCCGCTAGGATATGATGGCCAAAATCCTTGTTAGCGCCTGCCTTCTCGGCCGTCCTGTTCGATACAATGGATCAGCCCGGACCGTTGCACATCCAGCCTTGGAGCGATGGCGGCAAGAGGGGCGGCTTGTAAGCATCTGCCCCGAGTTGACGGCGGGTTTCAGTGTGCCGCGTCCCCCGGCCGAGATTGCGGAGGGCCGGTCGGGCGAGGCGGTTCTTTCAAACGGCGCGCGCGTCATCGAGGCGACCGGCGCGGACGTGACAGACCTTTATGTCGCCGGCGCGCAGGCGACCCTGGCCTTGGCGCGCGAGCATGATTGCAGGTTTGCCCTGTTGATCGACGGTAGCCCGTCATGCGGCAGCGGTTTTATCTACGATGGTGCGTTCGCCGGCCGTAAGCATGTCGGCGCGGGCGTGACGGCTGCGCTTTTGCGGCAGCATGGAATAGAGGTTTTCGCGGAGACGGAAATCGACGCCCTACAGGCCCGCTTGTTGTAGGTTTCGGGATTTTCGCGACAAATCTAGCTTGCTCCAACCCGCCGCGCTTGTGCGGGCGCACAGATAAGCGCCGAGTTTCGCGTGGTTCAGGTCATTTATTCAATGTAGTCTTGGAACGATGACACAAGGGAAATTCGAGATAATCCGTTGCAGGATGCAGGGCGTTGAGGCGGTTTCTGCCGATACCTCTCATGCGTTCGGTCGCCATACCCACGACCAATTCGGGATTGGTGTCATCATGCGCGGCGCTCAGAAATCCCTAAGCGGGCGAGGTATCGTGGAGGCAGAGACCGGCGACGTTATCACCGTCAACCCCGGCGAAGTGCATGACGGCTCGCCTCTTGGAGAGAGCGGCCGTGCATGGCGGATGCTTTATTTCGACCCTGCTACCTTGGCCGATTCAATCCGCGCGTTGACCGATGGAAGCAACGATTCCGCAGAGCTTTCACGCCCTATGATGCGCGATCCGGGGTCGGCGGCATATTTCCTATGCCTCTTTCGCACGATGACCGATCCGCATGGCGGATACAGCGAGATCGAGGGAGGGGAAAACTTGCTCCTTCTTCTCGCACGGCTCATTGAACGCCGCGATCGGAAGCGACGGCACGGAGCGCCCAAGGCCATAGAGCAGGCACGCGCGCGCATCGACGATGATCCCTCTGCGCGGCTGACACTTGACGAACTGGCCGCACTCGGCGGCGTCAGCCAGTTTCAGCTTGTACGCGGCTTCTCAAAAGTGACTGGTTTCACGCCACACGCCTATCTTGTCCAGCGCCGGCTTCAGCGCGCGCGAAAGATGATCGCGGAAGGCACCGCCCTAGCGGACGCCGCCCACGCTGCCGGCTTTGCGGACCAAAGCCACATGACGCGGCTTTTCGTCCGCACCTACGGCATGTCGCCGGGCCTCTACGCTGCCGCGATGACCTGACCTGCAATTTCCTTCAAGACGGGGCAAAGCGGCACCCGGCATATGGTTCGGAAAATAGTCGAGCCGAGAGTATGCCCATACAATTCCGTTACGTCCCTGAAATCCGATCCGGCTTTCCCCAACTCCGCTCGCGCACAGTCCTGGTCGATGGCATTGATGCGATGGCCGACCCTTCCACCGAGATCGCCCGATTAAGAGGGATTGCGGATGATCGGCTTGCCGCCGCAAGTGAGGGCGAGTTTCCCGAGCTACGGGCTTGGCGGCGCGCCTTTTCGGCTATGAGCCTCAAGCCGACGCAGTATAGGTGCGCATCGGAAGCTCTGTTGCGGCGCTATCGCAAGGACGGATCGCTTCCCGCACTTCATCCGCTGATCGACCTTTGCAACGCGGCCTCGCTCGCCTTTGCTATTCCGGTCGCGGTGTTCGACACGGCGAGGATCATCGGCGCGATGACTGTGCGGCTGGCCAATGGTGATGAAACCTACGAGACGTTCGCCGGCGTGATCGAACATCCGGACCCCAGCAAGGTCATCTTTGCCGATGAGAGTGCCCGCGCACATGCGCGCCGCTGGACCAACCGCCAAAGCGGATGGTCCGCCATCTGCCCGGAAACCACGCAAGCGCTGATCGTCACCGAAGCCCTGCACAAAACGGCCGACGACGATGTTGCCGCCCTCACATCGTCGCTTTCCGAGGCGCTGTCCGCGATCTGGCCGGATTGTGCGGTGGCAGAAATGGAACCGCTATGACGCTGGAATTTTTCCTCACCTCTCTGGTCATCGTCGCATCGCCCGGAACCGGCGCGATCTACACGGTCGCAGCCGGCCTATCGGGCGGCACGCGGGCGAGCCTCATAGCTGCCTTTGGATGCACCCTCGGCATCGTCCCGCATGTCCTGGCTGCGATTAGCGGGCTTGCGGCGCTGCTTCACACGAGCGCGCTGGCCTTCCAGATTCTCAAATATCTCGGTGTCGCTTATCTGCTCTATATGGCGTGGGCGATGTTTCGTGATCGGGGAATGTTGAGCCTGAACGGTGAGGCGGATGGGAAAGGCATCCGGCAGGTGATCGTTTCTGCGATCCTCATCAACCTGCTGAATCCCAAGCTCTCGATCTTCTTCTTTGCCTTCCTGCCGCAATTTGTTAGGCCCGATGAAGCGTCACCGCTGAACCGGATGCTGGAATTAAGCCTTGTGTTCATGGCGCTGACCTTTGTGATCTTCGCCGTCTACGGGGCGTTTGCCGCCGCTGTTCGGCAGCATGTCATCTCTAGCGCCTCCGTGCAGGTCTGGATGCGCCGTGGCTTCGCCGCCGCGTTCGCCGGCCTCGCTGCACAACTTGCGCTCTCTCAGCGATGAAACGACGATCTGCGGGAACGCGAAACCGTCGCGCAGTTCCTGACTTTTGAATCGGCGTTATTCAAAGATCGTGGCGGTTTTCGCCAAGACTTCATCCATGATGGCGGATGGCAGGCTTTCGACCTTGCGCCCGTTGCGTGCCGTCAGATCGAGAACGCGGGGCTGATCGCAACGGATCACGCCTGTCGTTTTTGTGTCTGTGAGCGGCACGGCAAAGCCGATGCGCTGGGCAAAATCGTCGCCGTTCGTGATCGGCAAAATGACCGGCAGGTTTGTTGCCCGGTTGAAGTCGTCAGGGGAGACGATGACGACCGGGCGATGCCCGCGCTGTTCACGGCCCTGGGTCGGCTCAAGATCGACCATGTAAACGTCGCCACGCCTCATATCAGCTCGTCACCGACAGCGGAGGCATCGACCCATTCGCGTTCCTCGGGCGGCTGCGGCTGCGAATAGTCGGATGCGGCCAGCAGCTCGGCCATCGTGTAACGCGGCCGTGCGCCTGGCTCGATAACGAGACGGCCATTATCGACGGCCAGCCCGACTTTCGCACCGGCCGTCAGGTTCAGAACATCGAGCAGCGCCGGGGGAACCGCGAGCATGACGGAGCCGCCAACCTTGCGGAGATTCGTGGTGTGCATAGGTGCCTCCAAAGTTATATCGTCATATAACAAATGGCGATATAACTTTCAAGCCCCGCCGATCTCGGCTATCATAGGATGGTGTCGCAAATCTCTGTCGCGTAAGTCGGACTTTCGCACGCGACTTTTGCGACAGATAGTCCCCTGAAAATTCAGCGCGAGCAACTTTGTCGCAAAACTTAGGATTTCCGCGACAGCTTCGGGGGGTGGGAAACGGACTGGCAGGTTTCCGGCGACCATCCCGGAAAGGCTGCCCATCATCTGGTCAACGAGCGCGGCGGAAACGCGGTCTCATCCCGGCCGGGCGCAGCTTATCCCGAATCAATCGTACCGCAAAGTTATGCC
Organism: Hyphomicrobiales bacterium; assembly: GCA_030456445.1. Classification (GTDB taxonomy): domain Bacteria; phylum Pseudomonadota; class Alphaproteobacteria; order Rhizobiales; family Rhizobiaceae; genus Mesorhizobium_L. The sequence goes on from JAKDNM010000013.1 coordinate 5,537, forward strand.
GACCTGCTCCCCATGAGCCGTCGCAGTCGTCCACATTGTATCCGCAGAGATGAACAATTCACGCTGACACTAACTTCCGCGCTGCACTTGATCTTTGGTCGCGTGTTCAGATAACTCGCAACACGCTGAGCGCGAGGCGCGGTTCGGCAGCTTGTACGCGCGTAAAGTCGCCATCACAGGTGAGGACCTGCAGATCGCGCTCGAACCCCTGAGCGCAAATCCAAAGATCATTTTCATTGATGCCCAGCCGCTTGCCGGTAGCGTGGTCGATCCAGTCTTCGAGATGAGCGGGCGGCTTGTTTCTGCTCGCCTTCGGCATGAACGTACTCACCATTGCGGCTTTGAGATCTCCATATGTGACCGCAACCTGGGTATTGATCCAAAGCAGCGTGCGGGCCTGTGCGGATGCGAGCACCTGACTGGCATGTGTTGGTGTGCGGCCGTGAATGTTCTGCACGCTTGCGACGCCCGTGCGGATTTCGCCGATACTCACGGCGGAGACATATTGGAGGTCATCGCCACTCATAGCGTCGATCGCTGCAGCGACGGTCGCGTGCAGCACATGGGCGGGATCCACAAGGGCAATCAGAACCGATGTGTCGAGCAGATACCCGGTCATTGATCAGCCGATATAGGCGCGCAGCGCGTCGGCTTCGCTTTTGGGCAAGGGTTCGAAAACGCTTCTAACCCAATTGCCGCTGAATCGTTCTCGATTGCCGTCGAGGGTCTCGGCAAGTGAAAGGCCGGGCGCTGCCTCCAGCCCGGGCCAACCTTCCCACGAGTGCGCGACCGGCCGCCGCGCGTCCTCAAAGAAGCGCAGCAACTCGCGCTCAAGCCGAACCGGGAGTGCGTAGCTCGCGAGGACCGCACCATCGATCTCGGCGAGTAGGCGCTGAAGTGCGGCATCACCATCGAAAGTAAGTGTAGCTTGCGGCAGCCGCTCGATATAGGTCGCGGCCATTTCAGCTACCTCGGGCGGAAGATGATTTGGGAGCGGAATGTCGCGTAGCGTCGTCAGCCGGTAGCGTTGGTCCGAGGTAAAGACCGTCGCGAAGGCATTCGCAACGGGACTATTGAGCACGGCCATCAACGCGAACAGGTGTCTATCGCTCACGCCTTCCTTCGGCCATGCCCCAATGAATTGCTGCGAGCAGACTAGTCCATTGGTGTCGAAGCTCGCCGCCAGCCGCCAGGCATAGCGGCTAAGACGCACACCGTTGATAATGAGCTTCGTCCGGTCCCATGGCAGCTTGTGCGCGCCACCGCGCGCCGATTCCGGCCGGCAATCGAGCCACACGGGATGAGGCGACAAGAACTGCCGATGTCCATTGACACCATGCAGACCACGCTCAAAGCCGGGCTGAGGCGAGCTGCTCCAGGCGCTCGCCTGCGAACCTGACCATTCGATGCCGCGATGTAGTTCGAGATGATCGCCAAGCCTAGGCCGATCCGAAAGATAGGCCCAGATTTCATGGAGAGCTGGCACCCATAGATCGCCACTTGGTGCGTCCGGCACCCACCGGATCAGCGACCGGCTGCGGGTGATAACGCCCGCCTTGAGGAACGGGAGACGGTCGCGCAACGTGACTTCACTGGAACGGATCGTGATCCGGGGTTCGTCCGCGACAGTCCGCGGGTCGCGAGCGATCAACAACGAGGCTGCGGTACGCGATGCGGAAAACACATCGTCGGGAATCTCTACGATTTCAACCGACGAATAGCGGCTCTCGATCAAGGTTCGCACCTTGCGATAGCGCTTTTCGATAATGAAGCTTGAGGGAAGGACGAAGCCGATGCCGGCGGGCTGCGCGGCAATAACCTCTTCCAGCACCGCGATCGGCTTGGAAACATCGTGCTGCGCGACCGCACTGCTCCGGTCATCGGCATCGAAATCCTCAAATGGCGGATTGCATATGACAAAAGTGTCGGCGGTGATCCGCGTCCGCAACCGATCGCCGGCGAACAGGTCGGCCTGCTGGATGTCCCAGCCATTATGATTGGGATAATCAGCAAGGATCAGCGATAGTCTGGCGACTTCACACGCGAATTCGTCGATTTCGTCGCCCGCGAGACGAGCGGTTAAGAAGCGATGTCGCTCCTCATCGTTCCATTCAAGCGGTAACGCGGCCCGCAGTTGCCTGAGCGCCGCTACGAGCAGCACGCCGGCACCGGTAAATGGCTCGTAGACGCGGACACGATCGGGATCGCGCCAAAGTTCGAGGCGCCGGACGATATGCTCGGCCATCTGCCGCGGCGTGCTGTGCGTACCGAACGCTGCACGCGCTTCCGAGGTAACGAAAGTGTTCTCATAAACAAATGCAAGATCATCGGCCGAAATATTTCGGAAATTGATGCCAGCGCAGATGCCTGCCCATACGGTTTCCAGCCGCGTGCGATCACGCGGCGAGGGCGCGATAGTTCCCAGACCATAATAAAGGTCGATCCCGCGCAACACGTCATCAACGCCACCACCCACCCAATTCGCTGCGGACTCATGACCGCGATCGGTTAGGATCTTGGCGGCAAGGAACCGGAAGGTCGCCTGGAACAACAAGCGTGCATCCATGGCTGGACGCCCTCGGACGTCGACTACGCCAGCGAGCGTTTCGCGCAGCAAGGCATCGAGCTTGACATGCACCTCGCCCTCGATCGCGATCATCAGTCCCATGTCGATGAAGTCGAACTGCCGGCCAGCCAACGGCTCAGCATCGATCGCCTTGGCACGATGGATGGCGCGCGGGCTCCAATATTCGGCGTTGCGCGCGAACAGGTCACCCAGAGCACCGATCGTGGTGACGGCGATGCGGCTCGCCGGCGCGCTCGCGTGGACTTGCCACAATTCGACACGCTCGCCGGCGACGGCGAAGATCATCGGTGCCCCGAGTGCCCGCAACCCGGTCAGGTCGGATCCACCCGAGCCTGCCTCGACCACTCCGAAGGCAGCCGTGCGATAAGATGGCGGCGTTTGCGTGAACGCCGCGAGCGCCACCTGGCGGGTTTCACCAGCTGGTGAAAGGACGTCGGCAAAACTATAGTTGGAGAGGAGCGTTTCGGCTTGGTAGCCGAGGCCGCCCAATCCGCTGACAATGGCGGCGATTGCAGCAGTCATGGCCTTCCGCTTCCTGCTGTGCGGCGTTCGCTCACATCTACTGGCGGAAATGCTATGCTTTGCTGAGCTTCTTCAGGCGCGACTTCAAGGAGCGCGAGCCGAAGCGCGGTGACGATCGGCTCAAGCGGGAGCAAGATCGCCGGACGCTCAAGATCTCTACCCGAGACAGTGTCGACGAAGGTGACTTGCCCTTCGATTGGGCGCACCAGAAGGTGGCCTTGGGCAAGCCGAATCCACTGGGGCGAGCTGCAGATGTCGAAGATATCGCGCTCGGCGGCGCGTAGCGCTCTAACGGTGAGACCGAGGTCTTCCACGAGCACCCGCACTACCGCCAAGCCGAGCAATTGCCCGGGCCGGAACACCGGCGCGTGTCCCTTGAGACCGCCGAGCGAAGGCAACGCCCGCCGCCAGTGGCGGAGCGTTTCCTGTGTGATACCGACCACATGTCGGACTTGGCTCGGCGTGTAACGCATTACCCGATCGATTTGTTGTTCACAACAAGATAGCTGGTCTTTGCACGCCGATCCAGCGGTTTCATCACTTGAGACGGGAGCCGATTGCCGCAGCTAGGCGGGAGCCCTATGGAGAAGCAACTATGTGCTAGGTGTTTGATCCCGGGCTTTGATGGTGCAATCCTGTCGCAGGAATGGAGGGATGCGCTATGGGGCAGATTCTTCACGGGAGCGCCACGACGACAGAGGCGATCCGTCGAGCAATACAACATAGTCAAGAGAGCCTGAGAGTGCTGGCCAGGCGCTACGGGATCAACCAGAAGACAGTGGCGAAGTGGAAGGAGCGCAGCTCGGTTTCCGATCTGCCGACAGGCCGAAGGAGCCGCATTCGTCGGTGCTTTCGCTAGAGGAGGAGGCGATCATCGTCGCCTTCCGCAAGCACAGGCTGCTGCCGCTCGATGACTGCCTCTACGCGCTCCAACGGACGATCCCGCGTCTGACGCGCTCGTCCCTGCATCGCTGCCTGCAGCGCCATGGCATGTCCCGCCTTCCAGACGTGGAGGGTGACAAGGCGCCGAAGCGGAAGTTCAAGCGCTATCCAATCGGCTACTTCCATATCGATATCGCCCAAGTCCAGACGGCCGAGGGCAAGCTCCAGCTCTTCGTCGCCATCGATCGAACCTCGAAGTTCGCCTTCGCCCGTCTCGAGGAGAGCGCCACGGTCCACTCCGCCGCGGCCTTCCTCAAGGCCCTGATCGAGGCCGTGCCCTATGATATCCACACTGTGCTCACCGACAATGGCACCCAATTCTGCGATCTGCCTTCCCGCAGGAGCGGACCCACCGCAACGCTGCGCCTTCACATGTTCGATCGCGTCTGCTTCGAGAACGGCATCGGGCACAGGCTGACGAAGCCCAATCATCCCTGGACCACTGATGTAATCGACAAGCGCATTCTGATCGGTTTTGCGATATTCTCCGGTTGTGCACGGACGACCGCGTGGCGAAGAGCAGGGTCCGAGGTGAGAGCCCTGCCGCGCAGCCCTTATTGTCGCACCTCATTTGCGGCATCCGTGCGCACCTTTTTAGGACCTCGCCTGTTCCAGCCGGAGACGAAGCGGGCATAAGCACTCTCGGCCTGCTCCACCCAGCGGCGCTCTTCGTCCCGATGGCTCTTGATGTTGTCGGCATGTGCGGCCCCCTTCTGGCCGCGCGCGCCTTGCTCCCGACCTTGAGCTCCATATCGCGCAACGTCTTGGCATGCAGAGATGGGCGCGCCCAGGCGTAACTCTCGCCCTTCATCAACAGATGCCAGATCACGACGGCGAGTTTGCGTGCGGTCGCGACGGCGGCGACGTGCTGGCCGCGCCAGGCCCGCACGCGCAGAAAGAAGGCCCGCAAAGGTCCGGGAGCACGAGCGGCCGCCCATGCCGCCTCGACGAGCATGCCGCGCGCATGACCGCGACCCTGCTTGGTGATCCGCCCATGGTATGCTGGACCTGGGCCAGACTGGCGGACGCTCGGGTTCAGCCCGAGATAACTCACGAGCTTCTGCGGCTTGTCGAAGCGCGACACGTCGCCGATCGCCGCCTTCATCGCCAGCGCGACGGTCATGTCGACGCCGGGAATGAACACCTAGAACGATCCAAAAGCCCCCTTTCGCCTTGCGGCCTCCACTTGGTCATTCGCGAGAGCTGAAAGAACGGCAGATTTCGGGCCGCAATGGAAGTAATCCGAACGGCGACAATAAGGTCGAATCCTGTCGTCCAAGAATCGTGAAAAACCCTATTCTGCGACCGTCGTGGGTTCTAGGGAATCTGCGACGTTTGCAACAATGCTGCCACTATATGGCAGTGATGGAACCCTATATATTCCGCCGATGTCACGTTCCGAACGCCTATTCGGTCTTTTGCAAGCTCTGCGCCGCCATCGTCGGCCAGTGAGCGGCAAGGTCTTGGCCGAAGAAACCGGCGTCAGTATCCGCACGCTCTATCGCGATATTGCGAGCCTTCAAGCGCAAGGTGCCACGATTTTTGGGGAGCCGGGCGTGGGGTATGTTCTCAAGCCGGGCTTCCTTTTGCCTCCGCTTATGTTTCCGCCGGAGGAAATAGAGGCGCTGGTGTTGGGGTCGCGCTGGGTAGCTGAACGGGCCGATGATCATCTTCGGGTTGCGGTCCGTAGTGCGCTTGCGCGCATTGGCGCAATCTTGCCGGCAGAACTGCGGCTTGAACTGGACGCGTACGCGCTTCTCATTGGCCCTGGTGCGAAGCCCTGTCCAGACAGTATAGACCTATCGATCCTGCGCCGGGCGCTCCGCGCCGAACGGAAATTGGCGATCGCCTACCGGGATGGGAAAGGGGAAGTGTCGCGGCGCGTCATCTGGCCCTTGGCGCTGACCTTCTTCGACAGCGCGCGGGTGCTGGTCGCATGGTGCGAATTGCGGCAAGGGTTTCGTCATTTCCGCACGGATCGGGTCATGGAGGTCGAGGTTTCGGAGAGCCGATATCCGCAGCGACGCCAAGCGTTGCTGCGGCAGTGGCGCGAGGTAGAAGGGATTCCGCAACGCGACACTTAATGCTGCCAGAAACTGGCAGCACCTGCATTTATACTGCTCCTGTTTATAACCCGACAGGAGACGACACCATGACTGACAGCAATAGCATTCTGCTCTTTGTGAGCGATGCCCCCGAGAGCGCCAGCTTCTACGCTCGATTGCTCGGACAGCAGCCGGTCGAAGCCAGCGCGACGTTTGCAATGTTCATCCTGCCGTCCGGGCTTGGTTTGGGTCTCTGGGGCAGAGCAGGTGTAGAGCCAGCGCCGGCCGTTGTGGGCGGTGGCTGCGATCTCGGTTTCAAGGTCGAGGCACCGGAAATGGTCGATGCCCTTCATGTCGAATGGCAGGGCAAGGGTGCGACCATCCTCATGCCGCCGACCGACCTCGATTTCGGCCGCTCCTTCGTTGCCGCCGATCCTGATGGGCATCGCCTGCGGGTCTATACCGTGATCGAGGATTGAGGCATGCCCCTGCGCCTGGATCGCCGTTGCGTCCGCTGAGCATTTGCGTATCGGGCGCGGAGCCGGCTTTATGCAGGTCTGCCACGGCAGGTCCGCACCATTGAAGCGGATCGCGCCCGGCGACCAAGTCATCTACCACTCACCGACCGAAACATTCGGCGGCAAAGATCGGCTGCAAGCCTTCACCGCCATCGGCCCCGTCGAGGAGACGGCCCCGTATCAGGTTGAGATGCGTCCCTGTTTTCATCCTTGTTGTCGGAACGTCAAATAGTGGTCAGCCGAGGAAACCCAGCCCAGTTCCGCAGCCGTCAGAAGTCGCGCCGATGGCGGATTTCGTCCCCGGTGACGATTTCCAGCATGTTCGGGCAGGCATCCAGCACGATGCTCAACGGCAGATCGTGTTTCGGCAGCGTATAACTTACAGACAAGACCGAGACAATAAAGCCGAACTCAAAAAGCTCCTGACACACGGCTTGCTATCCGCTAACAACGTCATAGAATTGCTACGAGCGAATTTCTTGGTGCATTTTGGACAGAAAAGAGACCACGACCAATAGCGATCAACGGATGCTGCAAGCGGAGAGGAAGAATTACCTATCCTGTGGACTTTGCGGCAGGGCATCGACCGTACTTGTTCTGCTTCCACCTTATATTTACGTATGCCCTTCCTGCAATAATGAGCCAGCGGAACCCTCTTCGTCTGCTAGGCCGACCGAATGATCCGTGGTTGCCAACCTGACAGCCTGAACTGACTAATCGCACAATTGCTCTGCAGCCTCGGAAGGGCTTCTCCATTGAATACATGACCTTGTTTTAAAGCAGAGATCCGCTGCAAATTTACACATTATTCAACGTCCCATTTTATAGGGAATGCTCAATCAGCACGCGGGGGTGCTTCATGAAAGGCATAGTCTTCAACGTCCTTGAGGAAGTCGTCGTTGCCAATCACGGCGAGGCGACCTGGGATGATCTTCTGGATGCCGCAGGTTCAAACGGCGTCTACACTTCGCTTGGCAGCTATGCGGACGATCAGATGACGCGCCTTGTCAAGGCGGCGTCGGATGCGTTGGGGTTAACTGCCACGGACGTGTTGCGCTGGTTCGGGCGCCAGGCGATCCCTCGGTTCGCAGAGCGTTATCCGGTCTTCTTCACTTCCTATACCTCAACGCGTCCATTTGTTCAGGCGCTCAACACCATTATCCACCCGGAGGTCCGCAAGCTTTATACCGGGGCCCATTGCCCACACTTCGATTTTCAGGAGACAGACGATGGCGCGCTTTTGATCGGCTACAAGTCGCCACGGAAACTCTGCGCCTTGGCGCACGGCTTCATCGAGGGGACCGCCGATCACTATCATGAGCATGTCGAGGTCGAGCACCTCAAATGCATGGATCAGGGCGACGAGCGTTGCCTGATGCGCATGGCATTGCACTGATCGGGTTACGGCAGCCCCAATGTCCACAGCAATCGAGCCCTGCGATCCAGTTGAGTTCGCCCGCCTCAAGCGACGTCTGGAGCGCGAGCGCGCGGCTCGCCTCGAAGTGGAGGCGATTTCAGAAAAAGGCTTGCGCGAACTCTATATGCGCGAGCAGGAACTGCGCCTGCTGCAGGATATCGCTACATCGGCGAACCTGTCGCAATCGGTGGGTGACGTGTTTCAATTCGCTCTCACCCGAATCTGTGATTTCATGGCATGGCCGATCGGGCATGTTTTTCTCGTCGAAGAACACGATGGTTCGGTCCACCTGCGGTCGATGGCGCTCTGGCATACGCAGGATCCGCAAAAGATCGCGCCATTTCGTGCGATGACGGAAGCGCGCGATCTGGCGCCCGGTGAAGGGCTGCCCGGCAAGGTCTATCTGACAGGGTCCGCAGCCTGGGTCGCCGATGTCGTCGCCGATGCCACGTTCCCGCGTAAGAATGCCGCCGATGAAAGCGGCATCCAGGCGGCCTGCGCGTTTCCGATACTTGTCGGCCAGCAGACAGTTGCCGTCGTTGAGTTTTATACCGATCATATTGTCGAGCGCGACGAGGCGTTTATGCAGCTGGTGCCGCAGGTCGCCACACATCTCGGCCGCGCCATCGAACGCCAACGCGCCGAGGACCGCCTGATCCATGACGCCTCCCACGACCCGCTGACAGGTTTGCCAAATCGTGCTCTGTTTCTTGACCGGCTCAATCAATCGATCGCTCACATGGGACGCAATGCCGGATCGCAGTTTGCGGTTTTGTTCATCGATCTTGACCGATTCAAGATCGTCAACGACAGCCTTGGACATCTCGCCGGTGACAACCTCATTATTCAGGTTTCCGACCGGTTGAAGGGCGCACTCAGGCACGGGGAAGCGGCAGTCGGCCTGACTATCGATATGCCAAGCTCTAGCACGCTCGCGCGTCTCGGCGGCGACGAATTCACCATCCTGCTGACCGACATCGACGATCCGAGCGATGCGGTGCGCGTCGCCAAGCGTGTGGAGGAAGCGCTTAACCTGCCCTTCGCCATCGATGGTCAGGAAGTCTATACAAGCGCCAGCATCGGTATCGCATCGAGCGCTTCAGGATATGAGACCGCTGACGCCATTCTGCGAGATGCCGATCTTGCCATGTACCGCGCCAAGGCGCTGGGCAAGGCACGATGCGAGTTGTTCGATCAAAAGATGCACCAGGAGGCAATGAAGCGGCTGGCGCTCGAAACGGATCTGCGGCGTGCGCTCCAGAATGATGAGTTTGTCCTTCACTACCAGCCGATCGTCGCGCTCAATACCAACGAGATTGTGGGCTTCGAAGCACTGGTGCGCTGGCAGAAGCCGGATGGCGAATTGGTTTTCCCGGGTGACTTTATCGAAATCATGGAGGAGACCGGCCTGATCGTCTTTCTCGGCCGCTGGGTGCTGGAAGAGGCCTGTCGTACCGCACAGGCGCTACAGGGCCAGTTTCCGCGCGACGAACCGTTGTCGATCAGCGTGAATGTCTCGCCGCGCCAATTTGCCCAACCTGACCTTATCACGCAAATTCGCGCGGTTATTGCCGAAACCGGCATAGATCCACGCTGCCTGCGGCTGGAAATCACAGAGAGCGTGACGATCGGTGACCACGAGCGCGTGGCGGCGGTGCTGACGGAATTGAAGGAACTGGGCATCCGCTTGAGCATCGATGATTTCGGCACCGGCTATTCGTCCCTGAGCTACCTTCACTCGTTGCCACTTGACGTGCTGAAGATCGACCGCTCGTTTATCGCGGCGATGAACCAGAGCCCGGAAAGTTTCCAGATCGTCCAGACGATCATGAGCCTGGCCCGCAATCTCGGCATGGACGTCATCGCTGAGGGTGCCGAAGTCCTCGGCCAGGTGGAGCAGTTGCAATCGATGGGCTGCGGGTTCGGTCAGGGATATTATTTCTCGAAACCGATCGATCTGGTCGGTCTTCGCTCGCTCCTTATGCGCTCGATACTGCCAACCGACGGCCAGGATGGGTCGCAAACTGGGCATGAGCGCCAGCATGGGCTGCTTGACGGCCTCGCTACGCTCAAGGCAGGCTGACCCTCACCCGTCGCCTGGTCAACCAGCTATCTTGACCCCAACGAGCGGGCCGGAAGATCGGGCACGCTCTTCTGCCAACCCGGCTATCGGCTGGCAGTGAAGATTGGCTTCGAAGCAATCTCTATGTCGAGGATGTAACGGCCATAGGCCCCGGCTACCGACGATCGATGTTCTGATCAGCCTCTCCCCGAGAGCATCGCCCCGAATTTGAGGCGGATGGTTTCTTTGCGTTGCAGTATCCTCCCCAGGGGGATAGGAATCTGGCATGAGCAAAACGCCCCATCTTCACACAACGCATCCAGAAATCGTCAAGCGCCTGAAGCGGGCCGGCGGCCACCTCCAGAGCGTTGTCGAAATGATCGAATCCGGACGGTCCTGCCTCGATATCGCACAGCAGCTCCACGCGGTCGAGAAGGCCATTTGCCAGGCAAAGAAGACCCTGATCCAGGACCATCTTGATCATTGCCTTGAAGATGTCGTCGGGCCACTGGCGCGGGAGCAGCGCCGCTCGATCGATGAATTCAAAGAAATCACCAAGTACCTGTGAGCCTCTTCAGATGCCTTCCTTTGCCTCGCTGATTCAGCAAAGCTCCGCCCATGCGTGGCTGTTCATTCCCTCGGCAATCCTGCTGGGCGCGCTGCACGGGCTTGAACCCGGTCATTCGAAAACAATGATGGCAGCGTTCATCGTTGCTGTCCGAGGAACCGTGAAGCAAGCCGTGCTGCTCGGCCTGGCCGCGACGATCTCACATACGGCCGTCGTATGGGGGATCGCGCTAGGCGGGATGTATCTCTGGAGGGGCATCGCTCCGGAAACGTTCGAGCCGTGGCTGCAACTGGCGTCGGGCTTCATCATCATCGGCATGGCGCTATGGATGATCAATCGCACATGGGCAGATCGCCAGGCGACAAAGACCGCAGCCGATCACACCCACGGCCATGGACATAACCATACGCATGGACATGACCACGGGCACGATGGAGTCCGTCGCATCGACACGGGGCGTGGCGTGATCTCGGTCGAGGTGTTCGAGAACGGCGTTCCGCCACGGTGGCACATCCGGAACGAACGTGGCGCGCACTGGCATGCCGAAGACGTGACGGTAACGACGGAACGGCCTGACGGCGTGAAGCAGGCCTTCACGTTTGCCGAGAAGGGCGGCTACCTCGAATCCGTCGATGAAATCCCCGAGCCGCACGAGTTCATGGCACAGGTGAGCCTCGGCCATGGCGGGCATTCGCATGACTATGATCTGAGCTTCGCGGAGGGGCATGGCCACGGCCACGTGCACGAGGAACTGCAAGGCCTCTCCGTCACGTCGGACGGCTATCAGGATGCCCATGAGAGGGCGCATGCCAACGATATCCGCCGCCGTTTCACCGACCAGAATGTCACCACATGGCAAATCGCTCTCTTCGGCCTGACCGGCGGCCTCATCCCATGCCCTGCGGCCATCACGATCCTGCTCCTCTGTCTCCAGTTGAAGGAAATCCCATTGGGAGCCGTGCTGGTGCTCTGCTTCTCCATCGGGCTCGCCATCACGCTGGTGACGGTCGGGGCGGTTGCCGCCATCAGCGTGAAGCATGTCAGGAAGCGCGTCCCGTGGCTCTCGACGGCTGCGGCCCGCGCGCCCTACTTCTCTGGGCTACTTATCATCGCGGTCGGGCTCTATGTCAGCTATCAAGGACTGTCGGCATTGCAGGCATGATCCATGTACCTGTTCCAGTATCTCGTCAGCATCCAGCGTGACATCCATCTGGCCTTCGCCGACAAGATAGGAACATTCGCACAGACGGGAGACTGAAAGCTTCTCGCCGCCTATCTTCCCATGGGCATCGTCTTTGGTGCTGCGGGCAGCGTCGGCCGCGCACCGTTGCTGGAAGGAATCAGCCGGGGGCTGCTCGGCGTGATCGGCTTGTGGATGCTCTGGCAGGCCTTCCGGGGAACGCACGATCATGTCGGCCCGGAAGGGTCGGCGATGGGATTCACGGCGGGCCTGATTCCTTGCCCGCTGACCCTGTTCGTCATGATCTTCGCCATCTCGCGCGGTGTTCCGGAAGCCGGGATGGCCTTCGCTGTAACGATGATGACGGGCGTTGCCGCCACGCTCTCTGCCGTAGCGCTTGCGGCGGTGTTCTTCCGCCAGCAACTCATCAGATTGCTGGAGACGCGGCCTCAGGTCGTGACGGCGGTCACAAGGGCTATCCAGATCGTTGTGGGATTAGTCCTCGTCCTTGTCGGGTGGAACGCCATAGCCTCCGGGTGAGTTCAGAAAGTTCGCATTGACAGAACCGCCGTTCGGCGCGATTGAATCGCGCATGGGGATTGCGATCTCCCCACGAGGCTCCGGCTCAAGAATCGCGTCCAGGAACCCGGCAACCGGAAAGGACGCGCCATGCCATCCCCCACTACTATTTCACCCGAAAAGCTTGCCCGCCTGATCGGAACGCCGAACTGTCCAGCCCTGATCGATGTCCGCACCGACGAGGACTTCGCCTCGGATCCGCGGTTGATACCGGGCTCCGTCCGCCGCCCGCATACCCACGTGCAGGAATGGGGCGGATCGATCCCGGCCCCCTCCGCCGTCGCGGTCTGCCAAAGCGGAAAGAAACTCAGCGAAGGCGTCGCCGCATGGCTGCGCCAGATGGGAACGCCTGCGGAAGCCCTCGAAGGAGGGCATGAAGCATGGATCGCGGCGGGCCTGCCAACGGTTCTTACCGCAAGAATCCCATCTCCTGATGCGACCGGAAGGACGGTCTGGGTGACACGATCCCGCCCCAAGATCGACCGGATCGCCTGCCCGTGGCTGATCCGGCGCTTTGTCGATCCGCATGCCGCCTTCCTGTTCGTCACACCTCAGGAAGTGGAGGCGGTCGGGGAACGGTTTGCCGCGACCCCCTTCGATATCGAAAACGTGTTCTGGAGCCATCGCGGAGGCCTCTGCACCTTCGACGTGATGGTGGAGGAATTCGGTCTGGCGACGGAACCGCTGCTCAGGCTTGCGACGATCGTCAGGGCCGCCGACACCGCACGGCTCGACCTCGCGCCGGAGGCCACAGGGCTTCTGGCCGCCACGCTCGGGTTGTCCCGCATGTATTCCGATGACCTGGCGCAACTGGAAGCAGGCATGGTGCTCTATGATGCCTTCTACCGTTGGTGCCGGGACGCGACGGACGAGACGCACAACTGGCCGACCAACAAGCCGGGAGCGTGACCATGGCCACGCTCCTCCAAAAGGAGACGACACCGGAAACGGCTGCCGCTCCTAATCATGGCGTGCCATTCCGTGAGGCGGTCGCGGTATGGGCCAAGGTGGCCGCTCTAAGCTTCGGCGGTCCCGCCGGCCAGATCGCGGTCATGCATCGCATTCTGGTCGAGGAAAAGCGCTGGATCGGCGAGAACCGATTCCTGCACGCCCTCAACTATTGCATGCTGCTGCCAGGGCCGGAAGCCCAGCAACTCGCGATCTATGTCGGCTGGCTGCTCCACAAGACCAAGGGCGGCCTTGTTGCCGGGACATTGTTTGTGCTGCCGGGATTTGTCTCGATCCTAGCGCTCAGCTACATCTATGCCGCCTTCGGTGACGTTACCGTCATCGAAGGCCTGTTTTTCGGCCTGAAGGCTGCGGTCCTGGCGATCGTCCTCCATGCGGTCGTACGCATCGGCAAGCGTGCTTTGAAGAACTACGCGATGATCGCCATCGCCGTCGCGGCCTTCGTCGCCATCTTCTTTTTCCATGTGCCGTTTCCGCTCATCATCCTCATGGCCGGCGTGACGGGCTTTATCGGAGGCCACGCGGAGTCGCCGCTGTTCCGGATAGGCGGCGGGCATGGAACGGCATCCGCTGCTGCCTTCGCGGACAAGGATTCCGCGCTCGGAGAGGAAACCCCTGAGCACACGCGGCCGAACAAACGGTGGTCTTTGTGGATTTCGGCTGTGCTGCTCGCCTTGTGGCTTGGCCCCGTAGCGCTGCTCGTCATCGCCCTCGGGCCAAACCACGTACTCAGCCAGATCGCGGTTTTCTTCAGCGAGATGGCCATGGTGACGTTCGGCGGAGCCTACGCGGTCCTGTCCTATGTCGCGCAACAGGCCGTTCAACACTATGGATGGCTACGCCCGGGGGAAATGTTGGACGGACTCGGCATGGCGGAGACGACGCCCGGTCCACTCATAATGGTCGTGCAGTTCGTGGGCTTCATGGCCGCCTATCGCAGCCCCGGCACACTGGACCCGATGGTTGCCGCGACCCTTGGGGCCGTTCTCACTACGTGGGTGACGTTCGTGCCATGCTTCCTCTGGATATTCCTCGGCGCACCGTTCATCGAAACCCTGCGGACCAACGTGGCGTTGACCGGCGCGATGTCGGCCATCACCGCCGCCGTCGTGGGCGTCATCATGAACCTGGCGATCTGGTTTGCCCTCCACGTCCTGTTTCGGCAGGCGGCAATCTGGGAGGGCTACGGCATGAGGATCGACGTGCCTGTCTGGAGCGCGATCAACCTGCCGTCCCTCGGCCTGACGCTGGCCGCACTGTTCGCGATTTTCAGGCTAGGATTGCCGATGCTCGTCGTGCTGTTGGCGGCAGCGCTTGTAGGAATTATCGAGGTCTTGATTATTGGAGTAGGCTGAAACCTATAACGCCGCCGAAGCAACCGATTTTGACGGTACTTATCAAAGCAGTTGACTGTAATTGGCTCGCCAAATAGGTGCACGAGATGTTTCGTGCTGGGCACGCTATCCGCAGTCAAGGTGGGGATCGGCGTCGCGCCGCTTCCTATCTCCCCGAGTGATGCGGAAGAGACGCTGGTTAGACGATGTTACCCACCGCGGCGACAATCTCGAGCCGGTTGATCGCAAAATCGACGGCGCCGGCCGGATTTCCCCCGGCATCGAGCAGAAGGACTTTCAATTCCAAGGCGGCGATATCGTCTATATTCGAACGCAAAGCAATGAATTGCGACGCTCCCCCAACTCCATTGGCAGTCTGCGCAAACCCTGTTCCGGTACCCGCCTGTGTGACGGTGAATTCCATCTGCACGTTCTGCCCGGCTCCGTTGCCAGGCAGCACGGGTTCAACGTCCATCCCCACGCCGGTGATGGGCGGGTCGAACGCAATCTTCAAGGATGTTCCGGGGTTCTGGTTGGTCGCAATGACCGTCTCGCCATTCGTCGAAAAGTGCCCGAGGAAACTCGCGCCCTGCGTCAGGCGCACAAATTTGTCGTTGTCGGAAATCGTGCACCAGCAGCGCTTGGCCTGCGAGCGGATGCGGGAAAAGCGCAGGGTGTTTCCATCGCCCGCTATGCCGCGCCAGGGTTGTGCGTCGGCGTCTGGGTCCAAAGCGATCGTGTTGCGATCCGCTACCTGCGCTACAAGGAAGGCCATCGTACTATCCTCTTGCTGCGGGATTCAAAGTATCGGCTTGGGACGTGGCCCACAGTTCACGCTCGCGGGCGGCGGCGCCACGTCCGGCCACGGCGACAACTGGCCGACCTGCGGCCCGGCGACCGCCGTTGTCTCGAGCGGACCGGAACCGAACAGAAGGAAGGCGAGGCACTCGAAATTATTGGGCAGGATCGGGTCGCCGATCACCTTGTTTTCGGGGAAGATGAATTCGCCAAACGGCGCGATATACTGGCCGGCGACCAGCCCGTGAGCGAACACCGGCGTTTCAGGGACCGGTTGCCCGTCGAGGTTTGCGCCATTGGCCACGCGCACCATCAATTCCCGCGGCGCGCCCTTCAGCGTGCCGTCGGAGGCGAACAGGGCATTGGCTCGCTGGCCCAGTATCAATCGGAAACGGCCAAGAGGCGCCGGCTGCGCGGGAACCGTGTTGAACAGGCGCAGCGTACCGTCGCCGCTGGCGGGATCGACGTCGATGGCATAGAGTTCCACCGAACGGCTGGGATCGGTGGTCACGCCTTCGATTTTCAATCTGTCCTGTGTCTCCTGCGGGAAAGTGACGGCGGGATCGGCCAGGTCGCGGGGCACGAGCGGCCCCTGCGTTCCGATGAGCGACCCTTCGACGAAAAGGTAGGCGGGATCTTGGCCGGGCGCGGTGTAAATGCCGACATTGGCCTCGACGGTATGGGCGGAAATGTAGCTGCCGCCGGCACCGCTGGCGAGCGTGCCGGAAAACAGGATGAAGTCGCCGGGCATCAGCGGCGCCTGTCTGGTGGGATCGCAACCGGGACAGGGCGGAATGTCCAATGCGCCCGCCGGCGAACCCGGCACGCCGGCAGCGCCCATGACGAAGGTGGTGAGAGGCTTGCCGTCGCCGCCATTGGGCCGGTTGGCGGCCGGGCACTCGCCAGGCGCCGACGCCTGGGGAATGCACATCGGGTAGCCGGTGCCGGCATGGATCGTCGGATTGGCTTCATCCACCATGAAGCGGGCATCGGCGTTGGGATCGGGCGGCGCGTAGACGCCGTTGGGATCGTTGATACGCAAGCGCGCAATCGGTTGGGCCGATGCGGCCGCCGGGTCGGCAACCACCTGGATTTCCCCGTCGGCGCCGATCTGCTTGACAAAGCCCGCGCCGGTTGCAAGCGAGTGCTGCGATATCCAGACCAGCCCGGCAATATATTTGTCGCCCACAATATTGCCGACGACAGTGGCTTCATAGGCCGCTACCGGTGCTGGCGTATCCGTCAGGGCGAGACCGCTGCTGGTGCCGGGCGCAACCGCGTTCAGGTCAAAAATATCCTTGGGTGTCAGATAGCGCGCCGGCATCTGGATGATGAGGTTCTTCGGCAATGTCACCTCGACCCCGTGAACGGTCATCTTCGCCGAGGACAGGCGGTCGCCCGCATTGTCGATGCTGAATTTCTCGATGTGGCCGATGAGGGTGAACTGGTGGGCCATGTCGGCCAAGGCCATCGTTGGTGAGAGCGCCAGACAGGCTACGATTGCAACCGCCGTTTTCATCATTGTTTCCTCCCCTCTCCATCTCCTTCGTTCGACGTGTTAGCCTCGATCTTGAGGTAAATAGGCCTGCTGTCCTTTGCCGCGAGATCGCGCGAAGCCGATGTAATCGCGATGCCGTAGCGGCCATCGGCCGGAAACGCCCAATCGACGGCATATCGTCCCTGCCCCATGTCTTTTGCCCATTTGCGGGTCTGCCATGCTCCGCTCGACGAGAAGGCGAGCACGCGGACATCCTCTATGCCTTCCAGCACGGCACCGGACCTGTCATCCGTGATCCGGAAGGTCACGCGCCGCGCCAATGGGCTCGTGCCGGTGGAAGCGGAAACCTGGTCGAGGACGACCGAAGTCTTCTTACGCGCTGTTTCGGATTCGAGACCGGGTGCGACGGTAACGTCGAAACACTGCGCATTGGCCTGATCACCAAAAACGACGGGAACATCATAAGCGCCGCCAAAAGGCAGCGACGCGGTTGCCTCGTAGACACCCGGCCGCGTTTCGCGGAAACCGCGATCGAGCGTCAGTATGCCTTGCGCCTGGGGGGTATAGATGCCGACGGTGCCCATCGGCGTATTCATGCCTTCCATATAGTAGTAAGCGACCCTTTCAGCAGGGTTGGCGACCATGGCGCCATGCCCATAAGGTGCAATCAGGCGGGCCCCCGCGAGAGCTTCGCGCGCCTGCTGCGGCCGCGAGGCCGACTGCACGTTGAGCGGAAGCAGCCTGCCGGCAGCGATACCGGCCAATTCGACGATGGTGAAATGATCGCCGCCCAGGCCACGGACATAGGCGTAGTCATGGGTGAAGGCGATCTCGACCGGCTGCTCGGCGACCGGCACCCGCTCGAGAACCGCCCCGCTCGCCGTGTCGATGAGAAGCAGTTCGCTCGAACGGCGGTTGGTGGCGAGCAGATGCCGCCCGTCCGGAGCCATGGCCAAAGCGGATATGCCGGTCGGGACAGAAATCGACGGCGAGCGCTTGAGCGTCGTTGCGTCCAGCACCTCGATTTCAACTGCCGTTTCGGAAGCCAGGAACAGCCGGGCCGCCGCGCTGTCATATGCGATTATCGGCGAAGCGGCTGCGATAGCCGTTTCGGACAAGGATTTCGCGGTCGCGGTGTCCAGCATCATCAGGCGGCCGGCGGCGCTGGCGACAATCAACCTCGAAGGCCCTGCCGGCACCAGTGTCGCCTGCCCCGGACCGACGGCCACAGGTCGTGGCGATTGACTGTCGTCGGGACCCGCGATGGCGACTTCACCCTTTGCCGAAAGCCAGACGGCCAATTTCCCATCGGCCAGCGGCCGCAGTTCGGTCGGGACGGCGCCCTTGCCGAATTCCAGCAGATTTTTTACCTGGTAGGTCTTCATGTCCAGCACGGCAACCGTGCCGTAAGCCGGAACCGAGACGAAAAGATGCGCCTGATCGGCTGACAGAGCCCAGTCGGCCACGGCGCCCGGCAAAGGGATGATTTTTTGCATCTGGGTGATGGTGAAATCGACCTGCGGATCAACCACCGAAACGGCGCCCATGCGGTCGAGAACCAGAAGCCGGCTGGCGTTGAAATCGACGTCGGGCCGGGTCGTCAGGTTGCCGCGCGTCAACAGCTGGATCTTGGCCGAGCAGGAGATCTCCGCCGAGACCTGGGCATTGCGCCTCAGCATCATCCAGCCCGTCGCATCCTGCCCTGTGATCGGCAGGCCGGTTGTTGCATCCGCGACAAGCAGGATCGCCCGTGCTTCCTGGCCGGCGACGGGCGGGCCGCCGTCGAGCGCGGTCAGTTCGAACCGATATTTCGCCGTCTTGGCATCGAAGTGCCGCGGAACGCCCTTGTTCCGGCGCGTCCCGACCTCGTTTTGCGGTCCTCGATGATCTTCGTGGCCGGTCCCGAGCGACAATGACGCCAATTGCGCCGGATCGGCTTCGATGCCGGTTCCCGGAAGGCACAATTGCGAACCCAACCGGTCCATCTGTTCGTTCTGGGTCGCGGCAGGCAAGGCAACCAGCATCGCCACAACGGGTGCGGACAGGCTGAGCAATCGGAATGAAGCCGCGGGCATTGCCTTTGCCTCACTTGCAAATCTGATGGCGTCCGGTTCTCTGATCGAGGATGTGGCCGTAGACGAAGGCGTGATCGGTTTCGTCGTCCCCTGCCTTCTCGTCACAGGCCTTGGGGTCGTAGACGCGCATGATTCCCCATTGCCCGCCGCCGAAAGCGAAGCCGAGCGGCGTGCGATAAAGGTAGTCGCCAGGCAGCTTTTCCCTGCCGCCGGCACTTTCGAGCAGAACATTGACGTGACGGCCCGGCCCGATGGCGTTGACCACGCCCACGCGGTTCTGTGGGCCGGGATCGGCCGTCTGGACGGTCGAGTTCGCCGTCCATGGATAATTTACCCAATCGTGGCCGGACAGCGCAAAGGCGCCATTGCGCGGATGGCCGGCGGGTTGGACGATGCGCCAGCGCACGGGCATCCCCGCCGCCGTGGTGAACAGCGGCGTGGATGGATCGCCATGGCCGTCTTCTACCTTGGAGGACAAGACGTTCGAATAGTCATAGTCCATCATCTCGCCGGGGTCGGCGGCGGGATTGGCGTCGAGACGAGCCCAAAACGGCTCGAAGCGGTAATTGAAGGCCTTCTGGCCGGAATCTTCCGCATCGTCTCCGTTACGCAGATTGGCCAACGGCTCGCCGCGATAGCGTACGCTGGCATCGTTCTGGTAGATCAGCACGAATTCCCGGAACTGCTCGCCGGTCGGACTTTTCACCGTCGCGGCCGCATTGAGGCAGGCGTAACGGCTGGCCGAATCGACATCATTCGACGTCCGCAGCATCTGGCAATCGGTTTGCCATTGCGCTCCTTCGGGTTCGACCACCAGCGCCCCGATGGTGCCATGCGAGGAGCCCTTGATGACGTCGCCGAAATTCTGCAGCCCGACCGCGCCGAACTCGATCGGTGTGAATTTCGGCTTGTCGTCCCGCGG
The DNA here is from genome assembly GCA_030456445.1 of Hyphomicrobiales bacterium. Taxonomy (GTDB): domain Bacteria; phylum Pseudomonadota; class Alphaproteobacteria; order Rhizobiales; family Rhizobiaceae; genus Mesorhizobium_L. The sequence continues at coordinate 25,553 of JAKDNM010000013.1, forward strand.
CTTCTTCGCCCAGTCGCCCGCATACCAGCGATAGGTCGCCCGGTTGTCGAACAGGTAACGTCCGTCCGGCAATTGTCCGCCAGGCGTGCTGGCGCAAAATTGTAGTGGATCTGTCGGATCGCACGGATAAGCGAGGCTGGACTGGTTGATGCCCACGGCCGAGCCGTCATTGATGATCGTATTGCCGGCCACGAGTTGCGCATGCAAACCGATGGCGCGTGAGGCCGGAAGGTCGTTGTAGTTCAATCCATCGGCAATCGGGGGCATCATCGTCCAACTCCAGTTCAGCGGATCGGAAATATCCTCCCGCTCCGCCTTCATGCGGTTCCATAGCTCGACTTCGATGCATTCTCCGGCGCGTGCACGCAGGATCAGCGGCTCCGGCGATTTCCGGCCTGCGGCCACCAAGGCGGCGTCGGAGACGTCATGGCCGACGAGCACCTGCGGCGCCGGACGGCTTCCGTTGACGGCAGGCTGCTGCAGCTCCTCTTTTGACGCCAGATAGACGATCGCGTTCGGGTCCTCGATCTTGCGCCTGGCGTGATAACTCAGACCGCCGTTCGCCATGAGGTCGGCAAGCCGCCATGCCTCGACGACGAAGTGACGGCGCGGCAATTCCGCCTCGCAAACGCTCTGGTTGGGTCGGGTGGTGGTCTCCGCCGCCGCGTTCGTCGGCAACGGCGCCAGCCCGGACACCGCGTCGGCGGCGGATGCAAGGCGCATCACGCCCCACTGTCCGTCCCAGAAATTGTCGGTGGCCGTCGTGCCGTAGAGATGATCCTTGGTTTTTTGCGGCGCGGGATCCTCGATATTGATGTTGAACTCGAAATGCTCGGAAATGCCGATATTCTGCGCCGCGCGATAGCCGCTTTCCGGCGAACCGGGTTCCGCCAGCCATTTTGCGCCATTCATGAAGAAGATGTGGTTCTCTTCCTGCGCGCCCTGGACCAGGCGCACCTGCACGTCGTCGCCTTCGCGCGCGGCCAGGATCGGCGTTCCCGGATCTCCGTCCCGCCTCAGCCCGGCCGGCTCATTGCAGTTGGATTGCGCGGTGTCGGCGCAATCGCGCTTCAGATAGGTGTCGAGAAAAATCCGGCGCGTGTCGTAGGGTCGGTTCTCGGCCGCAATCCGCTGGCGGATCTCGTTGTCCTGATCGGTATGGACAAAGGTCGAGAAGACGTTGGCGATATCCGACCGGTCGCAAAGATTCTTGTAGATGCGGACAAGGCACGCGGTATCGGCAGCCGATCCGTCACCCGGACAAACGCCTTCATATTTGGCCTTGGTCGCCGGCTCGGCGGCGATAGCCGCGCGGCAAGCCGACAGTTGAGCCGCCGACGGGTTAAGCGCTTTCAGCTTCCACTGGCCGGCCGCATTCTCCTCGCCGACGCGCAACGGCACCGGCTCGTTGCGATAATTGATCAGTTGGCCGCCGGGGTCCGACACCGCGATCCCCTCGGGTCGCGGGATGGAAGAGTTGAACACCATCTGCGGCAGGTCATGGTCGAGCCGAGCCGGCGGGTTGATCGGCTTGTTTCGAGGCGGCGCCGAATAGAGCAGCGAGAAATCCGCCACCGCCATATTGTATTCGCGCTTGGAGAAAGCCCGCGAACCGTCCGGCTTTTTCGGTCCGATGATGTTTGCCGCAAAAGAGGTCGGGCCGCCGTCGGCGCGGGACACGATGGGCGCGCCGGAATCGTCCTGGCCGCCGAAAGGCTTGCCGGCCAGCGTCTGCCAGGACGATCCGTTCGGCTCGATCACCAGCGCGGCGTAGAAGCCATGCTGTTGATGGGAGCTCGGCCCGAAATGGTCATGGGTAAAGACCGTGCGGATGGTGCGATCATCGCCGTTCTGGTTGAGCAGCGGGTCGGCCCACCAGCGCTGGATGGTCGATTGCGCACCGCACCAGGGGTGATCTTCAAGAAGCTTTTCCGCCTCGCGCGGATCGGCCGGCAGCGCTTGAGGGCATTGGCCGCGCGGATCGCCGGCGAGCGCCCCGCCGACCCGAAACAGCCTGTGGGTCAAGGGGCGCAGTTCCGCCGTGCCCTTGAAGGCGTTGTTGGCGATGATGCGCTCACGGATTTCGTCGGGCGAGAAGGTGCCGTCCTCGTAATTCCATCCGTTTCCGGAGCCGTCGGAGGAGGTCACGTCGAATTTCACCAGATGGATGTGCTGGCCGATCGTGTCAGTCGGAGTGAATACCTGGAAATCGTCGAGGTTCAGGTTCGACGGGATGAGGTTGGTTGCCTCGAACACCACGCACTCGCCTGAATTGGCCCGAAAGAAAAAAGGTTCGGGCGTGCGCGTATGGTCCAGAGTTGTCTTGGCATCCTCCTCCAGCGTGATGATGCGCGCCTGCGGATCGTGCCAGCCGTGCTTGTTCACCGGCATGTCGAACTGCAGATAGGTGGCGCGATATTTGCGCTCCGGCGGCAGCAGCGCCCATTTGCTCGGATCGTCGGGATTGTCGTCCTTCTTGCCGACATAGAACCGAGACGGGCACGGATCGGCGAACGGCGCACCCGGCTTCGGCGCATAGCCGTTGACGCGGAAGAGCACGCGCTTTTGCGGCGCATCGCAGGTGCCGTCGGCCACGCAGGTCGGATATGCCTTTTCCGGCACTCCGAAACGCGACCGTTCGACGGTGACAGCGTTCGGCCCGATCCCCTCATGGAATTCCATAGCCGTCTTTTCCTCGGGCGTGCCGTCAAGAGGAAGCCGGCGGATCCATGCCTTCGTAAGCTTGGCCGCCAGGGAGAAAAGACTGTCGCTGCCATTCTCGCTTCTGACGCGCGCGGCGATCCGGTTCGATTGCCCGAGCGGGTCGTCCTCGGCGATCGAAGTGTCGAAATACTTCTTTTCCAGATCCGTCGCCGTCCCGCCGGCGCCCTTGCCGAACAGGCCGACGCCGGTTTCGCGCTCACCCTGAAGCACGACATGGCGCATCAGCGTATTCGACGTATCTTCGGCATAGGCGTTCGGATCGATGTCGAGCGGCGGCTGCGGCGGGCGATGCCCGGCAATGCCGGCGACATAGAACGGATATCCCTTGAAACCGGAGGAAGGCATCGGCGGCAAGGGCGCGTCCGGCAAGGGCACGATCGCCGGATTGGGCGTACCGCCGGCAATTTCGGCATCGGGCAGCCAGCGGTCGTGCGTGCCGGCCTCGAATACGTCATGCGTGCGCCACAACTCCCACATTCCTTGCGCAAAATGCGGATAGAGATGGCAATGGAAGATGGCGTCGCCGGGTGTCAGGTTGCGGTTGCCGGAACCGCCATACTGGATTTCGTAGGTAAAGGACGCGCCGGGCGAAATGGTTTGCGAATCCAGATAGACCGAGTCTGGATCGTGCCAGTCCTGCGTCCACTGATGCGCATGAAGGTGAAAGACATGTGTTTCCTTCGGCCCGGCGTGGAGATTGCGGAACCGCACCGGATCGCCAAGATAGGAATGGTGAACGTTTGAGGGATCATCCGGATAGAGAGCCCGCACGGCCTTGTTGTCGGCATCCCGCTCAACCACCAGTGCGGGGTCGCCCATCGCCCATGAGGAGAGGAAAAACTCCTCCAGCTTGCATTCAGCACAATCCTTCGTCGGGCCGACGCCCTTGCGATTGGCAAGCACCATAGCGCCTAGGCCGGCGGCGCCATAGTTGATGCCCATGCCGTCCTTCAGCGCGCTGATCGGGTTTTCCTCGTCCTCCAGTTCAGGGAATGCCTGTACCGCAGTGATCTCGTCATGGAAGATGGTGGAGAATTCGCGAAAAGGTTGACCGCAGGAGGAACTCGGCCCCTTGACGGTATCGCAATTCTCGCCGGCCTGGCGCGGATCGATGATCGCATTCAGGTCGGTGTGGACGATTTCATGCGCGGCGAAGGCGCTGTCGCTGTCCGCGACAAGGTCCAGCACAGGGACACCATGTGCGTCCTTTGCCGAATATTCGATCTTCGGCGTTCCCCTTGCCGATTGGCCTTTCGTGGCGGCAGCAAGTTGCGGGCCGCTGACTTGCGAGCGGTACCATTTTGAGCCCGCAGGCTCGACGTTCACCGTGCCGAAAAGCCCGAGTCCAAGCTGGCCGCCATCTCCTTCTCCACCTGCGGGAGCGGCCATGGAATAAAGCAGGAAGCCGCCCTCCTTCCTCGCAATCCAGGTGTAGACCCGCGTTTCACCAGGCTTGACAAGCGAGCTGGGATTGAAGCCCACATTCATCCCGTCAGAGGCAATGGAGCCGGACAATTCCAGTCCGTTGACATGCATCGAAACCGAGCGCGTGGCCGGTTCTTCGGAATCTATCGAAATCGTGCGGCCGGTCGCGGGGTCCGTGACGTGTTCTTCTCCATCGCGTTGAGGCGTGAGAAAGTTCGTCAGTTCGACGCGCAGGCAGTCGCCCTCATTCGCGCGCAATACGATGGGCCGCGGACGCTTGTCCGGGCGCAAACGAACGCTTCCTGCCAACGTCCTGTCGTGCTCGCCTGCTTCTGGTGGAATCGCGGTACCCGTTGATGCGTCGCCGGCGACTTGATCGTCCTCTCCCGTTTCCACGATGTCGCGACGCAGAGCAAACAACATGCCGCCGGGATTGAAAGAGCCAAACCGGTCGTAGAAATAGATCTGCTCAAGCGCACCCACACGAGCGACGACCGTGTTGTCTCGGCGACAGGCTGATGGCGGATTGAAGTCTGCCTTTGTCGCGGCGGCATCGTCAGCGATGCCGAGGCAAGCCGCAAAGCCGATTAAAGCGCCCAACCTCAAGAGGCTCGGAAATTGCTTGACCGTTCGATGCGTATCCATACCAAAGATCCCTATCCGTGATCTTCCAGGAATGCGTCAAACTAGAATTATATATTTTGAACCTATAGTCCTATACGGCAGATTATCTCTATCTCTTTTTTAAAAATCCTGCGTAACGAATATTGTTGATTTTCATGTCATTGACACATCACTAGAATCTAGAGATGCATTCATAGAATACCAACTCTAACGAGTATCATTCACGCCATAAGAATTATCTCTTCCATCGGCTACGGCGACCCCCGACATCCGATGAAATAGTCTCGTAGCAAGAAACGAATCGCTTGAAGTTACTCATTACCGCGCCCTCGCAAACACTACATTCGCGTCCAGGCTCCGGCCGGATGAACTGCCCCCTGAGGCTCACGTACATCGGAGTTCACGAAAATGTGCGCCTTTCCGAGTGGATTGTCAATTTGACAAACTTCTTGGCTACGCAACTCCGCCACTAGGTTAACAAATCAATAAAGCGCGCCCAGCACTCTCTTCGGAGGCCCGTAGGCACTGGCATCGCTCAAGCAGCAGGCGGCGCCTCAAAAAGAGGTATAGGTCGGACGACAAAGCCGAGGTCTGTTGGCCCATTTCATCTATTCGACTAAGCGTTCACTGCTGCAAAGCAGCACATTCGGTGATCGCCGATGTCACGGCATCAGAGTCTCGCACTGATTGCAACGCGAGAATCTTGAACGCCCCCAAATCTCACCCGTCCATCATCTGACGACAGCATCAGGTTGGAAAAGCAGCTTTATATAGCTTCTGACCAAATGAATCTGTTCGGGCAGGATTTTGTCGTTTTTCGTGGCGCGTCCCAACACCAGTCCACCCTCGATAACGGTTGAAATCATGTCGGCCAACGCGTTGAGGTCAACGGCTTCAACCGGGGGATAAACGGCAGTGATCGCATCGAGCCCTCGGCGGAACCGGGCGCGCCATTTGAGCACGATCTCGTGGTTGAGCGAATGTATATCGTGATTAAAGAGGCGCTCCTGATAACAGAAGGTGGCGACGAGGCAGCCCGGAAATTCCTGCGGCAGGTCAGCCATCTTCTCCGCCAACAGCCGCAGCCCGGTCAAGAACGCTTGCAGGGGATCATCGGATAACGCGTATCCCCTTGCAAAGACATCGTCCAGCAGAGCGTCGTCGCGTTGCACGTAGCGACGCAGAAGCGCTAGGGCGAGAGCGTTCTTGTCAGGAAAATGATAGAAAAAACCGTTTTTTGTAATTCCGGCTGCGGCGATTAACTCTTCGATTGAGGTTGCGCCGAACCCTTTGGCGAGAACCGCCGCTTCCGCGATCACCAGCAAACGCTCACGCGTGTCGCCAATAATATGAGCGGCTGCGGCATCCATCTTCCGTACCTCTGCACCGCTGGCCTCGCCGGGCGCTTCAGAATCCCGCCGTTACGAACAAAAGAATCTAGACCGTCGCGCCTGCAACAAGCACCCGGAACTGCACCGCGAGTCCACTGGCGACACACTAAAAATGATAGCACGTTTTACGCTCTAGAACCATCGCGGAGCCAACAGCGCATTGGGGCATTCCGCGCCGAAACCAGAGGAGACGCGAAATGGCAGCGGGCAGCCCGAGCACTTGTGGAACGTTGATAGCCGACAATGGCATCTCCGTGCTTTCGCCTGGCTTTACCGGCGAATTGCTGCGCCCCGGCGATGACGGCTTTGATGACGCGGCCGCAATCTGGAATGGATCAATCGTGAGCGAGCCCGCACTGATCGCTCGCTGCAGATCGGCGCAGGACGTTGTCGCCAGCGTCCGTTTCGCAGCCGACAACCGGGTGCCGGTCGCCGTAAGAGGCGGCGGGCATAACGTTGCCGGTACCGCAACCTGCGATGACGGCCTTGTAATAGACCTTACGCATATGAACGAGATAGTAGTCGACCCGGCGGCAAGGCTGGTTCGAGCCGGCGGCGGTGCGACCTGGGCCGATGTGGACGCCGCGACACAATTGCACAGGCTGGCTGTTCCAGGCGGCTTGGTTTCCAGGACTGGAATTGCAGGCCTGACACTCGGCGGCGGACTTGGCTGGCTGCGTCGCAAACACGGTCTGAGTTGCGACAACCTCGTTTCAGTCGAGATCGTAACCGCCGATGGCAAGATTCGCACCGCAAGTGACGTTGAGAACCAGGACCTGTTTTGGGCTGTCCGAGGCGGCGGCGGGAATTTTGGGGTGGTGACGCAGTTTACATATCGTGCGCATCCTATGGGACCGACCGTCGCGTTCTGCTTTGTCTTCTATCCCCTTGAAATCGGCCGGTCGGTGCTGAAAGGTTGGCGCACGTTCTGCAATGGTGCGGCGGATGAGGCTTGCTCGATTGCGCTATGCGGCACGGTTCCTCATGAAGAGCCCTTTCCGCAATCTACGCGTGGCCGTCAGTTCGTTGCGATCGCCGCGGTGCATTGTGGTCCTGTGGAAGAGGGCCAACGCGCCCTCGAGCCATTGCGTCATCTCGGTACGCCTCTGTGTGACCTCAGTGCGCCAATGCCTTATGTCGATGTTCAATCGGCCTTCGACGCTGACTACCCCAACGGCCGACGCTATTACTGGAAGTCACTTTTCCTCGAGCGGCTTGACGACGCTGCCGTCGAAGTGGTGCTGCAACTGGCTGCGCAGCGGCCGTCATCGCTTTCGACAGTCGATATCTGGCAGCTCGGCGGCGCGATGAGCCGTGTCGCACCCGAAGCAACGGCCTTTGGGAATCGGAACGCACCGTGGCTACTCGGAATTGAATCGAACTGGATCGATCAACAGTTCGACGACTGCAACAAGAATTGGGCCGGCGATGCCTGCGCTCGTATGGAAAGCTTTTCGAATGGCGCCTCATACGTCAACTTTGAACCCGACACGGATGTCGGGCCACAGGCGAGAGACGCTCATCGCTTACGCCTTGCCAAGCTTAAGCGGTGCTATGATCCTGAAAATCTATTCCGACTGAACCACAACATTGCGCCCTATCAGGGCGAAAGCAATCCCATTCGGTTGCATAAGAGGCCCGATCAATCGTGTAATCTGGCTCGCGAGCAGTCCTCGTCGTCCAACAAGACAGGCCGATCCAGAAGCGCATAAACGTCTCAAATCTGACATGCTGTCGAAATGGTCGACACTTTCGCGATTTTTACGGCGCGTCGGATCTGCAACGAGCAGAAGAGAGGTATTTGACATTTCAGATGACCCGTACAGCCGGTTGCGGCTTCGATTTCTGGCTCGCAGTGGCGATCAGCTCGCGGTACTCAAGGCCGCCACCAACGATCGAGGGAAGCCGGGCAACGCATCGGGTGCCGAACTCCTCAAAGCCGCCCATTCGCTGGCCGGTGGCGGCGGTACGTTCGGCTTTCCAGCCGTAAGCGAATCCGCCTCGCACCTGGAGACGCTGCTCTTACAGGAGCCGCTGGCCAGCCCGGATCAGGTTCAAGCGGCCCTGCATGTGCTCATCCTCGAAACTGAACGCATCCTCGCATAGAGCCCTTCGCGACTGATTCCTGCGGTGGTTTGGAACAGCTATTTCTTATCGCTCGCCAGGCCGGTCCTGGTCATTTCTCCCCAGCTCTGGTCGGCGCGCAGATACTGCCAGTATCCTTTGACGCGCCACAGATTGTTGATCTGGCGATAGCCAAAATTCTCCAGTACCGCGGCTGCCGTCAAAATCGCCAGGTCACGCGCGCGCGGAAACTTCTGCAATTCGGCCTCTTCCAGGATCAGCGAACAGACGCTGACGCATACGCCATAGGTGAACACCAGGGCCGTGAAGGCGAGCAGATAATCGAATGAAAGCATTCCCAACAGCCAGAAGGCGGGCATGAGGATGTAGCCGAGCACCTCCGCGATCGGCCCCAGCACGTCGACGATAAAAATATGGCCGAAGCCGAGGAATCCCACGCGCCCGTAGCGAGGATTGAAGAACATGGATCGATAGCGGAAGAAGCATTCGAGCGCGCCGCGCTGCCAGCGCGAGCGTTGCCGGGCAAGCACGCCGAGCGTTTCCGGCGCCTCGGTCCAGCAGACCGGCTCGGGGATGAACTGGATGCGATACTTGCGGCCGTTGTCCATCATGTGGCGATGCAGCTTGATGACGAGGTCGAGATCCTCGCCCATCGACCCTTTGGTGAACCCGCCGGCGGCGGCTACTTCGGCCCGGCGAAAGACGCCGAAGGCGCCAGACACCAGCATCAGCGTGTTGATGCGGCTCCAGGCAAGCCGCGCCATGAGAAAGGCGCGCAGATATTCGATCACCTGGAACAGCGCGAGGAGTTTCGTCGGCAGACCGATCTTCGTTACCCGGCCGCTTTCGATTCTCGAACCGTTCGCGATGCGGATCGTGCCACCGACCGCGATCGTGTATTCGGGATCATCGATGAAAGGCTGGGCGGCGCGTATCAGCGCGTCCGGCTCGAGGATCGAATCTCCGTCGATGACACAGAAGATTGGCGCCCGGCAGACGTTGATGCCGGCGTTTTGCGCATCGGCCTTGCCGCCGTTCTCCTTGTCGACGACGAGCAGCCGTTCCGTCGTCGGCGACGAATAGAGGCTGCGGATGGGCGCATGCGTGAGGGCTTCCTCATAGGGGCGCTGGAACTTCACCAGCTTGAACACGTCGACCAGACGCTGAAGCGTCTGGTCCTTCGAGCCGTCATTGATCACGATGACCTCGAAATTCGGGTATTCGAGCGCCAGCATCGAATGGACGCTTTCGACGACATTCAGCTCTTCATTGTAGGCCGGCACGATCAACGCGATGGGCGGCGCGACATCGCCGTAGCGATGCCAGAGCAGGGCCGACCGGGCCACCGGCGGCCGTTGCGACAGGGCGTATCCTGCAATGACGAGTTGCAGCAGATAAACAAGGGTCTGCGCCATGCCCGACGCGATGATGATCCAGGCGATGATGGTTGCCGTCAGCACAATCTCGTCGGTCCAACCGGAGATCATGACGCCGGCCCTTCGGAAAGGATGAGCGAGGCCGTGCGCTGGCTTCGCGATGTCTGGCTTGAAGCAATCTCGCGCAGCAGACCCTCTCCATGCGGCGCGATCGCGCGCATGGCCTTCGCGGCGGCATAGCGGACGGTCCATGCCTCGTCGTCCAGGAGTCCGGCGAGCGGCGTGACCAGATCGGCCAGGCCAAGCCGTCCCGCGGCGTTGGCCGCTTCGGAGCGTACCCCCCAGTCGTCACTCTCCATGGCGGCGGCGAGAATGGCCGACGCGCGCGGATGACCGGTGCGCCCGAGCGCGCGGAGCGCGGCGGCGGCCACTTCAGGAGAGTCGTCGCGCATAGCCGCGACAAAAAGGTCGGCAAGCCGGAAATCGCCCATCCGCGCCAGGGCGTCGATCGCGGCCGCCCTAACGAAAGCCGGCACGTCGGAACGGACGGCATAGGCCTTCAACTCACCGATCCTGTCCGCGGGAATACGTCGGAAGAGTTCGATCAGGCGGCGTGAGCGCTGCCCCGCGATACCGATCTTCGGCAAGACGATTTCGAGCGGCGGCAGCGCGCCGAGGTCGCAAAGGGAAATCGCCGCCGCGATGCGCACTTCGCGCGAGCGGTCGCAATCGAGGGCCGATAGAAGCGCCGGCGCCGCGTTTCCGGAGGAAAACGCAGCCAGCATTTCGACCGCATGGATGCGTTCGGCCGCGTTTCCCTTCCGCAACTGCCTCTCGACATGGTCCGCGAGACCGCGGTCAACGAAGACCGCGATGACGCCGTCATGCTCTTCACCGCGCAAAAGCGACAGGAATTCGAACCCGGCGTCGAGCGCGATCGGCGTGGGCACCGAGAGCAGGACCGATTTCAGTGTCTCGCGACTACGGTCCTGCGAGAAGGCGATAAGCGCTTTGAACAGGCGTTGGCGGGCATCGGCGTCGGCCCGCGCCCGCCTTTGGCGGAACAGGCGCCGCGCAATCAGGGCACACATGACCGCAAGCGACAGGGCGCTGAGCAAAATCGATATCGACCAGAACACCCACAGCATCGTCAGAACCGCGCGGTGATGCCGAGGCCGAACGTATTGCGGTCGAAGGCGGGGCGTTCCTCGTGAGCGAAGCTGCCGCGCAGCGTCAGGTCGCCGGTGATGTCGAAAGAAGCGCCGCCGAAGACGGACCGGGTCGGGATAAGCGAGCCATCGTCGATCTCGGGAGCGTCCGCGTAGCCGGCAAAGACATTGAGCCGCGGCGTAACGACCACGTCGGCGCGCAGGACATAGCCGTCCGCTCGCGTATGGGTATCGTCCTGGGCATGCACCCAGCGGGCCGAAAGCGCCAGACGATCGTTGAACAGGAAACCCTGCACCCAGGGGGAAAAAGTGGCCACGTCCGAGGTGGCGAACTGGTCGTACCGGACGTCGAGGTTGAGGAAAACCGGGCCGAAACCATTCGTGCGCGGAATGGCGCGCCAGGATGCGCCACCGCCGAGCGAAAACCGCGCCAGAAAATCCGCGTCGGGCGTCGCGGCGGCCAACCCGTATACCGAAAACGACGGCGAAAACGCCTGATCGATGCGTCCCTCGATCTGAACGTCCGTCTTGCCGTAGCGCGTGGCCAGGCGGGTGCGCGCACCGATCGTCGTCTCCGGCGTAACTTTATAGGACAGCCCGACGGAACTGTCTGTCCATGTACCTCGGCCGGCCGACAGATCGCTGACTTCGCTGCCGATATCGAGCCGCCATTTTCGCGGCAGCGGCGCCGCCAGACGGTTTTGGATGTCGGCCGAGCCCGGCTCCAGCGCGAGCGCCCGACCATATGCCTGTCTGGCACCTGGATCGTCGCCGCGCGCCCGGCGCGCATCGCCCAACCCGATCAGCGCCTCGGCGCTTTTCGGATCACTCGCGGCCATCGCTGCAAATTTCCGTTCGGCGCGCGGATAGTCGCCTTCGAGCAGGGCTATTCTGGCGTCAAGGAGACGGGCTTCGGTATTGCCGGGCGCCCGCTGAAGCACGTTGTTCACAAGCCCGCGGGCGCGCCCGGTATCGCCTCGCCAGATCGCCAGGCGGGCCTGGCCCAGTCGAGCGTCGGTATTGTCTGGGTGGATGGCGAGCGCGGCGTCGAAGAAGCGGCCTGCCTCGTCGAATTTCCGCTGGGACCCGGCGACAAGGCCGAGCGCGACCAGGGCGTCTATATTTCGCGGTGCGAGGCGCAGCGCCTCGCGGTAAGCGCGTTCCGCCTCGGCAAAGTTGCCGGCGGCGCGCTGGGTGCGCCCCCTATCGAGCAGGACGGCAACCGGATCGGGATGCGGCTGCCGCCGGCGACCCTCTGGCTTTCCCGCTTTTCGCATGGCCGTCTTCGCGTGCGGCGTCTGCTTCGCCTGCCGCGCCTTGCGAATGTTGGCGAGCAGGACGGCATATTCGCTATTGGCCGGTTGCTCGCGCGCAAGCGGTTCGGCGAGCGCCGCGGCGGCATCCAGGTTGCCGGAACGAAACTCGATCTCGGCCATGCCGAATTTGGCGTCGGAATAGTTCGGAGCAAGTGAAAGGGCTTTGGAAAAGGCATCCCGGGCCGCGGCAAGATCGCCACGGTCGAGTTCGGCGAAACCCAGTTGTACCAGCGCGTCGGCATTGTCGGGCTTCAGCGTGAGCGCACGCTTGAGCGATTGCTCCGCGTCGTCAAAGCGCCGCTCCTGCCGGGCCTTCACACCGGCGGCGTAGAGTTCGTCCATGGTCTGCGCCCGAACCGCCGGGGCCGAAGCGAGAAAAAGCACCGCGCAAGCGGCGGCGGGGCATCTCCCCAGCCGCATCATCGCTTTCCGTTCTTGCGCGCGAGCAGCCGGTTCAGCCGGGCCAACAGTTCCTCCGGGATGAACGGTTTCACCAGATAGTCGTCCGCGCCCTTGTCGAGCGCCGAGACGATATCCCTTTCGGATTTTCGGGCGGTCAGCATGATGACAGGGATTTCGGACAAGCGGGCATCGTTCTTGATATGCGTGAGCACCTCGAAACCGTCCGATTTCGGCATCATCGCATCAAGCACGATGAGATCGGGCGTTTCCGTCTCCGCCATCGAGAGCGCCTCGGCTCCGTCCACCGCCCTGACAACGTCGTATCCTTTTGCCTGCAGCCTGAAATCCATCAGTTCCAGCAACAGAGGATCATCATCGCAGATCAGGATTTTTGCTTTCGTTCCATTCACCAGCGCCGCTCCGGTTCCGTGTCTTCATGCCCTCACCCCACGGGCCGATCAGTTCATGGACCAGCATCCCGCCGAATGATGGCCATGCGCCCAGATTACGATTTAGCCTCGCTGTGGCGGCTTCCATCGCCTTGCGATTACCCAGGAAGCTGATTCGCGAAAGCTCCACCGCAACTTCGTGGCTATACGAATAAGTCGGCTTGGTTAAGGACCCTGTAACGCTTCCCGGCACCAATTGTGCAACCGGGGACGATCCGGAGCGGTCCAGCACAAGGTCGCCACGCTCGGCGCGGACATAGGTGCGATGCCTTTCGGCGGGCAGCGGGCCGTTTTCCACCGCTATGCTTATCGGAACGGCATGATCGGCTCCCCAGTCCAGCCAATCCGACGCGATCTGTTCGATCAGGGAAGCGTCGGTCCGGTAGGCCATGACGGCGATCGCGGCGATCGATTTTCCGGCACTTTGCAACGCTTGCTCGGCAGCGGCGTCGCCCAGCATCCAGAATGGTACGACCACGGCGATCTTATTCCCGAGGACCGCGCTCAATGCGTTGATGGTCGTTGCCCATTCCCGCCATGCCGCCGCCGGATCCGCCCGATAATCGGGACGCGGATACGGCTCGATGTCGTACTGGAAGGATCGAAGTCCCTTGCTCGCTCGCTGGAACGTGCGCAGGGCCGCCGCGCGGTCGAGGGCGTTGGAACGCCCCGCGGCGCTCGCCATGTCCGGATCGCCTTCAACGGCGTGCACGGCAACGCCGGCGCCGGAGAGCGCGTCGATCAGACGCCGCAGTTTCGCAGAATCGACGACCGAATCGTCTTCGATCGGAAGTTGGAGGAAAATTTCACCAATCTTCTGCTGAGTCGTCGCTGAAACGAGACGTTCCGGACGATCGAGCCATAGCCGCATATCCCAGAGCCATGTTCCGATCTTTGGTGGATCGTCCCGACCATGCGGTGACAGACGGATCGCCGTGATCGATGCTTCCGCCGCCTCTTGGGGACAGGTCATCACCAGTTGCCGGGGCGAGGGGCTTTTCGGCCATATATCGGACGGAACGGACGCGAGCACGCCCGTAGTCCTGCCGGTGCTTTGGCTGTCCGGTGCGTCCTGGCCCGTTGCCGTCAGTGTGAAGCCGAAGGGGCCCAATCCGTGCCCCTCGACCACGAGCTCGCCCCGCATCGCGCTCGGAAAGCGGAAATCCGGCGCAGCAAGGATCACGCCGGCAGGCCGTTCACCGGCCCTGCATCTCACGACGAGCGCTTCGCCATCGCGCGATACGGCAGCGCGCGCTTCGCTGCCGAAGATGCGCGGCTCCAGCATGTCGAGCAGGTTCGTCTCAAGTGGAAACGGGCGGCTGCGCGGCCGGCCTCCGGCAGGCTCCGGCACGATAATCTCGGTCGGTGCGAATTTGCCATTCTTCGCGATCTCTACGACGACGAGGCTTTCGGGTGCCGTTTCCAGGCGTCCGAGCGCGTAGGACCAGACAGGGACCGGTGTCTGTGCGATCGCGGTCATCGCTTGCAACCCCTGGAAGACCGCAATGCCTGCGAGAACGCTCGCGGTATGGATAATTCGGTCGACCGTGCCGCGGGGCGCCCGCTCGGCCGCTCTCATCCATGCGCCCGAAGCAGCCGCTTGACTTCGCCAGCCAGCAGCATCGGGTCGAACGGTTTCGCCACGACGCCGATGGCGCCCATTTCGAGATAGCGATCGACCTGGTGCGTCTGTGTCCGCGCGGTAATGAACGCCACGGGGATCTTCGCGGTTGCAGGCGCATCCGCCAGCCGCCGCAGCGTTTCGGGCCCGTCCATCTCCGGCATCATCACGTCGAGCAGGATAAGGTCGGGCTGCCAGTCGGCCGCATCGTCGAGCGCCGCCGCGCCCGAGGAACAGGTGCGTACGACAAATCCGGGCTCGAGTTCCAGGGACATCTGGGCGATCTCGCGGATATCGTCCTCGTCATCGACGTAAAGAATCTTTGCCGTCATGCTTCTTGCTCCGCTAGGGTCCATTGGAGGAGACGACCGGAAGAAAGCTCGCCACGATCCGGGCCACGTCAAGCTCCGAGGCCTTGGTCTTCGTCATGACCGCCTTGACCCGATCGCCAAGCTTCTGCTCGAACTCGGCTGCGGAAAATACGATCACCGGCGTCTCAACCGGCATGTCGGACAGCAGTTCCAAGCCGGAGCCATCGGGAAGCGCGATATCGAGGATCACCAGGTCGAAATACCGGCCCGATATTTCGTTTCGGGCTTCATTCACCGTTTTCGCGGACGTGATCGATACATCCGATCCAAGTCCCTCCGCCATCACTGCCAGCACGCCTTCATCGTCCTCGACATGCAGTATCCTCGGTCGCCGGTCGATCCTGGTGTCCAGGATCTTGCCAAGAGCTGCATGGAGGCGCGCCGGATCCACGGGCTTCTCTAGCCAGTCGATGATACCGACCGCCGATCCGTTGAGCGATCGCTTGGCCTCGTCGGCGACCGCGGAAATCACGATGACCGGCATATCGCGGTTCCGCTGGGCATCACGGATGTCGCGAAAGAGCTTGATGCCCGATTCGTCCGCCAACCTGATGTCCAGGGTCAGTGCCTTGTAGTCGCGCGTCTTCAGCAATGTCTTTGCGGCGGCAATATCGGGCGCTACGTCACTGGAAAAGCCCTCTGCATCCAGAAGCGCGGCGATGACGGTGGAGATATCAGGCTCGTCCTCGACGATGAGCACGCGCATTCGGCGGTCAGCCGCTCCGGCCGTATCGGTGCCGTCAATGACCTTTGCTTCCCTTTTGCCGACCTCTGGCAGGTCAATGTGAAACGATGTGCCGTTCCCCTCCTCGCTCTCGAATGAAATCGTGCCGCAAAGCCGCTCGACGATGCTTTTGGCAATGCTTAGTCCAAGGCCCGTGCCGCCTTTCTCGCGCGTGCTCGAGGCGTCAGCCTGTTCGAACTTGCCGAATATGCGGTTCCGAAAAGCCTCGGGTATGCCCTTCCCCTGGTCGATCACCGAGATTCGCAGCACCTTGCCGTCTCGATATTGCGCCCGCACGACGATCGTTCCCCCCTCCTGCGAAAACTTGATCGCGTTGGAAAGCAGATTTGTCACCGCCTGATGCAGCCGGTCAGGATCGATGTTCGCCTCGGCGCGCGGCGCGTCGTCCACAAGGACGATACCGACCTGCTTTTCTGCCATGTAGTTGGCGCTGGCCGAAACGATCTGCTCGAGCACCAGGCGGATCGGCATGTGCTTCAATTCGAAAGCCATCTTCCCCGACTCGATCTTTTCCATGTCGAGGATGTCGTTGATGAGAAGGACAAGTCTTTCGCTGTTGGCATGGGCGATCTTGACGAGGTTTGTGGCCTTCGGGGGCAACGGCCCTGCGATGCCTCCGACGATCAGGCCCAGGGATCCGCGGATGGAGGTCAAGGGCGTCCTCAACTCGTGGCTCACGGTCGAGATGAATTCGTTCTTAAGCTCCGCACTGTGCTTCTGTTCCGTCACGTCGCGGTTGTAGGTAATGATCCCAGCGACTTGGCCCGAATCGTCCCGAAACGGCGCCTTCAGCGTTGAAAGCCAACCCTGCCGCCCGTCGGGAAACAGGGCGGGCTGGTCGATCCGAAGCGTTTCGCCGCTTGCCATCGTCCGCAACTCGTCCTGACGAAACTGCTCCGCCAGTTCCTTTGGATAGAAGTCGAAATCGGTCTTCCCGATCAGGTTTTCAGCCTGCCCCGCGCACATCAGCGCCGCCGTTGCCGGGTTCGCCACGACAAACCGCCCGTCGAGATCCTTGATGTTGAGGCAGTCCGGCAGTTCGCGGACCATGGCGTTGTAGATCATGTTGGTCGCGGAAAGTTCGCGCCGGCGCAGTTGACGGTCGATCAGCACACCGATGACGATCGTGCTGATGAAGGTAACCAGCAAGAGCGGCGCCGCCGTCCGCTGCATGAGTTCAAGCCTCAGCTCGGCGGGAAACGCCAGGAAACTCACCAGGCCGCCAAGTGCAACAGCGGTTCCGAGACCGAAAATATCGACGATCGTCCTTCGGCGAGCCCGGACGATTCCATGGCAAACAAGGCCAATTGCCGCCGCCACGCAGATGCCGGCGACGCCGGCGGCCGCGCCCTGCCCGCCAACATACAGCCTATAGAGTATGGCGCCCGCGGCGGCGACAATGACCGCTGGCAGACCTCCAAAGAAAGCGGATGCCGCCACGAAAGCCGAGCGCAGGTCGAATATGAACCCTGGCAATATCGGCCGCGCGGTGGCCATCGAAATCAAGGCGCCGCAGCCCATGAGCACACCTAGAAGCAGCGCTTGCATTCGTTTCGGCAATCGTCCCGCCAGGTCGGAAAGGAGATCCCAGGCGACCAGCAGGATTGAGACCAGGGCAAGATTCGCAAGGAGTGATTGCCAGATCGGGGCCATGCGGGTGTCGAACTCGGTTTGGGCGACAGATGCCAACAAAGCCTATCCGATACCCCAATGATCGTAAAATCTCTCTTGCAGACAACTTACATCCGGCAACGCTCAGTCCGGCATCTGTCGGGATTAATCTCGTGCCGCCGAGCAACCACAAAACATTACGCAGAAATAATCGTCCGGCGATTTGTTCATCATCCGCATGCCCCATCTTCCTTTCACCGGCAGACAGGAAGCTGCCGCAACGTTAAGGAGAACCCGACATGAAGCACAAAATCCTGATCCTTCTGGCTGCCGGCTTGGTTTCAACCGCCACCCTGACGGCAAGCGCCGCCTTTGCCGACAACAAAAATGATCAGTCCGAGATCCAGCTTTTCCTCAAGGCTCCGCATGATATGGCGGCCGCCGTCAAAGCGGCGGAAGCTTCCAGCGGCGGCAAGGCCGTTGGCGCCGAATTCAGCGAGAAGGACGGCGCGGGCCTGTGGGAAGTGGAGATGGTCAACGGCACCAAACGATCGGAGGTCAAGATCGACGCTTCGACCGGCGCGGTCGTCAAGACCAAGGACAAGGGGGATATTGCCGACAAAGACCATCCGGTAACGCTCGACATGCTGGGTGCGCCGCTCACTGACCTGGTCACCAAAGCCGAGACGGAAGGTGCCGGCAAAGTCATGTCGATAGATTTCGAGCATGAGGATGGCGAGCCGGTCGGGCTGGCGGTCGAAATCGTCAAGGCCAACGGCGTGATCCAGGACTTTATCCTGAACCCCGCCGATGGCAAACTGACACCGGCGACGGGCCAATCCGATGAAGGCCAGGACGAAGAAGACGGTGATAGCGGCGAAGGCAACGGTTGATTCGCCACCCAAGACAAGCCGGCCCCGCACGGGACCGGTTTCAATGAAGGGCATTCATGCGCATTCTGGTGATCGAGGACGACCGCACGACAGGCGATTACATCCTGAAAGGCTTGCAGGAAGAAGGCCATGTCGCGGATCTGTGCCGCAGCGGACGTGAGGGCCTGATTGCCGCGCAGACCAATGATTTCGACGTCCTCATCATCGACCGGATGCTGCCTGGCCTGGACGGATTATCCCTCGTGCGAACCTTGCGAGCCGCAAAGAACCGGACGCCTGCGATCTTCCTGACATCGCTCGACGGCGTCGACGATCGCATAGAGGGTCTGAATGCCGGAGGAGACGACTATCTGGTCAAGCCTTTCGCCTTCGGCGAACTCTCCGCCCGCATCAACGCGTTGGCGAGACGCCCTCAGATGCGGGCGGTCGAAACCGTCCTGTCGGCTTCGGATCTGCGGATGGATCTCATACGGCGACGTGTGACCCGTGGCGAGACGGATATAGAGCTTCTGCCGCGCGAGTTCGCGCTTCTAGAATGTCTGCTTCGATGCAAGGGAAGGGTCCAGACGCGCACAATGTTGCTGGAAGAGGTCTGGGGCCTGAGCTTCGATCCGCAGACCAATGTGGTCGAAAGCCATATTTCGAAGCTCAGGGGCAAGGTGGACAAACCATTCGATACCGAGCTCATCAAGACCGTTCGCGGTGCCGGCTACCGGATTGATGCATGACCCATTGGCGCGAGATCTTGCGCACCACGCCGATGCGTTTGACGTTGCGGCTGGTTGTTCTGTTCGTGGCGGCCAGCCTCGGCGCCTTTGCCGTGACATGGTGGTTGGCCAACGAGGCGCTTCTGGATGCCACAGAAACGGTGCTGGAGCAACAGATTGATGAGCTTTCCGCTGCCGATGAGCCTCAGGCAATCGGTCAGGCAGTCAAGGCCGCGGTTAAGCGTTCGGACTCCGATCATTTGCTCCTGCGCTATGACGGGCCTGACGGAACTGTCGGGAACTATCTTGGACGGTTGCCACCCGGCAAGTTTCGGCAATCGGACCTGGAGGACGAACAGCATGACGTTGACGGGCACTACATCCTGCTTGGCAAGAACGTCGCAGGCGGTACGCTGACGGTTGGGCAGGATGCGGAAGCCCTCACCGAGTTGCGTGATGTTTTCATCCAGGTGCTGACATTCACCCTTCTACCCACCGCTTTGCTTGTGCTGACCGGCGGCGTCTTCATTGCGTTGCGTTCGGCCCGGAGAGCGGCCGCGATCGAGGACACACTGGCGCGATTGACCGCGGGCGATCTCGCCGCGCGGCTTCCTGTATTGACAGGTCCTCCCGATGACTTAACCAGGGTCGGATCCGCGATTGATCGGCTTGCGGCGGCGCAGGAAGCCTCGGTTGCGGCCCTTCGGCAGGTCTCGGCTGATATAGCGCACGATCTGAAAACCCCGATCCAGCGTCTGGCCGTCCTGTTGTCCGAGGCGCGCGATAAGGCTCCGCATCTGGAGGTCCTGGATCGGGCGAGCGCGGAGATAGACGGGATCGTGGCGACATTTCAATCGCTGCTGCGCATCGCCCAGATCGAGGGCGGCAGTCCGCGCAGCCGTTTCGCACCCGTGGACCTTGGCTCTTTGGCTGAAACCATGGTGGAGCTTTATGAGGCCGCGGCCGAGGAAACGGGACATAACCTTCACTTGACCCTGACCGATCCGGCGACCATCAAGGGCGACCGCATGCTCCTCGGACAATTGCTCGCCAACCTGATCGAGAATGCGCTACGTCACACATCTTCAGGCGCGATCACCGTCTTCGTCGAGAACGCATCGCTGATCGTCGCCGACAAAGGTCCAGGAATTCCGAAGGAAGAACGGCAAGCCGTGCTACGGCGGCTCTACCGGCTCGATCGCAGCCGCTCCACCCCAGGCAACGGGCTCGGCCTTTCTCTCGTGGATGCGATCGTCAAGCTGCATGACGGATCGCTCGTACTATCCGATAATGACCCTGGTCTGCGCGTAACGGTACGTTTCGCCGAGTTTACGGAAATGTAATTTCCAGGTCATACCGGCGGAAGACGCGGACATAGGAAGATCGCCCGGGCGCGCGTCAACTGGGAAGAGGCAGTGCCTCTGTCGATCAGAGAGACCAATGGCGAGGCGGAAAGCTGCGAGACGAACTACCGAAGGACATCAGGACGATCCATTGCCTGAGGTCGACGAGCACCAAGCGATAGATCATCCGACGGCAACGTTGAGAAATTTCGACGGCTTGTGATCCTCACACGATCTGCGAAGTACGGTCGGTTAAGCTCGCGGATATATTACCCGATGAGAGCGTGTCCGCTCTGCCAAAGCATATAACCCGCCACCGGAAAGACGAGCAGCGCGAAAGAAGCATTCAACGCGCCCTTGTGGCTGCTGAGGCGCTGGTGCCGATCGCCACATGCACCCCGGGCAACCCGGCCAGATAAACAATCAAGGGAACGGCGAGGATCGATCCGCCGCCACCGAACAGGTTGAGAGAAAACCCACCATAGACGCCGAAAAGCCACTAGGTATTGGACAAGATCGAGCATGGCTACGCGATCCTCACGCGCGTGACGTAAGGGGATGGGTTTCCACAACAAAGCGCGCCGCCCACATGCCAACGATCATGGCCGGGACGAAGGCTAGTGTGCCAGTCGCGCCAAGACCAATAGCAGTGAGCGCCGGCCCGGGACAGAACCCGCTCAGTCCCCAGCCGATTCCGAAGATGGCGGGGCCGGCGAGTACACGCGCGTCGATATTGTTCTTCGTTGGCGAATGGAAGCCGCCGCCGGCGATTGGCCGGGCACGCTTCAGCACTATACGATAGCCGATAAAGGCGGTGAGCACAGCTCCGCCCATGACGAGGGCAAGAGAAGGGTCCCAGGTGCCGAACAGGTCGAGGAAATTGAGTACCTTTGCCGGGTCCGACATACCGGAAACAATGAGCCCAACGCCGAACAGAAGGCCAAGCGCGAGATTGACGAGAAATGCCATGGGATCAGCCTCAGATGACGTGGCGGGTGACAAGGACCGTGGCAAAGGCGAAGGCCATAAAAACGCCGGTGGCCACGAAGGAGCGCACGGAAAGCCGGGACAAGCCGCAAACGCCGTGCCCGGACGTGCAGCCATTGCCCCAGACCGTGCCGAAACCGACCAGCAGGCCGGCGGCGACCATTACCGGAATGTTCGGGGAGACGGTCCGCGCCACCATCTCTCCCGTCAGCGCCATCGTCGCAAGGGGCGCGGCGACGAGGCCGACGACGAACCCGAACCGCGAAAGAAAGATGCCGTCGCGATAGGGTGGCAGGAGCCGTGAGGCGATGCCGGAAATGCCGGCGACGCGGCCCTCCCACAGCATCAGGAGCACGGCGGAGAGGCCGATCATCATGCCGCCGATCAGCGAAGCGAAAGGGGTGAATTGCGTCATGGTCTGCTTCCTTGAATATCTTTTTGCGACACTTCGCAGAACATTTTGTGCATCAGCGATATGAATTCCGTGATCCGGCCGTCCGCCAGCCGGTAGAACACGTTCTTCGATTCTTTGCGGGCGGCGATGAATCCTGCCTCGCGCAGTTCGGCGATCTGCTGGGACAGGCCCGGCTGGCGAATGCCGAGCGTGTCCTCCAGGTCGCGCACCGAGCGCTCGCCGTC
>JAKDNM010000080.1 GCA_030456445.1 Hyphomicrobiales bacterium
GCAGAAGGCGATGCTTTCCACGACGAATGCGGTGTGTTCGGCATTTTCGGCAGGCAAGACGCCGCGGCGATCGCGACGCTGGGCCTGCATGCGCTCCAGCATCGCGGCCAGGAAGCTGCCGGCATCGTCTCCTATGACGGCACGCAGTTCCACATCGAGCGTCATATCGGGCTGATCGGCGACACCTTCACCAAGCCGGCGGTGCTGGAACGGCTGAAAGGCACGCGCGCCATCGGCCACACGCGCTATGCGACGACGGGCGGCGCGGGCCTGCGCAACGTGCAGCCGCTTTTCGCCGAGCTTTCCGATGGCGGCTTCGCGGTCGCGCATAACGGCAACATCACCAACGCCATGACGGTGCAGCGCACGCTGCAAAAGCAGGGATCGATCTTCTCCTCGACCTCCGACACGGAGACCATCCTGCATCTCGTCGCCACCAGCCGCGAGAAAGATTTCATCTCGCGCTTCACCGACGGGATCAGGCAGCTCGAAGGCGCCTTCTCTCTGGTGGCGCTGTCGTCCAAGAAACTGATCGGCTGCCGCGACCCGCTCGGCATCCGCCCGCTCGTGCTCGGCGATCTCGACGGCTCCTACATCCTCGCCTCCGAGACCTGCGCGCTCGATATCATCGGGGCGCGCTTCGTACGCGACCTGAAGCCGGGCGAACTCATCATCATCGACGGCAAGGGCATCGAGAGCCGTTTTCCGTTCGAGGAGCAGAAATCGCGTTTCTGCATCTTCGAATACGTTTACTTCGCGCGGCCCGATTCGATGGTCGAGGGGCGCAACGTCTATGACGTGCGCAAGCGCATTGGCGCGGAACTTGCGCGGGAAAATCCGGTCGAGGCAGATCTCGTCGTGCCGGTGCCCGATTCCGGCACGCCGGCGGCAATCGGCTTCGCGCAGGAAGCGGCACTTCCCTTCGAACTCGGCATAATCCGCAATCACTATGTCGGCCGCACCTTCATCCAGCCGACCGATTCCATCCGCCATATGGGCGTGAAGCTGAAGCACAACGCCAACCGCCGCATCCTCGAGGGCAAGCGCGTGGTGCTGGTCGACGATTCCATCGTGCGTGGCACCACCAGCCAGAAGATCGTGCAGATGGTGCGCGACGCCGGCGCGCGCGAAGTGCATATGCGCATTGCCTCGCCGCCGACGCGCTCGTCATGCTTCTATGGCGTGGATACGCCCGAAACCTCGAAGCTGCTCGCCTCACGCATGTCGATCGAGGAAATGGCCGAGTTCATCCGTGTCGATTCGCTCGGCTTCCTGTCGATCGACGGCCTTTACCGCGCGGTCGGCGAGGCCCAGCGCAACAACGAGGCGCCGCAATTCTGCGACGCCTGCTTCACCGCCCAATATCCGACGAGGCTCGCCGACCACGAGGGCGCCGACAACGTCCGCACCCTCTCGTTGCTTGCGGCCGGGAGCTGACCGCTGGTTCTCATCCCGCGAGCAGCTTGAGCCCGGCGATCCCCGCCACGATCAACCCGATACAAGCGAGCCGCATCGCGGTTGCCGGTTCCCCGAACAGCGCGATGCCGAGCAGCGCCGTCCCGACCGTGCCGACGCCCGTCCACACCGCATAGGCCGTGCCGAGCGGAAGCGTGCGCAGTGCCAGCCCGAGCAGGCCGAGGCTGACGATCATGGACGCGACCGTACCTAAACTCGGCAGAAGCCGTGTGAAACCTTCGGTGTATTTCAGGCCGACCGCCCATCCCACTTCAAACAGGCCGGCGGCGAACAACATGGCCCAAGCCATCCTCGTCTCCTTCTGAAAAGGCGATGAGGTCGTCCCCACCCGAAATGATCGGAAAATGCCGGGGCCGTCCCAGGTGACGTCAATATAAGCCCCCTCTCCTGCCGATCAAGCGAGGCGGTCTATAACAACTCTGGGCCGATGCGATAGTGTCGACCCCCACTCCGTCCGCTTCGCGGCCACCTCTCCCCCGCTCGACGGGGGAGAGGAAATGCCGGCCAGTCTCCCAAGCGCCTTTCCTCTCCCCTTTTTTGAGAGGGAGAGGTGGTCCGCGAAGCGGATCGGAGTGGGGGTAATCTTACCTGGTCTAATCTGGATTCAGGACCATCCCCTACGCCGCGACGTGCGCCCCTTTGAAAACGCTCCTGCGCAGCGCCAGCACATCGCCGGGTCCGTGCACCGCGGCGAAGAGAAGCCCGGCCAGGAAGGTGAAATGATCGACGAAGAAGCCGAATTCGTTCTGGTTTCCCTGCCAATGCGAAGGCCCGTGAAAGGCGAAGGCGAGGAAAATGACGTAGGCCCCGGCCAGCAATGCCGCTTCCGAGAAATAAGCGCCGGTGAGGAACGCCAGCACCAACGCCACCTCAAAGATGGCGGCGATCCATGCCAGCGGCAGTGGAAACGGAAAGCCGGCCGCGGCGATATAGCCGGCCGTGGCCCCCATGCCGGCGAACTTGAAGGAAGCGGCCATCAGGAAGATTGCCGCGAAGATCAGCCGCGCGGCCAGGATTGCGATCGTTTTCATCTGTCTTTCCTCGGGAATGGTTTGGACTTCCCCAAGGACGCGCGATGCTGCCCGATCCCGACACGGTGCCGCATTCTCCCGCCACCGGGTTTCGTTCGGCGCCGAAACATACTATCGGAGGCCGCAAGATAGGCTCCTTGAGATCGGTTTCCCGATGATGACAGTTCCCGACCTTTCCGGCCGCATCGCGCTCGTCACCGGCGCATCGCGCGGCATCGGTTATCAACTGGCAAAGCAGATGGCCGCCGCCGGCGCGCATGTCATCGCGGTGGCACGCACGGTCGGCGGGCTGGAGGAACTTGACGACGAGATCACGTCCGCCGGCGGACAGGCGACGCTGGTGCCTCTCGACCTCACCGACATGGCCGGCATCGACCGGCTGGGTGGCGCCATCTTCGAGCGCTGGGGCAAACTCGACATCATGGTGGCGAATGCCGGCATCCTCGGCGTCATCTCGCCGATCGGCCATATCGAGGCAAAAACCTTCGAGAAGGTCATGACGATCAACGTCACGGCGACATGGCGGCTGATCCGTTCGATGGAGCCGCTTTTGAGAACATCCGACGCCGGCCGCGCCATCCTGCTCTCTTCAGGGGTGGCCCATTCGGCGCGCGCCTTCTGGAGCGCCTACGCCGCCTCGAAATCGGCGGTGGAAACGATGGCGCGGTGTTGGGCGGAGGAGACGAAGAACACGCCGCTCAGGGTCAATTCGGTCAACCCGGGCGCCACCCGCACCGCCATGCGCGCGCAGGCGATGCCGGGCGAGGATCCCGACACGCTGCCGAACGCCTTCGAAGTAGCCGCGAAAATCGTTCCGCTGGCAAGCCCGGCGCTAACCGAAACCGGCAAACTGTTCGAGGTCCAGGAAGGCCGGTTCAAGGACTACGTGCTGCCGGCCTGACGCAACTCTCCTGAAAGCGGAAACCGGCTTCAGGACAAGAGACACGCTTCAAGAAGACGCGGCCGAGGCCGCGCCATAATTTTCAGCCGCGCATCGTCTTGAGCGCGGTCGCCCAGCGGTGGAGTTCGGAAAGCATCACCTTGGCGCCGTCGACCATCAGGTCCGACGGTTCGAACACGCCGTCCTTTATGCGCTGGGCGAAGAACTGGACGCTGACCGCTTCCGGAAGCGGCATTACCTTAACCGTGGTCAGCGTCTGCTTCTCCATCTGCTGGGCGCGCAGGCCGCCCGAAACTCCGCCATAGCTGACGAAGCCGGCCGGCTTGTAGTTCCATTCAGCGCTGAGATAGGACACCGCGTTGACGAAGGAGGGCGGCGCCCCGAAATTATATTCCGGCGTCACGAAGACGAAGGCATCACCCCGCTCGATCGTGGAACTCCATTTTTTCGTGTGTTCGTGGACGTATTTTTTCGCTCGGGGGTGCTCGGGCTCATCGAGCACCGGCAAGTTGAAATCCGCAAGGTCGACAAGCTCTGCGTCGAAACTGGAATTCGCCACGGCATACTCATGGAACCAGTGGCCTAGCGGCGGACCCATCCGTCCCGGCCGCGTGCTCACGATGATGGTCTGAAGTTTCAATGCCACATTCGTCTCCTGTCTTTCGTATCGGGTGCATATAGGGCAGCGTTGCTGTCAAATTTACCTCGCAGACCGTCATAAAGACGAACGCACCGTTCGCAAAGCCGATACCCTGTCAGAGACCGTTTGAAATTCGTCAGGCCGAAGCGAAAACGGTGTTTGGCGAGCACCGAAGCGGAGCGTACCTTAAGTACGTGAGCATCGGAGTGCAGCCGAACGCCGTTTGCAGCCCGGCCTGACGCATTTTCAAGCGGTCTCTCAGGATCGAATCGCGATGGGCAACAAGCATCTTGTTAATGATGCAGGGTACGAGATAATCCGTCATTGACGATTCGAACCCAGAAACATTCGTTTTCAGGAGAAAATAATGGCTGCTGCTGCGGCAACATTCGTCTGGTGGCTCGTTGTGGCCAGCCCGCAGGGCGGGTTGGTCGTCATGCCGAATTCCTTCGATAGCCGCGACGCCTGCATGGCCGCCGTGACGGAGTTCCAGAAGAACGCAACCCAGGCAAGCTGGGTGATGCAGTGCGTCCCGACTTCGGATCAAAGCTTCGAATAACGCCTGGTCTTTTCCGGACCTGTCCAAACGGCTCGAGGACATAGACTGTCCACAGCCCCCCACGGGGACGGTTGACGCGCGCGCATCTTCCATTACCCTTTATCGTTCCGGTGGGGATCAGGGGGAAACCGAACTGCTGGGAGGTGTGGCATGATCCAGACCGTTGCAGTCCTCTTCGGCGTCATTGTGATATGGCTCGCCGGGGCGCTCTATCTCGTACAGCGGCTCGGCCTCAGCCTTCATCAGGCCATCCTCTACGTGCCGTTGAAGATCGTCTACAGGATCGACGACAGCCTGCTGCGGGCTGCCCGCAGGGCCGAATCCCCTGTCATCTATGTGGTGGTGCATCAGTCCCGCCTCGACCCGGCCCTGATGCTGTCGCTGCTGCCGCCCGAGACATTGCACATCCTTGATCCCGAATCGGCGCAGTCCGTCTGGCTGGAGCCGTGGCGCGAGCTTGCCCGCACCATCGAATTCAAGGCGCATCATGTTTTCGTCAGCCGCCGGCTGGTCCGGCACCTGCGCGGAAGAGGCCGGCTGGCGGTCTATCTGCCCGACGACGTCGAGCCGGACGCCAAGGCCTTCCGGCTCTACCGGGCGGTCGCCCGCATCGCCACCAAGTCGGAAGCGAAGATCGTCCCGATATTCGTCGGCGGCTCCCGCCATTCCTGGTTCTCGCTTACTCCAGCCAAGGTAGCGCCGCGAAAAT
The DNA here is from genome assembly GCA_030456445.1 of Hyphomicrobiales bacterium. GTDB lineage: Bacteria > Pseudomonadota > Alphaproteobacteria > Rhizobiales > Rhizobiaceae > Mesorhizobium_L. The sequence continues at coordinate 5,317 of JAKDNM010000080.1, forward strand.
TCATGTCGAAGCTTGCGATCATCGCGCTTAGCCCGACCACCATCGCCGAACTGAGGGAGCGGCCGAGCCGTCCCCCGGCAACCGCTTCGAATGCGCTTTTTGACTATTGCGCGACCGCGCGGTTCATGGCCGTCGACCGCTCGCGCAGCCTGTACACCGCCGTGCGCGACGCCGCCGATCTTTATGGCCACGACCGCACCGTCCTCGGCGACGGCGCGCAGGCGCTGACCTATCGGCAGCTTCTGGCCGGCGCGCGACGCGTCGGCAAGCGGCTGGAAGCGGTCACGAAGGACGGCGAGACGATCGCCCTTATGCTGCCGGACGCGCCGGAACTTGCCGTTTCGCTGCTTGCCCTCAACACCAGCGGCCGCGTCGCGGCGCTTCCCGATCGGGATGCCGGCGCCGAAAGGATGGCGGCAGCGCTTGAAACGGCGGAGATTAAAACAGTTCTTTCCTCGCATCGTCATACCGGGGGAGCCGGGGGGTCCGATCTCATCGCCGCGCTGGAGGCGCGTGGAATTCGGGTAGTTCGACTGGAGGATATCCAGGGATCGGCCTCCTTCATCGAAAGACTGGCCGCACGGAAGCTATGGCACCAGCCGCTCGCGAAAAAAGGCGCGGGGCGGCCGGCCATCGTACTCTTCAAGACGGAATGTGTCTCCGAGACGTCGGCCGTCCTCCTGTCGAACCGCAATCTTTTGGCGAATGCCGCGCAACTCGCCGCGCGGTTGGAAGTTTCGCCGCTCGACCGGGTTCTCAACGCGCTTCCCCTTTCGGATGGGCTCGGCCTGACAGCCGGCCTTCTCCTCCCTCTTCTCTCGGGGGCGGAAACGCGGTTTGCCCCCTCGCCTGCGCAATCGGCCCAATATCCTAAATTCCGTGCCGCCGCCGGTCCCACCATCATCATCGGATCCGACCCCTTCCTGGCCGCCTATGCCGAGGCCACGGAAGGCGCGCCCCCTGCGCCGCGGACGGTCATGGCAGGCGGCTCAAGCCTGCGCCCGGAAACCACCCGGCTCTGGGCCGATCGTTTCGGAGTACCGGTCTTCGAGGCCTTCGGCTTGCCGGAGGCCGTCGGCGCGATAGCGATTGGCAGCCTCACCCATAACCGCGCTTCTTCCGCCGGCAGGCTGCTGCCCGGCATGGAAATCCGGCTGGAGCCGGTAGAGGGAATAACCGACGGCGGGGGGCGCCTGTGGATATGCGGGCCGAACGTCATGCTGGGGCGCGTGCAAAGCGATGCGCCCGGCATCCTGCAACCGCCGCTCGGCGGATGGCACGATACCGGCGAGGCCGTCTCGGCGGATCGCGAGGGCTTCTTCACGCTGCACGGCCGCGCTGAGCGCGTCGTCGCGGTGGAGGGCGAGGTCGTGTCGCTCGACAAGATCGAGGCATTGGCAAACGGCCTGTGGCCGCACGCGCAACATGCGGCGGTCGCTGTCGCAGACAGGCGCAAGGCCATCCGTATCGCGCTGGTGACGACCACTGGCGACGCCAACCGCGACGCCTTGCGGAAATCGGCAAGGGCAGCCGGCTGGTCGGAAAAGATCGCATCTGCCGAAATCGTCAAGATCGCGGAACTTCCCCTGACCGAGGCCGGCAAGGTCGATTATTTCCGTGTCTCCGAAATCGCCCGAAGCCATAAAGGCCGGGCACGGGCCGCCTGAAGCGGCCTTATCTGCTCTCGGGGTCCGCGCTACCCTCGCCCTGGTCATCGGCGGGGTCGGGGGTGGTGGCTTCCAGCCCATCCGCCATCTCGGGCTCCAGGTCGATCCCCTCCTTTTCAGCGCGGCGCGAATAGGCGCGGAAGCCGAACGGCAGGCTGCCGAGATAGATCAGCGCCGAAACGGAGAGCGTCTGCCAAGTGTAATTGGCCAGCAGCGAGACGTAGAGCACCACCATCAGGATCAGCGGCAGCACGATATCGCGATGGACCTTGGTGCTGATTCCCTTGCCGGAATAGACCGGCAATCGGCTGATCAGAAGCATCGCCACCAGAACGGCATAGACGGTCGAGACATAGGCGAAGACAGGCGTCCGCTCGACGCCGAGAAAGCCCAGATAGGCCGGCAGCAGCAGCAGGACGGCACCTGCAGGCGCCGGCACGCCGACAAAATAATCCGCCTGCCGGCCGGGAGGGTTCGGCCCTTCCCCCATGACATTGAACCGCGCGAGACGCAGCCCGCAGGCAATGGCGAACAAAAGCGCTGCGATCCAGCCCAACCCTCGCGCCCCATCCAGCACGTAAGCATAGAGCACGAGCGCCGGCGCGACGCCGAAATTGACGATATCGGCGAGCGAATCCATCTGTGCCCCGAACTTCGTCGTCGCCTTCAGCATGCGCGCGGTGCGGCCGTCGATACCATCGAGAAACGCGGCCACCAGCACCATCATGACGGCCGTTTCGAAGCGCCCTTCGAAGGCGAGCCTTATGCCGGAAAGGCCCGCGCAGATCGCCAGCACCGTGATGACGTTGGGCACGATCATCCTGAGCGGTATTTCGCGTATGCGTGGACCGCCCATGCCATGCGGCTCGAAGGGTGGGAAAGGACCTACCATCTCTGCTTTTAGGATACACGGACGAGCGGCGGGGTGGCCTCGCCGCCGAATTCCGCCAGCACCGTCTCGCCTGCGATGGCCGTCTGGCCAACCGCCACGCGCACCGTTGCGCCGACCGGAAGATAGACATCGACGCGCGAGCCGAAGCGGATCAACCCGAAGCGCTCGCCGATGCCGATATCGCCGCCGGCGCTTGCCCAGCACAGGATGCGCCGCGCCACGAGGCCGGCGATCTGCACGACAGCCACCGTGCCGTTCGGGCTCTCGATGACAAGGCCGTTGCGCTCGTTCTCGGCGCTTGCCTTGTCGAGTTCGGCGTTCAGGTATTTACCGGGGCGATGTTCGATACGCGCAATGCGCCCGCGCACGGGAGCGCGGTTCACGTGGCAGGAAAACACGTCCATGAAGACGGAAATGCGAACCATCTCACCCGCCTCGAGGTCGAGTTCGCGCGGTGGCACCGCGGGACCGACCGAACTGATCCTGCCATCGGCGGGGCTGACCACCCAGCGGTCGTCGGCCGGCGTCACACGCTGCGGGTCGCGGAAGAAATAGGCGCACCAGCCGGTGAGCACGAGGCCGATCCAGAAAAGCGGCGTCCACGCTGCGCCGAGCAGCAACGCAGCGACGGCGAAGGCGGCGATAAACGGGTAGCCTTCACGACGGACGGGAACGAAGGCATTGCGGATCGTGTCGACGAGGCTCATTGCCGGACCGGTCTCCTTTGCCCGGCAGTGCATAGAGCAAAGCCGAACGCGCCGCAACGCCGCCGCATTGCCCGACCGCGGTTCAGGCCTTGTCTCCCAGCGCAGTTTCCAGCGCGAGCGTCACCATTTCCGTCAGCGAGGACTGGCGCGCGGCCGGGTCGAGTGCCGCGCCGGTGATGAGGCAGTCGCTCATCGTGCAGATGGCGAGCGCGCGGGCGCCGCCGCCGGCTGCGACCGTATAGAGCGTGTTCGCTTCCATCTCGACGCCGAGCACGCCGTGGTCGGTCAAGACCTGATAGCGCCCCTCCGGGCCGTAGAAGAGATCGCTCGAAACGATACCGCCGACATGCGCCCGGATGCCGCGGCGCTCCGCTTCGCCGGCTGCCGCCCTGAGCAGGCCGAAATCGGCGGCGGGCGCAAATTCAAAGGGCTGGAAGGCTGTTCTGTTCATGGCGCTGTCGGTCGAGGCGGTCTGGGCCAGCACCACGTCGCGCAGCTTGACGCTTGGATGGATGCCGCCGCAGGTTCCGACGCGGACCAGCGTCTTCACGTCATAGAAATGGATCAGTTCATGGGCATAGATCGCGGTTGAGGGCTGTCCCATGCCGGTCGCCTGGACGCTTACGGCCACGCCCTTGTAGCTTCCCGTGAAGCCGAGGCAGTTGCGGATGCCGTTCACCTGCCGCGCATCGTCGAAAAAAGTCTCCGCGATCCATTTCGCCTTGAGCGGATCGCCGGGCAAGAGGACGGTTTCGGCATAGTCTCCGAGCTTTGCCTCCAGATGCGGCGTCATTCGTTTTCCCGTAACCGATTGTTTCTTCTGGATGTCTGTCCCGCTGCAACAATGGGTATCACGAATTTACCGGAAAGGCCTCTCGCTGCCGAATTTTCGCCCCCTATGTGATACTTAATTGCAGCACTTCATATGCAGGGAAAGGTAGCGGATGGCGATGGCCGATCGGCCCCGCCGACAAGCTGTCGTTTTACGGGGCGGAAGCATATCGCCCTTGGAGGTTTCCATGGCTCCCGGAACATTTCATGACGCGTTTCTTGGCCCATCCGATCTGGCGCTGGCGCAGCGTATCCTGGACAGGATTTGCACCGACCGGTCAATCGACATCGGCAGCCGCGAAGCCGGCGAAGTCGCAGCGAACGTAATCCAGCAATTCCAGCGCGGCACCCGCGACGAGGAGCGGCTGATGATGCTGTACGGCCTGACGGTATGGCGCCCACGTCGTCGCGGCGCGCCGGTTCGCGGCATCGCTCAATCGAGACACGCCGTTCGCTGAACGGGCGGAACATTTCGGCCGTCGAAGAGTTTCACGCACACCCGCCTCAGGCGCCCACCTGGAGAACATCGACATGCGCTATTTTTTCCACCTTCGCGAAGGCGACAGATTGACCAGGGACGCCGCGGGGATGCCCCTGCCAAACCTCGAGAGTGCGATCGACGTCGCCAAGACCCACGCCAACGCGCTGGTCGACAATGCGGCACGCTCCGGCCGGGCTATCGTGTGGGGCACGGAATACGAGGTGGAAGACGCTTCGGGCCGGCTCGTCATGGTGCTGCCGCTGTCGCATTTCGTCGAAATCAGCAAGGCCGCCTGAGCCCATCCGCCATTTCCCATAACCGAAACGTCTAGCGGGCAGTGTCCGCCGTAGAAGATTGTTAAGCCGCATCCAGCCAGAATGCGGACGTGGATCCCCGAATGCGGATCAATGTGCGGAACGAGGCCGGGGATTGCGGAAAACAACAGCGAAATTCATCCTCGGCGCCCTCACGGCGAGCCTTGCGGCATTCTTATTGGCGTCTTGCGGCACCGTCCACGAAACAGGACCGGGCGCCGGCGTTTCGGCCTCGGCCGCCTCGACGGTGGCGGAACTGCGGCGCGAGAACGGCGTCGTGCCGCTCAAAGCCGACGCGACGCTGGAAAAGGCGGCGCTACAACAGGCCGGCTACATGGCACGTTCGGGCGAAATGGACCACACGACCCGCCTCGGCCGGGATTTCGTCAGCCGCATGAAGAAGGGCAAAATCCACGGCCTGCGCGCCGAGAACATCGCCCATGGCGCGTTCGGCACCTCCAAGGTGCTCGATGTCTGGATGCATTCGCCGCCGCACCGGAAAAACATGCTGGACGCGCGGATAAAACGCTTCGGCCTGGCCTATGTGAGCGACGGCAATGGCCGCCGCTACTGGGCGATGGTAATGGCGGACTGAGGAACGTCAGTCTGTCAGCCGAGCTTCGCCTCGGGGCCTGACCGCAGGCCCGCCTCATAAGCCTTCCGCGCCCATATGGCGAATTCTTCCGGATCATCCACGGCGCTGTCCGGTACCGTCCAATAGGGCATGGCGACGAGCTTGCCGTGACGCGAGCCGGTATAGGTCCATTGGCGCGCGCCGGCTGCTTCGAAATCAAGCGCACTGACGGCGTCCGCCTTCAGCATCAATTCGCCCCGGATTTCGACCGCGACGATGACCCCGTCATGATAGATGCCCTTGCCGCCGAAGAGCCGGCGGATACTGACCGGCCCGAGTCCGGCGAAGAGATCATCAATCGCATCATTGTCCATCGGCCGATCATGCCAAAGCCAGAACGCCTTGTCATGCCGGCAGAGCGGATCAACTATAGGTTCCTGCCGGAAGCTGACAAAGGGAAGGCGCCATGGCGATGAAACTCGAAGGTTCCTGCCGCTGCGGCGCGGTCCGCTTTACCGTCGACAGCCATACGCCGGTGCCTTACCAGCTCTGCTATTGCTCGATCTGCCGCAAACAGCAGGGAGGCGGCGGCTACGCCATCAATCTCGGCGCGGATGCCCGGACGCTGGAGATCATCGGCAAGGAGCATCTCGGCGTCTATCGCGCCGAGATTGAGGACGACGAGCATCCGGTCTGCGAGACCTCGACGGGCGAGCGCAATTTCTGCCGCGAATGCGGAACCGCGCTCTGGCTCTACGATCCGACCTGGCCCGGCCTCGTCCATCCCTTCGCCTCGGCAATCGATACCGACCTGCCGGAGCCGCCGGAAAGGGTTCACCTGATGCTGAAATACAAGGCGAATTGGGTCGAGCCGGATATTCGCGGGAACGACGCGACCTTCGAGCTTTACCCGGAGGATTCAATCGCCGACTGGCACAAGAAGCGGGGACTTTGGGTGGATTGAAGATTGGGGAATTGGACAACCGACCGCATCAGACTGCCAAGGCCTCGAGCAAGAACTACCCCCACTCCGGGGGCGTATTATACTAAGCTGAGCACACAGCCATGTCAGGCCGCCCCTGCCCTCGCCTCGGCCAGCGCCTTCAATTCGGCCGGCTTGAGTTCGACCGATTCGCCACAGCCGCAGGCGGAAGTCTGGTTGGGATTGCGGAAGGTGAAGCCGGTGCGCAGCTTGGTTACCTCGAAATCCATTTCGGTGCCGAGCAGGAACAATGCCGCCTCCGGCGCCACCCAGACATCGGCGCCGGCGTGCTCGATATGGTCGTCCTTCGGGTTGGGTTCCGTCACAAGGTCGACCGTATATTCCATGCCGGCACAGCCGCCCTTCTTCACGCCGACGCGAACGCCATTTGCCCCCGCGCGCGCCGCGACGATCTCGCGCACGCGCACGGCCGCGGCATCCGTCATGCTGATGACCTGAAATCTGCCCATTCTCGTCTCCATCGCCTGCGGGTTAAAGGCCCGTGGTGTGAATCCTCTGCGCTGAAAATGGTGCGAAAGCGCGCGGGACGCAAGCCCGCACATTTCGGCGCACCCGTTCAAAACTTGGAACCTCCGGCCCTGCTGAGTGGTTAATGGGCATCCTCAACCCAAGGAGAGACCGATGAAAACGCTCGTATCCAGCCTTCTCGCCGCCGGAATTCTGGCTGCCGGCACCGGATTTGCCCTTGCCGACACCGTCGTCATCGCGCCGGCGCAGCAGAAGGTCATCCACGAATATGTCATCAAGCAGAATTCGGCGCCGGTGGTGCTTCCCTCCGATACGGCGGTAGAGGTCGGCACAGTCGTGCCCGATACCGTTGAAATCCACCAGCTCGACGTGCCGGATATGCAGGTCCAGTACGACTACATGGTCGTGAACGGCCAGACCGTCCTGGTCGACCCGCAGACCCGCAAGATCGTGGAGATCATCCATTAATCGCCATTTCCCGGCGAAGCGGGCGTGCTTCGGCGCGCCCGCACTTATCCGCTCAATACCAGCCCAGCGCGACCTGCGCCTCTTCCGACATGCGGTCGGGTGTCCATGGCGGGTCGAACACCATATCCACATCGACGTCCGACACCCCTTCCACCGCGCTCACGGCGTTCTGCACCCAGCCGGGCATTTCTCCGGCCACCGGGCAGCCGGGTGCGGTCAGCGTCATCTCGATCTTCACCGAACGGTCGTCCTCGATATCGATCTTGTAGATCAGGCCGAGCTCGTAGATGTCGGAGGGGATTTCGGGATCGTACACGGTCTTCAGAGCCGAAACGATGTCGTCCGTCAGCCGCGCCAGTTCGTCGGCAGGAATGGACGACGCCGAATAAGGGCTTGCCGTCGCCGTGGCGGCCTCTTCGGTCATCTTCGCAGGCATGTCGTTCATAATGTCATCCAAAGAATTTGCGGGCCTTTTCCAGCGCTTCTGCGAGCGCGTCCACCTCGGCCCTCGTGTTATATAGGCCAAAAGAGGCGCGACAGGTAGAATTCGTGCCGAAACGCTGCAGGAGCGGCTGAGCGCAATGGGTGCCCGCGCGGACAGCCACGCCAGAGCGGTCGATCACCATCGATACGTCGTGCGGATGGATGCCTTCCAGATTGAAGGACATGATCGCCCCCTTGCCCGGAGCGTTGCCGTAGATGCGCAGCGAATTGATGGCCGAGAGCCGCTCATGCGCATAGTCGCGCAAGTCCGCCTCGTGAGCCGCAATCGCCTCGCGGCCGATCCCTTCCATGTATTCGAGCGCGACGCCGAGCCCGATCGCCTGCACGATCGGCGGCGTGCCGGCCTCGAAGCGGTGCGGCGGATCGTTATAGGTCACCATGTCCTGGGTAACGTCGAAGATCATCTCGCCGCCGCCCTTGAAGGGCCGCATCCCTTCCAGCATTTCCTTACGCCCGTAAAGAACGCCGATGCCGGAAGGCCCGTAGACCTTGTGGCCGGTGAAGGCATAGAAGTCGCAGCCCAGATCGCGCACATCGACGGGCAGATGAACCGCGCCTTGGCTGCCGTCCACCAGCACCGGAATGCCGCGCTCATGCGCGATGCGGACGATCTCCTTGATCGGTGCGACGGTGCCCAGCACGTTCGACATCTGGCTGATGGCGACGAGTTTTGTCTTTTCCGTCAGACGCTTCTCGAATTCCTCGACATGCAGCACGCCATCGTCGTCCACCGGCACCCAGACGAGCTTCGCGCCCTGGCGCTCGCGGATGAAATGCCACGGCACGATGTTGGAATGGTGCTCCATGATGGAAAGCACGATCTCGTCGCCCTCGCCGATCCTCGGCATGCCGTAGCCGTAGGCGACCGTGTTGATCGCCTCGGTGGCGTTGCTGGTGAAGACGATCTCTTCGACGCTCTCGGCGTTCAGGAAGCGGCGGACGGTCTCACGCGCCTTTTCGTAGGCATCGGTCGCGGCATTGGAGAGGAAATGCAGGCCGCGATGCACATTGGCATATTCTTCGCGGTAGGCATGGGCGACGGCGTCGATGACGGCTTCGGGCTTCTGCGCCGAGGCGCCATTGTCGAGATAGACGAGCGGCTTGTCATGGACCATCCGCGACAGGATCGGGAAGTCGCGGCGGATCGCCTCGACGTCGTAGATGCTGCTTTCGACCTTCTGATCCATGTCTTCTACTTTCGTGATTCCCGAACCATCTCACCCATGCTCGGCGAACCAGCCGTCGAGCTTGGCTTCCAGCGCCTCGACGATCGGCTCGTCCTCCAGGCCTTCGATCACCTCGGCCAGGAACGCCTTGACCAGAAGGCCGCGTGCGGTCTTCTCCTCGATGCCGCGCGCCATCAGGTAGAAGAGGCTGTTGCGGTCGATCTCGGCTACGGTGGCGCCATGGCCGCAGACCACGTCGTCGGCGAAGATTTCCAGTTCCGGCTTTACCGAAAAGCCGCCCTCGTCGGAGAGAAGCAGCGTATTGCAGGCCATCTTGGCGTCGGTCTTCTGCGCCTGCTGCGCCACCCTGATCTGGCCCTGGAAGGCGCCTTCGGCCTTGTCGGTGACGATGTTGCGGATCACCTCGGTCGACTTCGTCCCGAAAGCTGAATGGTCGAGCACCATGGTCACGTCGCAATGCGTCGAGCCGGCCAGCAGATTGACGCCGCGCAGCGTGAACTCGCCGCCCTCGCCCTTTGCGTCGACGCGGATTTCCTGCCGCACGAGCCTGCCGCCGAGGTTCATTATGAACAGCGTCAGCTTGGCGTTCTTGCCGATCCAGGCGTTGAACTGGCCGAGTTGGGTGGCGCCGACCGGCTGTTCCTGAACGATCAGCCAGCGGAGTTCGGCATCGTCACCGACAACGATGTTGGTCACCGAGGAGGCAAGCGCATCACCGGTGCCGACATGGCGCTCGACGACGGTGGCCTTCGCGCCCTCGCCGACACGAGCGGCAAGGCGCGTGTGGACCTGGCCGCCGGCCTGCGCGCTCTGGATCTCGATGGGCGTGGCCGGCGCGGCACCGTCCGCGATGTCGAGGAACCAGCCGTCCGCCGCGAATGCGGCGTTGATGGCGCCGACCGCGTCGTCGTCGGTGGCGGGCTGTAGTGCCGGCGCGAAGATACCGTCGGCCATCTTCTCGGCGGCGGACACAATCGTCACGCCTTCGACGGGCTGAGCCTTCCCCGCCTTGCCGTTCAGGATCGACAGCACGGTCGATCCCTCAAGCAGCGGGGCTACGGCCACGGCATCGGCGTCGGCGTCGAATGCCGGAACGGTCGTCAACAGCCGGCGCAGATCGGTATAGTGCCAGGCCTCCACCTTGCGGTTTGGCAGGCCACGCGCTTCGAGCGCCGCAATCGCTTCCCTGCGCTTGGCGATGACGGCCTTGTCTCCCGGCAGGTCGGGCAGGCGCGCGGCAAAAGTGTCGATCAGCGCCGTTTCCGCCGCCGTTCGGGTCCGGGTTGTCTGAATGTTCATCTCTCGATCCCGCCTGTCAGGCCGCCTCTTCGATCACGCCGGCATAACCGTTCGCTTCAAGCTCAATCGCGAGGCCCTTGTCGCCCGACTTCACCACCTGCCCCTTGTAGAGGACATGCACGCTGTCGGGCACAATGTATTCGAGCAGGCGCTGGTAGTGGGTGATGACGACGATAGCGCGATCCGGCGCCCTCAGCGCGTTGACGCCTCCCGCCACGATCTTCAGCGCGTCGATATCGAGGCCGGAATCGGTCTCGTCGAGCACGCACAGTTTCGGTTCGAGCAGTTTCATCTGCAGGATTTCGGCGCGCTTCTTCTCGCCGCCGGAGAAGCCGACATTGAGCGGCCGCTTCAGCATCGCCATATCGATCGACAGCGACGCGGTCGCCTCGCGCACGCGCTTCAGGAACTCCGGCACCTTCAGCGGCTCCTCGCCGCGCGCCTTGCGCTGCGAATTCATCGCCACCTTGAGGAATTCCATGCTGGCCACGCCCGGTATCTCCATCGGATACTGGAAGGCGAGGAAGATGCCCTTGGCGGCGCGCTCGGCTGGATCGAGGTCGAGGATGGACCCGCCGTTGTAGAGGATCTCGCCCTCGGTCACCTCATAGTCGTCGCGGCCGGCAAGCACATAAGAGAGCGTCGACTTGCCCGAGCCGTTCGGCCCCATGATGGCGGCGACTTCGCCGTCTTTGACGGTGAGGTTCAACCCACGGATAATCTCGGTGCCGGTCTCGGCGATGCGGGCGTGCAGATTTCTGATTTCAAGCATTTTTCATCTTTCAGTTCATTGTGTGCGGATGGCGAAGCCTGGGATATTTTCCCGCTACCGCGCGTTACCCCAGCGCCAGCGCCATTCGCCAGCCATCTTGGCCCTCACCAGCCAAACGAAGCCCGATATCAAAAGCGCTTCCAGCCCCAGGAAAAGGACCCATTGCCAGGTTTCGGGTTGCCGATCGTCTCCCGACCAGCCGATCAAAACAAACGCCGCAACGGCGTGGGCCGTGCAAAAGCCGGCCGTCGCCAGCCAGCCCTTCCAATTCGCGGGCGATGCTCCGTAACCATACGCCTTGGGCGCAAACCACGGGTCGGAAGTCACTAGCCCACGCTCCCCTCAAGCGAGATGCCAATGAGTTTTTGCGCCTCGACGGCGAATTCCATCGGCAATTGCTGGATGACGTCCTTGACGAAGCCGGAGACGATCAGCGCGATCGCTTCCTCTTCGGGGATGCCGCGCTGCATGACATAGAAGAGCTGGTCTTCCGCGATCTTCGAGGTCGTCGCCTCGTGCTCCAGCCTGGCGGACGCGTTCTTCGCCTCGATATAGGGCACGGTATGCGCGCCGCATTCATTGCCGATCAGGAGCGAGTCGCAGTTGGTGAAGTTGCGCGCGTTGGTCGCCTTGCGGTGCACGGAGACCTGGCCGCGATAGGTGTTGTTCGAATTGCCGGCCGAGATTCCCTTGGAGATGATGCGGCTCGTGGTGTTCTTGCCCAGATGCAGCATCTTGGTGCCGGAGTCGATCTGCTGGTGGCCGTTCGAGACCGCGATCGAATAGAACTCGCCGCGTGAATCATCACCGCGCAGGATGCAGGACGGGTATTTCCAGGTGATGGCCGAGCCGGTCTCCACCTGCGTCCACGAAATCTTGGAGCGGTCGCCGCGGCAATCGCCGCGCTTGGTGACGAAGTTGTAAACCCCGCCCGTCCCCTCGGAATCGCCCGGATACCAGTTCTGGACGGTGGAATATTTGATCTCCGCGTCGTCCATCGCGATCAGCTCGACCACGGCGGCGTGAAGCTGGTTCTCGTCGCGCTGCGGCGCCGTGCAGCCTTCCAGATAGGAGACGTAGGCGCCTTCGTCGGCGATGATCAGCGTACGCTCGAACTGGCCGGTTTCGCGCTCGTTGATGCGGAAATACGTGGAAAGCTCCATCGGGCAGCGCACGCCCTTGGGCACGTAGACGAAGGAGCCGTCGGTGAAGACCGCCGAGTTCAGCGTGGCGTAGAAATTGTCGCTCGTCGGCACGACGGAGCCGATATATTTC
>JAKDNM010000199.1 GCA_030456445.1 Hyphomicrobiales bacterium
GGGTCACGTCCTCATTCCGGCCGAGTCGAAGCAATCCGTGATTAATTGCCGTATCGCGGTCAACACCGCATCGTTCGCATCGGAGGTGCGCCAACCCAGCTCGATCGGAAACTGGGGCAATGGAAGCGGACAAGGCAAGACTCGCAGCCCGGTCATGCTCGCGATGGAGGCGGCAGCGTGCTCGGGTATCGTCGCAATGGCCCGCGTCCCTTTCAGCAAGTGGGGAAGCGCCGCAAAGTGTGTCGTGGCGGCCAGCACGCGACGCGACACCCCCCGTTCGGCCAATGCTTCGTCGACAAGACCGACGAAACCGCCTGATGATACCAGGATATGCTCCGTCGCGACGAAGCGCTCGATATCCAACCCGGCTGTCGTCCAGTGCGCAGGGTCCACTACACAGGCGTAGCCCGCGTTACCGAGCAGAAGCCGGCTCAATCCGCTTCTGGCAAGCCCCCCGGAACTGATCGCCAGATCGAGACTGCGTCCTGCCAAGGCATCGGCGACCACCTGGCTGTGGGTCTGCCGGAAAATGAGCCGCAACCCCGGCACCCGGTCGGCCGCAAGCGCCATCAAGCGCGAACCGATGGCGATCTCGAAGTCGTCGGAAAGCCCTATCGTCACCGAGCGCCCCTCGAAGCAGCGCGCCGTCGTCGACACCAGGGCCAGGCTCTGGCGCATCTTGTTCAGGGCTTCGGAGACGATCGGCTGCAACTGCTGGGCAAGCAGCGTCGGCGCGAGGCCGCGTCCCGTGCGCTGAAACAGTGCGTCTCCATACAGCGTTCTCAGCCGCCTGAGTGCCGCACTCACCGCCGACTGCGTCACCCCGAGCCTCGTCGCTGCGCGGCTTGCACTGCCTTCGTCATAGAGCGCTTCGAAGATCTTGAGCAGATTCAGGTCTGCCCTCGAGATATCAATTTCATTCATATCAAATAGAAAGGAATCTATCTTTATTTATGCCCTATCAGCCTATAGCATCCTGGTATCACTTACCTGCTCAAGGACTCGCATCATGTCGCGAACGACGGTCGCCGCCCTCCAGCTCGGCTCACTTCCCTCCGGCAAGGCCGACACACTGGATCTGATCCTTTCCTACGAAGACCCGATCATCGAAGCCGGTGCCACACTGGTGGTACTGCCGGAGGCCGTTCTCGGCGGCTATCCCAAAGGGGAGATCTTCGGCACGCGGCTTGGCTTCCGGCTTCCCGAGGGCCGAGATGCGTTCGCCGCCTACTTCAACAATGCCATCGATGTGCCCGGCGCGGAGACCGAAGCGCTTGCGGGTTTGTCGGCCCGTACCGGCGCAACGCTCGTGGTGGGCGTCATCGAGCGCGACGGGAGTACACTTTATTGTTCCGCCTTGTTCTTCGACCCCGTTCAGGGCCTGATTGGCAAGCACCGAAAGCTGATGCCCACGGGGACCGAGCGACTGATCTGGGGCCAGGGGGATGGTTCGACCCTGACCACCATCGACACCCAGGCGGGTACTGCCGGGGCGGCTATCTGCTGGGAAAACCACATGCCGCTATTGCGCACCGCGATGTATGCCAAGGGCGTTGAAGTCTGGTGTGCGCCCACGGTGGATGAACGCGATGTCTGGCAGGCGTCGATGCGTCATATCGCACACGAAGGACGCTGTTTTGTCGTCAGCGCCTGCCAAGTTCAGCCGTCACCCGCCGCCCTTGGCATCGATGTCCCTGACTGGGAGGACGATCGTCCCCTCATTCGTGGCGGTAGCCTGATCGTGGGTCCCCTGGGTGACGTGCTGGCCGGGCCACTGCGCGATCAGGCGGGCTTGCTGACGGCGGAGGTGGATACCTCCCAGCTCGTTCAGGCACGCTACGACTTCGATGTCGTCGGGCATTACGCCCGCCCGGATGTGTTCGAACTGACCGTCGACGAGCGGCCGAAACCTGGCACCCGCTTTGTCACAGGAGATCCTGGGCTGGGGACCTGAAACCCCTCGCCCGAGGCCTTCGCCCGTCGAAAGGCCTCGATCATGGCGGGCGCCACCTCGTCGCTTCCCAGCATGTTGCCCGCCACCACCAGACTGGGCTCGAGATGCAGCTCGCAGACCGGCACGTTGTGCGCCCGTGGCACAGGCGACACCCAGAGTGCGCCGGTCAGGCGCCAGGGCGATGAGGCTGAAGGTCATGGGATACTCCCGTTGCGGCCACCTCGGTACGTGTCAGTTTCAGAAGGTGATTGCACGGAATGTCAGGAGTCGATTGCATTACCCTGTTGCCTAGGGCTTCAGCGATGTGCGCATCCTCGACGGTGACGCCGAGTTCGGCGGAGTGCAGCTCCACAAGACGGGCGGTCAGCACGGCTCCGATGCCCTCTATGCCATCCCCGAACTGGCACAATCGCTCGGCGATATTATGGGCGTGGTCTTCGAGGCACCGGGACAGAAGACCACCTATGTGGTCGGCGATACCGTCTGGCGGGACGAAGTCGAACGGGCACTGGAGCGCTACAACCCCGAGGTGATCGTGCTGAATACCAGCGCCGCCGAGGTGACCGGCTTCGAAGGTGACCCCATCATCATGGGCCAGGAAGATACGCTGCGTACCCATCAGGCGGTCCCGAATGCCACCATCATCGCGGTGCATATGGACGCCGTGAACCATATGACGGGTAGAACAAGCAGTCACCAGCCGCCATCTCAATCAAAGCAACACCAGCACGTACCCGGCGTTGCTACTCGCCCGTCTTACGCCTTTGTCGATAGTGCTTGGCTAATAGGGTTCTATTACCGCTTCAAACCGCGCCCACGGTACGCAACTTTCCATCTGCTCGAGAAACCGCTCCTTGCGCGTTTTCTTCTTCTTGGCCGTGTACGTCAGCGAGGCAAAGCTGGTCTGTTTCATTGGGCGGTCGCCACTATTACTGTGTAGCCTCTATTTGAACCTGATACGGATTCAATCAGAGCTTCCGTAGGTAAAATGGCCTGAATTACGAGTTGCGTCACCGGTAATGGTATGGCCGGTCGGTTATCGCATATTGCGTGGTCCGGGAGCGCTCCCGGCTGCGAAGCGTACACGACACTGTTTGCCGGTTCGTTTGTGTCATTTCTGGTGTGCCCATTGCACGACTGCGGCTTGAATCGCTCAATGCACCAGCTTTAGGCCGATCACGCAGATCACGATACCGAGCAGCAGCACAATTCGCATGATGGTGATGGGCTCTCCGCCGAAAATCATGCCGTAGGCGACCGTCAGCACGGCGCCGATGCCCACCCATACCGCATATGACGTGCCGGTGGGCAGCTCGCGCATGGCATAGGCCAAGCCGGCCATACTGATCGCCAATCCCACCAGGAACACGATGCTCGGCACAAGCCGCTGAAAACCCTCGGACTTCCCAAGAGCGATAGCCCATACGCTTTCGAAGACACCGGAAACAACGAGCACGATCCAAGACACAAAGCGCCCCTTATGCAAACCGACAAAAAATTACTCGACGGGTTCAATCACTCGTCGCCACGGAGAATATAGGTTCACTCGAGACGCTATAAAGTGATTTTTAACCGCAAAGCCCGTCTAAGAAAAAGTGTATAAAATACGACTTGATTATGTATAAACCTCAGCAGAAGCACCCAAGTGCATGCAACAAGCGGGGTTACCGTCATTCTGCGCGAAGTCGCAGAATCCATGGCTTGTGGATACTGCGACTCCAGGCGCGCTTATACGCGCCTTCCGCGCAGCATGACGGCACTAGTAGCTCATTTCATCTCAATTTTAGGATATAGCCGTTTGAGTTTAGTCCGCG
>JAKDNM010000081.1 GCA_030456445.1 Hyphomicrobiales bacterium
CAGCCACATCCCACTGGGTCCAAGCCAATCCGCCCCGGACGAATGAGCTCAATTCCGCGCCCTGTCTTGCCTTGCCTCGCTACTTATAATGGTATGAATCAGGATTTTGAAATCGGCAGGCAGGGAAACGACCAGAAGATATTCGGCGTCGATTTCAGCGAGCCTTGCCGGATCTGCCATGTCGATGCCGCGCGATTGGGCAAGCCCGGTGATTCCGGGCCGCAGCGCGACAACGCGCCGCCGCCGCCTTGCCTCCATCAGTTCGGTCTGCTCCGGCAGGCAGGGCCGCGGCCCGACCAGGCTCATCTCGCCTTTCAGCACATTCCACAGTTGCGGAAGCTCGTCGAGCTTGGTGCGGCGAAGGAACCCGCCGACCGGCGTGATCCGCGACGTCGATACTTCGTGCGTCGGCACGGAAGCCGTTCCCACATACATGGTCCTGAGCTTGTGACAGTTGAACGGCACGCCGTCTCGGCCCACCCTGACTTGCGAGAAGATTCCCCCGCCGGACGAGGTCCATCGCACCGCCAGAAGCGAGACAAGAATGGCCGGCGACAGAACGAGCAATCCAAGCGCCGAAAGCACGACGTCCAGCGGACGCTTCAACCTGTAAGTGCCCTCGATCATCCCGATGACGCTCTCCGCTCGCCCGTGTGGGCTATGCTAAAATCGCACATGCTGCAATCAAGTGTGAGGCACTCGGTCCCGGCTCCACCTTTCGCATAAACGTGTTCGATGCTAACGACCCCTCACACGAAACAAAATCCCCAACAAACTCGGAGACTGACGCATGCGGATTGCCATGATCGGCTCGGGCTATGTCGGCCTCGTCAGCGGTGCCTGCTTCGCGGATTTCGGCCATGAGGTCGTCTGCGTCGATCTGGACGAGACCAAGATAGAGAAGCTTCGGCAAGGCGTGATCCCGATCTACGAGCCCGGCCTCGACCGGTTGGTAGCGGACAACGCGGCTGCCGGACGGCTCTCCTTCACCACCGACCTCGCCGAAGCGGTGGCCGCCGCCGAGGTCGCATTCATCGCGGTGGGCACGCCTTCCAGACGCGGCGACGGCCACGCCGATCTCTCCTATGTCTATGCCGCCGCCGCCTCGATCGCGAACGCCGTCAGCGGCTTCACCGTGGTCGTCACCAAATCGACGGTGCCGGTCGGTACGGGCGACGAGGTGGAGCGGATCATCCGCGAGACGAACCCGAAGGCCGATGTCGCCGTCGTCTCGAACCCGGAATTCCTGCGCGAGGGCGCCGCGATCGAGGATTTCAAGCGGCCCGACCGGATCGTCGTCGGCGCCGAGGATGAGCGGGCTCGCGACGTGATGAGCCATGTCTACCGGCCGCTCTACCTCAACCAGTCGCCGCTGGTCTTCACCAACCGGCGCACCGCCGAGACCATCAAATACGCCGCTAACGCCTTCCTCGCGATGAAGATCACCTTCATCAACGAGATGGCGGATTTCTGCGAGAAGGCGGGTGCCGACGTGCAGGACGTGGCGCGCGGCATCGGGCTGGACAAGCGCATCGGCTCGAAATTCCTGAACGCCGGTCCCGGCTATGGCGGCTCCTGTTTTCCCAAGGACACGATGGCGCTCGTCAAGACGGCGCAGGACCTCGGAACGCCGGTGAGGCTGATCGAGACGGCCGTCGCGGTCAACGACCAGCGCAAGCGGGCGATGGGCCGCAAGGTGATCGCGCTGTGCGGCGGCAATGTGCGCGGCAAGACCGTCGCCGTGCTCGGCCTCACCTTCAAGCCCAACACGGACGACATGCGCGAGGCGCCTTCGATCGCCATCGTCCAGGCGCTGATAGACGCAGGTGCTCAAATCCGCGCTTACGACCCACAGGGCATGGAGGCCGCAGCGGCAATGCTGCCTGCGATCGACTACACCGGCAACGCCTACGAAGCCGCGGAAGGCGCCGACTGCGTGGTGATCGTTACCGAATGGAACGAATTCCGCTCACTCGACTTCAAACGGCTGAGAAAGAGCATGAAAACTCCAATGCTGGTCGATCTGCGCAACATCTACAAGCGCGCCGAGATCGAGAGCCAGGGCTTCGCCTATGAAAGCATCGGGCGGCGATAGGTGCGGGGCATCGATGGCGTGGGAATTCGATATGAATTTTGAGCCGGCCTATGGCGAAGCCATCACCGTCGCGCCCGGCATATCGCGGCTTACCGTCAACAATCCGAGCCCGTTCACCTTCAAAGGCACGAACAGCTACATCGTCGGCCGCGACACACTTGCCGTGATCGATCCGGGACCCGAGGACGAAACGCATTTCCAGGCGCTCCTCAAGGCGCTCGCCGGGCGCCCGGTCAGCCACATCTTCGTCAGCCACACCCACCGGGACCACTCGCCGCTGACGGCGCGGCTGAAGGAGGCGACCGGGGCGACGGTGGTGGCGGAAGGTCCGCACCGCCCTGCCCGGCCGCTGCGCATCGGCGAGACCAATCCGCTCGACGCCAGCGCCGATACGGAATTTTCGCCCGACCGGAAGCTGGCGGACGGCGAAATCGTCTTGGGCGACGGCTGGGCCATCGGCGGCGTCTTCACGCCTGGCCACACGGCCAACCACATGGCTTTTTCGCTGGAAGGCACCGGCATCCTGTTCTCGGCCGACCATGTCATGGCGTGGTCGACCTCGATCGTCGCCCCGCCGGATGGCGCGATGTCTGACTATATGGCCTCGCTCGACCGGTTGCTCGAGCGCGACGACCGGCTCTACCTGCCGGGGCATGGCGGCCCGGTCGTCAAACCGGCGCAATTCGTGCGCGGGCTGAAGGGTCATCGCAAGATGCGCGAGCGCGCCATCCTTGAGCGGCTGCAAGCCGGCGACCGCACCGTTCCGGAAATGGTGGAGACAATCTACCGCAGCACCGATTCCCGCCTCCACGGCGCGGCGGGCCTGTCGGTTCTGGCGCATATCGAGGATCTCGTGGCGCGCGGAGAAGTGGCGGCGGAGGGCGAAGTCGCTATCGACACGGTCTATCGGTTGGCCTGACCGGCCATCCCGGTATCCAGCGCATCGAGAAATTTCGAAACCCGCGCGGCGTTGTCACCGAAATCGTCGTCGCCGTAGCGCGAGGCCGAGCGCATATCGACATAGGTCGATTCGCCCTCGTCGGTGAGCCTGATGGCCACATCGGAAGGGAAGCCGAACAGGAAGGTCTTCGCGACCGCCTCGAGCGTATATTCCCGCTCGCCGTCGACGAGCGGCGGATGGGAAACGATTTTCCATCCTCTGCGGGCGATCACATGATCCACCGCGCCCAACACATCGCCCGGCGACGCGTTATAGCGTCGGCCGGTGATTTCGGGATAGGCAGCGACCTGACGCGCCGCCGCCTCGCGGGTGATCGGCCCGACCTGATTCATGTGGTCATTCCGAACCTTCGCCGCCATGACGAGCGCCGGCGGGCTCACGAGATCCGTCGAAATGTCGTTCAGACGCGGATAGAGGAAGAACCAGACCCCCGCGACGGCGAAGGGCGCCAGCACCAAAAGCGATACCAGGACCGCAACGATGGCCGCGCCGCCGCCACGATCGCCCCTGCCCCAGACCCGGCGAAAACTCACCGCCACGAGCAGAAGCGCTGCAACGGCGAGAACCGCGACCAGCAGCATTATCCAGAGGAAGTCGAACGTATCCACGAATCCCTGGCGGTGGCCGAGGGCGGAAACAATAAAAAGAATCAAGGAAAATAAAGCTATCCGGCGCGACCATAAAGCCGAGCCGGAGGTTTTCGGTTCAAAGCGGACTATCACTCGGCAAACCGAAAGCTCTTGCGCATCCAGTTCACGCGGCGCCAGCCTCCTCGGTCGGCAGACGGTAATCCTTGAAGCGGTCGCGCAGCGTCGTCTTCTGGATCTTGCCGGTCGCGGTATGCGGGATCTCGTCGACGAAGGCCACGTCGTCGGGCATCCACCATTTGGCGATCTTGCCTTCCATGAAGCCGAGGAGTTCCTCTTTCGAGGGGTTTTTTCCCTGCTTCCTGACGATCACCAGCAGCGGACGCTCGTCCCAGCGTGCGTGTTTGATGCCGATCACGGCGGCCTCGGCCACATCGGGATGGCCGACCGCCAGATTCTCCAGGTCGATGGTGGAAATCCACTCGCCGCCGGACTTGATCACGTCCTTGGCGCGGTCGGTGATCTGCATGTAGCCGTTTTCGTCGATATGAGCGACATCGCCCGTGTCGAACCATTCCTCCTCGTCGAACTGCTCCTTGCCGGCGCCGCCATAATAAGCCCGCGACACGGCCGGGCCGCGCACCTTGAGCCTGCCGAAGGTCTTGCCGTCCCAGGGCCGCTCGACGTTCTCGTCGTCGGTAACCTTCATCTCGACACCGAAGGGCGGGAAACCCTGCTTCACCTTGATGTCGAGTTGGGCCTCACCGGTCAGCGAGGCATATTCCGGCTTCATCGTGCCGAGCGTGCCGAGCGGCGACATTTCGGTCATGCCCCAGGCATGGATGACGTCCACGTCGTAATTATCCCGGAACTTGCCGGTCATCGCGCGCGGGCACGCCGATCCGCCGATCACCACCCTTTTCAGGTAGGGCAGTTTCTTGCCGGTTTCCTCCAGGTACTGAAGGAGCATGAGCCATACTGTCGGCACCGCGCCGGAACAGGTGACCTTTTCGGTGTCGAGCAACTCGTAGATCGATGCGCCGTCCATCTTCGCGCCGGGCATGACCATCTTCGCCCCGACCATCGGTGCGCTCTGGGCAAGGCCCCAGGCATTGGCGTGGAACATCGGCACCACGGGCAGGATCGTATCGCGCGAGGAAAGCCCCATCGCGTCCGGCTGCACGGCGATCATCGCATGGAGCACGTTGGAGCGGTGGCTATAGACGACGCCCTTCGGGCCGCCTGTCGTGCCCGACGTATAGCACATGCCGGCGGCGTCATGCTCGTCGAGTGCCTTCCACTGGTAGTCGCCGTCCGCTTCCGCCAGCCATTCTTCGTAGGGTACGGCCGGCAGAGAGGTCTGAGGCATGTGCGCCGCGTCGGTCAGGATGATGATTTTCTTCAGCGAAGGCACGTTCGGCGCGATCTTTTCGACCAGCGGCACGAAGGTGAGATCGACGAAGAGGCACTTGTCCTCGGCATGGTTCATGATCCAGGCAAGTTGGTCGGGGAAAAGGCGCGGGTTGAGCGTATGATAGACGCCGCCCATGCCCATGATGCCATACCATGCCTCAAGATGACGAGCGGTATTCCATGCCAGTGTGCCGATGCGGTCGCCGATTCGATAGCCGTCCCGCTCGAGCCGCTGAGCCACCTTCAGCGACCTGCCACGGACTTCCGCATAAGTCGTCCGTACGATCGGCCCTTCTATGGAGCGCGAGACGATTTCACGACGTGGATGCTGGCGCGCCGCATGATCGAGGATCTTGCTGCACAACAACGGCCATTCCTGCATCAGTCCTTGCATATCGTTCCTCCCAACTGCTGGCGCCTATTGTGTCGCGAACGGCTGGAAAGTCCAGCGTTTCACCATGTTTGAGGATTAGCGTTTCGTCTCATCCGGGCGATCCCGTTGCCACAATTGGGCCATTCTAACCGTTAATCTCCGTTAACGGGTGGCGTGGCAGGTGAGCGATATGAGGCTCCGATGAACACGTTGAACGCCGTGGCGGGTAAAGCGCCTCGCGAAATACCCTCTGCCATACCAGCAAGCACCGATCAGCCGGATACTGGAAAGCCGGACATGATGGGCTTTGAACTCGCACTGCAATTGCAGGACCTGCAATCATCCGGATTCGAGGAAGCCGTGACGGCAGCCGTCGACAGCGTCGGCGGTAAAGTGCTCTTCGACATGCCGCTGCCCGAGGAAACGGATTGCCAGCGTGTCGCGGCGGTGTCGGTCGGCTCCGGCAAGGAACGGGCACTGGTCCTGGTGATGCTGCCGAAAGACGGCGAGGCGTTGCGCGTCGAGACGGTCGAAGAGAGCAGCCATCCGGTGGCCGGGATCGTCGCCGCCTATGCCGGGTTGATGAACCATCTGGCGGTCGCGGCCTGACCGGACCAAACTGGATCAGTATTTTATACCAGCAATGCCGGGGCCTTAACCCCGGCATGCAGAGGGGCTACAGTCGCGTCTTCCCTCGGAGGCGACCATGGCTGAAACGCGACCCCTGACCAATCTGCAGACCCGCGACATCGAGGCGGTGCTGCATCCCTACACGGCGCTGCACAAGCTGAAGACGACCGGCACGCTTGTCATCGAGCGCGGCGAAGGCGTCTATGTCTACGACACGCACGGCAAGGCCTATATCGAGGGCATGTCGGGCCTTTGGTGCGCGGGACTCGGCTTCGGCGACGCCGAACTGATCGACGCGGCAACCAAGCAGCTCAAGGAACTGCCCTACTATCATATCTTCGGCGCCAAGGGCATCGAGCCGGCGATCGAACTTGCCGAGAAGCTGAAGGAGATCGCACCGGTGCCGATCTCGAAGGTGTTCTTCACCTCGTCGGGCTCGGAGGCCAACGACACGCAGGTGAAGCTTGCCTGGTATCTCAACAACGCACTTGGCCGGCCCAACAAGAAGAAAATCATCTCGCGCCAGAAGGCCTATCACGGCGTCACCATCATGTCGGCGTCGCTGACCGGCCTGCCGGCCAACCATGCGAGTTTCGACCTGCCGGTCGACCGCGTGTTGCACACCGACTGCCCGCATTACTACCGCTTCGGCCAGGACGGCGAGAGCGAAGCCGAATTCACCGCGCGCATCGTGCAGTCTCTGCGCGACCTGATCGAGAGCGAGGGCGGCGACACGATCGCGGCCATGATCGCGGAGCCGGTTATGGGGGCCGGCGGCGTCATCGTGCCGCCCGAGGGCTATTACCCGGCGATCCAGGCGGTGCTCGACGAGCACGACATCTTCATGATCGACGACGAGGTCATCAACGGCTTCGGCCGCACCGGCAATTGGTGGGGCGCCCAGACGCTCGGCATGACACCAAAGACGATTTCCGCCGCCAAGCAGATGACGTCGGCCTATGCCCCGCTCGGCGCGGTGATGGTGCCCGACGACATCTACCAGGCCTATGTCGACCAGACCTCGAAGATCGGCACGTTCGGCCACGGCTTCACCTATGGCGGGCATCCGCTGGGCTGCGCGCTCGGCGTCAAGGCGATCGAGATCTATCAGAAGCGCGACATTATCGGCCATGTCCGCTCGCTCATGCCGGTTTTCGAGAAGCGGATGAAACGTCTTGCCGAGCATCCGCTGGTCGGTGAGGCGCGCTATTGCGGGCTGGTCGGCGGCGTCGAACTCGTGGCCGACAAGAAGACCAAGCGCTCTTTCGGCCCGAAAGAGGGCGTCGGCGCACAGATGGCGAAATTCGCCGAAGACCACGGCGCAATCCTGCGGGCGATGGGCGACACGATCGGCTTCTGCCCGCCGATGATCATCACCGAGGCCGAACTGAACGAGTTGTTCGACCGGACGGAAAAGGCGCTCGACGACACCGAGGCCTGGGTCGGCAAGGAGGAATTGCGCGCGGCCTGATCGGGAACCAGATTGGAACTTCCAGCGGCCGGGCGGGGTTAGTCGGGATCAAGGAGACATTGTCATGGTTGCTTTCGAAGTGAACCCCTCGCCCGGCTTCCGCGACCATCCCGAGCATACGATTACGGTCGAACCTTTCGGCGGCGTGGTGAATGTCACGTTCGGCGAGGTCATGATCGCCTCGAGCGACCGCGCCAGACTGCTCCGCGAGAAGGGCCACGACCCGGTCTTATACCTCCCCTTCGAGGACATCTATTTCGTCCATCTGGAGAAGACGGCGACGACCACGCACTGCCCGTTCAAGGGCGATGCCAGCTACTGGAGCGTGACCGGCCAGGACGAGGCGGCCAAGGACGTCATGTGGGCCTACCAGCATCCCTATGACGAGATGCTGGAGATAAAAGACCACGGCGCCTTCTATCCGGATAGGGTGGTGATCGATGCCGGGGAGGAACGCCGGACGCAGTAGCGAGCCAGCCTTCTTCGCCGCCTTACTTCGCGCCCGTCGTGCCGTCCGAGCCCGTGGCGCCGCCGTCGGCGAGCTTCACGAAACGGTAGCCCTTCGCCTTCAGGTCGAGGATGCCCTTTGCTACACCGCCGCCCGACGACCGGCCGGGCTGATTGATATGGGCGATGATCACGTCGCCGTCCTTTGCTGCTGCCACGCGCCTCTGCGCGAGGGAAGCTGTGAATGTCGCGCCGCCGTCGCCGTTCAATGAAAAGCCGGCGACCTCAAGGCCCATGCCCCTGATCTGGGCGATCGCGCTTGGCGTATATTTAGCCGTGGCGCCGCGAAACCAGCCGGCATGCCGGCCGCTCGCCGCAAGGATGGCGTCGGCGCCGCCGGCCACTTCGGTTCGCACCGCCTCGGGCGAGCCGGCCGCCCTTATGCCGTAGATGCTGATTGGCCGGTCTACCGCCGGCACATGCCGGGCGCCATGGTCCTCGATCTCGAACAGGTCGGGATGCTTCAGCATCGTCTCCAGCACGCCGCGATTGGATTTAATCCAGCGCTCGGTGACGAAAATCGTCGCCGGCAGGCCGTTGTCGATCAGCGTTTTGAGGATGCGCATATCGCTCTTGCCCATGCAGGCATCGAAAGTGAGGGCAACGCGCGGGCCGGTTTCGCCGCCTGGCGCAATATGCAGGGTCGGCTCAACCAGCGCCGATGGACGCGGGCGCGCCAGGGCGCCCGATGGAAGGGCCGCGACAGCAAGCATCAAAAGGAGGAGGCGCATCGCGGGTTTCATCCGATTCCGCGGAAAGCCGTGACGCTTCAATCATGGCGCCTTTGCGGCGAGACCCTCGGCGGTACGCAATCAGCTTTTCGCCTTCGCCGCCGCCTGCGCCGCCGCGAGCCTGGCGATCGGTACGCGGAAGGGTGAGCAGGAGACGTAGTCCAACCCCACTTCCTCGCAGAAGCGTATGGATGACGGGTCGCCGCCATGCTCGCCGCAGATGCCGAGCTTGATGCCGGGCCTTGTCGCCCTGCCCTTCTCCGCCGCGATCCTGACCAGTTCGCCGACGCCCTCCACATCGAGCGACACGAACGGATCCTGCGCGATGATATCCTTCCTGCGATAGACCTCCAGGAAGGACGCCGCGTCGTCTCGGGAAATGCCGAAGGTCGTCTGCGTCAAGTCGTTGGTGCCGAAGGAGAAGAACTCCGCCTCTTTTGCGATCGCATCGGCGCGAAGTGCGGCGCGCGGCAGTTCGATCATGGTGCCGACGAGATAGTCGATTTTCTGGCCGCTCTTCTCCATGACCTTCCTGGCCACGTCGTCGATGCGCTGCTTGACGTATTCAAGCTCCTTCACGATGCCGACCAGCGGCACCATCACTTCGGGCACGACCGGGCTGCCGGTCTTCTTGCCGGCCTCGACAGCGGCTTCGAAGATCGCTTGCGCCTGCATTTCCGCGATCTCCGGATAGGAGACCGCCAGCCGGCAGCCGCGATGGCCGAGCATCGGGTTGGTCTCGTGCAGCGCCTCGGTGCGCTGGCGCAGCTTGTCGGCGGAAACGCCCATCGCCCTGGCCACCTCGGCGATCTCTTCCTCGGTCTTGGGCAGGAATTCGTGGAGCGGCGGGTCGAGCAGGCGGATCGTCACAGGCAGGCCGGCCATGATCTCGAACAGTTCGATGAAGTCGGAACGCTGCATGGGAAGCAGCTTGGCGAGCGCGGCCCGGCGGCCCTCTTCCGTGTCGGCCAGGATCATCTCGCGCATGGCGACGATGCGGTCGCCCTCGAAGAACATGTGCTCGGTGCGGCAAAGCCCGATGCCTTCGGCGCCGAAGGAGCGCGCGGTGCGCGCATCCACCGGCGTCTCGGCATTGGTGCGCACCTTCATGCGGCGGATCTGGTCGGCCCACTCCATAATCGCGGCGAAATCGCCCGAAAGCTCGGGCTGCTGCATGGCGACCTCGCCTTTCAGGACCTGGCCGTTGCCGCCGTCGATGGTGATCGTGTCGCCTTCCCTGAGCGTCGCGCCGGCAGCGATCAGCTCGCCCTTGCGGTAATCGACGCGGAGCGACCCCGCACCCGAGACGCAGGGCTTGCCCATGCCACGGGCAACGACGGCGGCATGGCTGGTCATGCCGCCCCGCGTGGTCAAAATGCCTTCCGCGGCGTGCATGCCGTGGATGTCCTCCGGGCTCGTCTCGACGCGCACGAGAATGACCTTGCGGCCCTCTTTCTTCGCCGCCTCGGCGACTTCGGACGAGAACACGATCTCGCCGGTGGCAGCACCGGGCGAGGCCGGCAGGCCGACGCCGATCACATCGCGGTTCGCGTCGGGGTCGATGGTGGGGTGCAAAAGCTGGTCGAGCGAGGCCGGCTCGACGCGCTGCACGGCCTCTTCCTTCGAGATCAAGCCCTCGGCGGCCATGTCGACGGCGATCTTCATGGCGGCCTTGGCCGTGCGCTTGCCGTTGCGGGTCTGCAGCATCCACAATTTGCCGCGCTCGATAGTGAATTCGAGATCCTGCATGTCGCGGTAGTGGGATTCGAGGCGGCTCGATATATCGACGAAGCTCGCGAAGGCGTCCGGCATCACCTTTTCCAGCGACGGCTTGTCGGAGCCTGCGGCCTGGCGGGCGGCCTCGGTGATGTTCTGCGGGGTGCGGATGCCGGCGACCACGTCCTCGCCCTGCGCGTTGACCAGAAACTCGCCATAGAGCTGGTTGTCGCCGGTCGAGGGATTGCGGGTGAAGGCGACACCGGTTGCGGAATCATCGCCGAGATTGCCGAAGACCATGGCCTGGACGTTGACCGCCGTGCCCCACCTTTCGGGGATGTCGTGCAGGCGGCGATAGGTGATGGCGCGCTGGTTCATCCAGCTTGAGAAGACCGCGCCGATCGCGCCCCAGAGCTGGGCTTGCGGCTCCTGCGGGAAGGGTTGGCCGAGTTCCTCCTTCACCTTGGCCTTGTAGAGGTCGATGATCTGGCGCCATTCGGCGGCGGTTAGCTCCGTGTCGAGGTCGTGGCCGAGCCTGCCCTTCTCGTCCTCCAGTATCTCCTCGAAATTGCCATGGTCGACGCCGAGCACGACATCGGAATACATCTGGATGAAGCGGCGGTAGCTGTCATAGGCGAAGCGCTCGTCGCCGGACTCTTCCGCCAGCGCCTTCACCGTCTCGTCGTTGAGCCCGAGGTTGAGAACGGTGTCCATCATGCCGGGCATGGAGGCCCGTGCCCCCGAACGGACGGAGACGAGGAGAGAATTCTTCCTGTCGCCGAATTTTCGGCCGACGATGCGGCCTACTTCTGCAAGCGCCTTCGCGACCTCCTCCTTCAGACCTTCCGGGTAGGCCTGTTGTTTTTCGAAATAGGTGTTGCAGGCTTCGGTGGTGATGGTGAAGCCGGGGGGCACCGGCAGGCCGAGACTCGACATCTCCGCCAGATTGGCGCCCTTGCCGCCAAGGAGATTGCGGTCGCCGGCGCGGCCTTCCGCCTTGCCGTCGCCAAAGCTGTAGACCCATTTCGTCATGAAATCCCTCACAGATTATCGCGTACGGCCAGCCCTGATCGTCATCGAATGATGACGGATAGGGTGGCACATCGGCAAACGCAAGGCAGCCGGGCACGTTCCGCTTCATCCAATCGATTAAGTTCGCCAGCGGATTTTCGGCTTGCCTCCTGATGTGCGATCCACTAGAACAAAATGAGAACGTACCGAGGGTTCCGATGCGACAAACAGGCAAACTCGACTATCTCGAAATGCCGGCGACGGGCGGAACGCTCGATTCGGCGAAATCCTTCTACAGCCGCGCCTTCGGCTGGAGCTTTACGGATTACGGCCCGACCTATGCCGCCTTTTCCGAAGGGCTCGACGGCGGCTTCCAGGCGGATGCCGGCGAAGCGCCCGAAAGGCCGCTGCCGGTGCTCTATTCGGAAGACATCGAGGCGACAAAGGACGCCGTGGAAGCAGCCGGCGGAACGATCATGCGACCGATCTTCGCATTCCCCGGCGGGCGGCGCTTCCATTTCACCGACCCGGCAGGAAATGAACTGGCGGTGTGGGGGAACTGAAGCTCGCTTCTTCGCCTTGCCTTCGAAGACGATGAACCATATATTCTGGCCAACTTAGCTATCTTATCTCTTTTTATAGCCAAGTTTGATCATGGTGGATGGCGATGCAGGTGAATATTCTCGAAGCCAAGAATAGGCTGTCCCAGCTCATCCGAAGCGTACAAGCCGGAGAGCAGGTGATCATTGCAAACCGAGGCGAACCCGTGGCGCGGCTGATTTCAGCCAAAGCACCAGAGGGGGGCGTAGCCGATGCAGGAAGCGGCCACGCCATACTCGATTGGCTCCAGAACCATTCGCTTCCAACTTACGCCAAGCGGTCGGCGGAGGAAATCGACGCTTCCATCGCAGAGGAAAGGGCGTCGTGGGACTGATCTATCTCGACGCCTGCCTGGTGATCTACCTGGTCGAACGTCATCCGTCTTGGGGTGACGCGATTGCGGGGAAGTTGGCTGAAACAGCCGATGCCCGTTTCGGCATTTCACCGCTGGTCAAATGCGAATGCCTGGTCGGCCCCATGAAGCGTGGGGACCCTGTTCTGGAGCAGGCCTATATGGAACTGTTCGAAAGGTTTTTGCCGTTCGCGATGCCGGAGCCGATTTATCTGCTGGCGGCCCGGCTGCGAGCCCGCTTCGGCTTGAAGACCCCCGACGCGCTGCATCTTGCATGCGCACAGCATCATCGCTGCGATGCATTGTGGACGAACGACGAAAGGCTGACCCGAGCCTCGCACGGCTTGGCCGTCAATATCCTGGCGTAGCTCGATTGCTCCTCAACTCGCTTCGCGCATGCTCTCGGCGGCCTGGAGGTCGACGGAGACGAGTTGGCTGACGCCCTGCTCGGCCATAGTGACGCCGAAGAGGCGGTCCATGCGCGCCATGGTGATCGGGTTGTGCGTTATGACGACGAAGCGGGTCTCGGTCGATTTCGACATCTCGTCCATGAGGTTGCAGAAGCGCTCGACATTGTGGTCATCGAGCGGCGCGTCGACCTCGTCGAGCACGCAGATCGGCGCCGGATTGGTGAGGAAGACGGCAAAGATCAGCGCCATCGCCGTCAGCGCCTGCTCGCCGCCGGATAAAAGCGTCATTGTCTGCGGCTTCTTGCCGGGCGGACGCGCCAGGATTTCCAGCCCGGCCTCTAGCGGGTCTTCGGATTCGACCAGTTGAAGTTCCGCCGTACCGCCGCCGAACAAGGAGGTGAAAAGCTTCTGGAAATGGCCATTCACCACGCCGAAAGCTTCAAGCAGCCGTTCGCGCCCCTCGCGGTTCAGGCTCTGGATCGCCTGGCGCAGCTTGCGGATGGCCTCGACAATGTCCTCACGCTCCGAAACGATCGTCTCCAGCCGCTCGGAAAGCTCCTTTTGCTCCTCCTCGGCGCGCAGATTGACGGCGCCGAGCCTTTCGCGCTCGATGCGCAGCTTCTCAAGCCGCCGCTCGATGTCGTCCGCATCCGGCAACGGGTCGCTGGGCGCGAGGCCGGTCTGCTGGATGACCAGATGCGGGGGGGTGCCGAGTGTCTCCTGGATTCGCGCCTCGGCGTCACGCCGTCTTTCGTCCGCCGCCGTCAGGCGCTCCTCGGCACGGGCGCGGGCCTCGCGCGCGCCCGCCAGTGTCTGGATCGCGGCGGTTGCTTCCCTGTCGAGTTCCGCCTGCCGGTTCTCGGCTTCCTGCAGGCGGTCGGCGGCGGCCTTGCGCAACGCTTCCACCTCGGAAAGCTGCGACATCAGCTTGCGCCGGCGCGCGTCGATCTCGTCGGGCGCATCGGAAAGCCTGTCGAATTCGGCCGATGCCTCCGTGCGCCGCTCCGACAGAGCCGCGATCTGTCGGTCGGCATTCTCCGCGCGCGACCGCCAGTTTTCGCGTTCCGCCACGATCGTGGCCAGCCGGCGCTGGCGCATCTCGGTTTCGCGGCGCAGGCCTTCATGCGCCGCACGCGCCTCGGCGGCTGCCGCGCGCTCGGCCGCAACCTGCGCCGAAAGCCCTGAAACCGCCTTTTCCAGCGCCGACAGGTCGGGGACCTGAGACAACCCCACCTCCGCCGTCGCGAAAGCCTGCATGGCTTCGTCACGGCTTTCCACGATCCGGTCGCGCGATTCCGTCAATGCGGTCCGTCTGCTCGACAGAGCCCCCGCGGCCTTTTCCGCTTCCGCCAACGCAGTCCGCGCATCGCTCAACGCGCGCTGCCCATTGCGTTGAGTCTCGCGCGCGGCCCGCTCCCGTTCCACCGTCTCGCGCACGGCGCGTTCGGCACCGGCAAGTGCTTCTTCCGCCGTGCGGACCCGCTTCGTGGCCTCCACGGCCTCGCCGTCGAGTTCAGCCAGCCGGTTTTTCTGCGCAAGGCGCTGCGCGGCCGGCGTCGGTGCATCGGCGCTCGCCGTATAGCCGTCCCAGCGCCAAAGCCCGCCTTCCCTGCTGACAAGCCGCTGGCCGGGCTTCAAAAACGCCTGGAGCCTCACGCCTTCGGCGGTGTCGACCACGCCGATCTGTGCCAGCCGCCGCGCGAGCTGGCGCGGCGCGTCCACCATATCGGCGAGCGGCGCAACGCCCTTCGGTAGGCCGGGATCAGCCTCGGAAGACAGCGCCTCGCCCCAATGCACCGGCGCGCTCCTGTCGAGCGGGGCATCCAGATCCTCGCCGAGCGCGGCGCCAAGCGCGGCCTCGAACCCGCGTTTGACTTTTACTTTTTCCAACACCGCCGGGAAAAGATCGCCGGAGGCGGCGTTGATGATCTTGGCCAGCGTGCGCGCCTCGGTCTCGATGCGGCTCAATTCCGACCGCGCGTCCTGCAACGGCGCGCGCAGGGCCGCCTCGACCGCACGCTTCGCCTCGACATCCCTCTCTGCCGTCGCAGCCGCGCTTTCCGCCGCGTTCGCCGCCTCTTCCGCCTCTCCCACAAGCGTCCGTTTTTCCGCGGGGTCGGCAAGTGCTGCAATACGCTCCGAAATTTCGGCGGTCTCGCGGTCGAGATCGGCAAGCTGCCGTTCCAGCCGGTCGCGGCGCTCCGCGCTTTCGCGCAGATTGCGCTCGATCTGGCCACGCTCGGCGGAAGCCTGCGCGCGTCCGGAGGTCGCCGTGGTCAGTTCGGCTTCACTCGCGGCAAGCATGGAAGCTGCCGCCTCCAGCGTTTGCCTCAAGCCCGCCTCGCGGCCGGAAGCGCCGGCCTCTTCCTCTCCAAGCGCCTTGCCTTCTTCATCGAGCCGCGCCAGCGTCTCGGCATTGTCCTGCACCATGCGGCGCTCGCGCTCGATGTCGGCATCAAGCTGCGCGACGCGCTTGTGCAGTTCCTCGCGGCGGGCGCGGATGCGTTCCGCCTCCTCCTCCATCTGCGTGCGCGCGATGGTGAGGCGCTGCAAGGCGGCGGCGGCCTCGGCCTCGGCCTCGCGCAGGCCGGGCAGGCTTTTGGCGGCAATCGCCTGCACCTTGGCCGCCTCCATCTGGGCGGCCGCTTTCTCGGCAACGACGGAGGTGGCGGCGGAAAGTGCGGACTGCGCCTCGGCCTCCTGCGCCTTCGCCTGCGTCCAGCGCAGATGCAGCAGCGTCGCCTCGGCCTTGCGGATGTCGGCGGAAAGGTTCTTGAAGCGCGATGCCTGCCGCGCCTGCCGCTTCAGGCTCTCGATCTGGCTTTCCAGTTCGCCGACCACGTCGTCTAGACGCTCGAGGTTCTGTTCCGCCGCGCGCAGCCGAAGCTCTGCCTCGTGGCGGCGCGTGTGCAAGCCGGAAATGCCCGCTGCCTCTTCCAGCAGTGCGCGGCGTGCCTGCGGCTTGGCCTGGATCAGTTCGCCGATGCGGCCCTGCCCCACCATGGAAGGCGAGCGCGCGCCGGTCGACTGGTCGGCGAAGAGAAGTTGCACGTCCTTGGCGCGCGCCTCGCGTCCATTGATGCGGTAGACGGAGCCGGCCTCACGCTCGATGCGGCGCGAGACCTGCAATTCGTCGGCGTCGTTGAAGGAAGGCGGGGCGCTGCGGTCGGTATTGTCGAGGAAAAGCGTCACCTCGGCCGTGTTGCGCGCCGGCCGGATCGAGGAGCCGGAAAAGATGACATCGTCCATGCCCGACGCGCGCATGTTCCGAAACGAGCTTTCGCCCATCACCCAGCGAAGCGCTTCGACGAGGTTCGACTTGCCGCAGCCGTTCGGCCCGACCACGCCGGTCAGGCCGCCCTCTATGACGAACTCGCCGGGTTCGACGAAGGATTTGAAGCCGAGCAGACGAAGACGCGAGAATTTCATCGCACGCGCCCATCACCAGGCGCGATGCGGATCGCGCCTGCCAGCCCCTTAAAGCAAGGGGTCGATGATCGCCGACATCTCTTCAATCGACAAAGCCCCGGGATATTTCTTTCCGTTGACAAAGAAGGTCGGCGTAGCGTCGATGCCGAAGTCTTTTTCGCCACGGTTCTTGACTGCCCTGATCTGGTCCAGCAGCTTCTGGTCCGTCAAGCAGGCCTCGAAGGACTCCTGTGTAAAACCGGCCAGCTTGGAGATTTGCAGGAGCGCCGATTTCGCATCATTGGCGCGCGCCCAGCTCTCCTGCTGGTGGAAAAGCACGTCCACCATGGCGAAGTATTTGTCCTTGGAGCAGCGCGCCAGCATGAAGCCCGCTTCCGCGCGCGGATCGAAGGGGAATTCACGCAGGATCAGCCGTACCTTGCCGGTGTCGATGTATTTTTTCTTCAGTTCCGGCAGGGTCACGATGTCGAAATGGGCGCAATGCGGACACGTCATCGAGGCGTATTCGACGATGGTGACCGGCGCATCGTCCTTGCCGAGTTGCATGTCCGGCAGAGGGCCGGGCTGCATCAGTTCCTTCACGTCCACCGAGCCTTCCGGCTGGGGCGCGGCCGCCGGTGACGCCGCATCCGCAACGCGGCTGCCTGAAAGGACGAACCCCGCTGCCGGCAGACCCGCCAGCGCCAGAAGGACATTTCTACGGTCGAGGGAACGGTTCATACGAATCACCTGTCGGTTGCCTGAATGTGACATGGGAAATGCGTGGAAAGCGAGACTTCCCGGGAATTATGGCATCGGCGGGACGCGTGCAGACGGTCAACGCCGACACTCTGTTCACCATTTTGCGAGCGCTTCGGTCATTTCGGGCGCCGCGACGCCAAAACCGAACGGCCGAGGCGTTCGAGCGAGGCTCGCAGCGCATCATTCGCTATCGGCTCGACGGAAGACGCAACATGTGCCCTTTCTCCGTCCGTCAGCGCGCGCAACGACGGCTTCTCCGGCTGCGTGGCATGCATCACCCTCTTCTGCACGATCTTTATGCGCCCGATTGCGGCGAAGCCCAGGAAAGCATTGGCGCGACTGATGATTTCGGCTGTCTGGTGCTGCACTCTCAGCGCCGCCGCGCCCTCGCAGGCGATAATCAGCGTTGCCGGCTCGAACGGGTCGTCCTCGTAGGCGCGGCGCGGCCAGGCGATGCGTTCAGGCCGCGTATTGGCGGCGAGACGCTCGCCGGCGATCTCGCCCCAGCATTGCAAAAGCGCCGTCGACATGCCGGCACGCTTGCGCATAACCGGGTCGAGGATGGTCGTAGCGACATCGCCGAGCGGAACGGGATAGCTGCCCTGCCTCTTGCCTGCCATGACATTACTCCACGATATAGG